>JANQKN010000069.1 GCA_028281065.1 Flavobacteriaceae bacterium | reverse complement strand
GGGTCTTTACTTTAAATTTTTTTTCCTCCCTACCATCGGCCTTATAATTAATAAGGAGTTGCTCGCCGAAACTTAGAGTTAAACAACAACCTAAATTTCGGCGAGCAACTCCTTATTAATTATAAGGCCGATGGTAGGGAGCAACAAAATTTTAAAGTAAAGACCCTGTTGCCCTATTTATTCAAATCGCCATTTGGTGTGGGTGCCGAGCTCACTATTTTTAAAAGGGATAGCACATTCTCCACAACGGACCAACAATTTAGGCTACACTACCAAGCCGGGCCCAACCTTTCCTTATCTACAGGTTACCGGGCCTACGAATCCAGCAATTTGCTTGACGAGGTTATTGTAGGATCCACGGTTTTGGATTACAATTCCAGATATGTGCTTGTTGGGGCCTCCTACCAAAAACCACAAATCCAGAATTTCTCCCCCATAAAAACCAGGATAGAATTGAATGGGGAAATCGGAAACCGCGAAAACGACCTTGGGAAGCAGGATCAATTTAGGGTTACGGGTAGGCTTAGCCACATATTTAACCTTAACCTAAGGAACTCTATTTACCTTAATAGTGAGACTAGCGTTCTTTCCAGTGACGATTATCTAACCAATGAGCTTTTTCGATTTGGGGGTATTAATAGCATACGGGGGTTTAGTGAAAACAGCATAGACGCTTCCTTGTTTTCTGTATTCAATACGGAGTACCGCTACCTATTCAATGCAACTACGTATATCCACAGCATCATAGACTTGGCTTATTTCGAAAATAACGTCCTAAACCTAAGTGAGGAATTATACAGTTTTGGGCTTGGCTTAGGATTGAACACAGAGGCGGGTATTTTCAGGTTCAATATTGCCAACGGTATTTCTAAGGATCAACAATTCAAATTTTCGAACACAAAAATCCACATAAGCCTTTCCTCACGCTTTTAATTAAGCCTAACAATAGCTTAACAATTTGGTAAAAAAAAATGCAAATTTTAAGGATGAAAAGTTGTGTAATTAACTTTTTATTGTGATTTTTGGCATTGGCTAATTCAAATAAATTATAAAATGAGAACAAAGTTTAGTGGAATTTTAACGCTATTACTGGCGTTTGTAGTGCAACTTACGTTCGCACAAGAAAAAACGATCTCAGGTACAGTAACAGATGAAACCAATCTGCCGTTGCCTGGGGTTAATGTTATTGTAAAAGGCACATCTAATGGTACCCAGACCGACTTTGACGGAAATTACTCCATCAATGTTGCAGCCGGGCAAACATTAGTGTACAGTTACTTAAGTTACAAGACCGAGGAAAAAGCTGTGACGGCTGCTACGTCCAACATTTCCTTCGCGATGCAACCCGATGCCTCTATCCTTAATGAGGTGGTAGTAACTGGATTCGCCGTGAAGAAAGAGAAAAAAGCTCTTGGATATTCGGTATCATCCATCCAACAGGAGTCTATTAAGGAAAGTCCTCAGACTGACCTTACCCGTGTACTTACAGGTAAAGCTGCAGGTATCAACATTACGACTCAAAGTGGTTTGTCTGGATCGGCCAACAAAGTAATCATCCGAGGTACTAACTCGTTCTCCGGTGACAACAACGCACTGTATGTAATTGACGGGGTGCCGATCAGTAACGATACTAATGAGGCGGGAAGCTTTGTTGACGGTAACATGGGATCTAGCCGTTCTTTCGATATCGACCCTAACAACATTGAGCGTGTGGACATCCTTAAAGGTTTGGCTGCAACAACGCTTTATGGTTCGGAAGGTCGTAACGGGGTAATTCTTATTACTACCAAAACCGGAAGTTCTAGAGCACAGAACAGCAAACAAGAAGTAGAGATTTCTTCTTCTGTATTTGTGAATGAGGTATCTCAACTTCCCGATTACCAAGACCGATTCGGTGGTGGTTTCGACCAAGCCTTCGGATGGTTCTTCAGTAACTGGGGACCAGGATTCTACCGCGACGGTTTAGGAGGATGGTCTAACGACCCAGCATTCGACGAGAATGGAACACTTCCTCACCCATATGCGACTTCTAACTGGCTACTTACTAACGCACCAGAGTACCAACAGTTATTCATAGACGAAAACGGAGATCCTCTTCGTTACGACTGGAGACCAAGAAACAGTGTTGAGGAGTTCTTCAACAAAGGTCTTGCTATTAACCTTTCTGTTAGTGCTAGAGGTAGAAGTGAGGATGGTAAGTATGGATACGGAGTTGTATTCTCTCACCTAGATGAAGATGGATTTACTCCTGGAAACAACGTTAAGCGTAACAACTTAACCATCTCTGGAGACGCTAAACTTAACAACAAAATAAACATTAGAGGGTCTATGACTTACACCAAGACAGATCTTAAAACCCCTCCGGTAGCTACTAGTTTTGGTAGTAGTACCATTGGAGCTGGTTCTTCTATCTTTGGTGACCTTTTCTATACCCCAAGAAGTATCGATTTCTTCGAGCTTCCTTTCGAACTTCCAAATGGAGGTAGTATCTACTACCGAGACGACAACGCGATTCAGCACCCACTATGGACTATAAAGAACGCTCGTTTCTCCCAGTTGGTTAATCGTGTTAATGGATTTGCCGCGATCGATTACGATCTTACAGATAACTTCAACATCTTCTACCAAGGAAGTGTTGATACGTACTCTGAAGATTCTGTTAACAGACAAAACCGTGGAGGTGTAACTGGAGACATTAATGTTGACAGAGGTTTCTACGAGACTGTAAACACCACAAACACTATTTACGATCACAGGATCGTACTTTCTGGTAACAACTTTAGCTTCTTCAACGAGAAAGTAAACTTAAACTTCTCTTTGGGGGCAACTTCAAAAAGTACAGACTTTAACCGAATTGGTCTACGTAGTTTCAACCAACAGGTATTTAACTTCTTCGATCACTCTGGATTCGTAGAAAGAACTCAGATAGAGTTCCACCAGAGAAGAAACATCGTAGGGGTATTTGGACAGATCTTGTTAGACTATGACAACTACTTCTTCTTGAACCTTTCTGGAAGAAATGACTGGGTATCTAACTCTATAGATAACTCCTTGTTCTACCCATCTGTAAGTGCATCTTTCGTACCTACAAGTGCATTCAAGGGGATTCAGTCCGACAATGGTCTTAACTACTTGAAGTTGAGAGCTGGTTACGGTACTTCTGCAAACTTCGTTACAGGATATCCAACTGTAACTCTTGTAAACCTTGATACTCAAGCATGGCAAGACGGAAGTGGAACCGACGTTACTACCAACACTACAGACAGTAGCATTGGTAACCCAAATATTAAGCCCGAGCTTTTCGAGGAAATCGAAGTTGGAGCGGAAGGTAAGCTTTTCAACCGTTTAAGTTTTGACTTCTCTTACTTTACAAGAGAGACTACAGACCTTATCGTTGAAGACCAGCCAATCCCTGCTTCTACCGGTGCTCGTTTTACCGATAACAACATTGGTAAGGTTGAGTCTAATGGTATCGAGGCTGACTTAGGTCTTAACATCTTCAAGTCCGATACTGGAGGTTTCGACTGGAAAGTAAACGTAAACTACACCACTTTCGAAAGTGAAGTAGTTGACTTAGGACAGGATACAGATCAAGTAGTATATGCTGGATTCACCAACCTTGGAAACTTTGCAACTGTTGGAGATCCACTAGGAGCAATCTACGGTTCTAGAGTAGCAAGAAATGATGCAGGACAGCCCTTGATTGATGCTGCTGGTAACTATGTTGCTGAAACTGCTACTGCAGACGGATTGGTACCAAAAATTGGAGACGCCAACCCAGACTTCATCATGAACTACATTAGTACCATGTCTTGGAAAGGACTTACTTTGAACGTAGCTATCAACCACACTTCTGGAGGTGATATTTTCTCTGCACACGTTTCTACGTTGCTAGGTCGTGGTCTTACTACCGATACTGAAGATCGTTTAGGTACTTACATCCTTCAAGGGGTTAACCAGGATACTGGATTGCCAAACAACATTCAGATCAACAATTCAGACTTCTACTTCACCAATGGTTTCGCAAGTGCTGCTAGTGACCTATCCGTATACGATGCTTCTGTAATTCGTTTACAGGAAGTTTCTTTAGGATACTCTCTACCAAGCAAGTTACTTGAAAAGACTCCATTTGGTAGTTTCAGAGTTAAAGTAAGTGGTTTCAACCTTTGGTATGATGCTTACAACACTCCAGAAGGTATCAACTTCGATCCTAACACAACTGGTTTAGGAGCTGGTAACGGTGCTGGATTCGAATTCTTAACTGGTCCAAGTAGCAAGAGATACGGTGTTAGTATAAATGCTACTTTCTAATTAAAAAAAGAAATTAAGACATGAAAAAATTAAATAAAATATCAGCAGTTGTTCTTCTACTTCTTGGACTTGCATTCACATCTTGTGAAACTACAGATCTAGATTTATTAGAAGATCCCAATGAGATTACTACGGATAACGCGAGTTTAGATCGCTTCCTTAGCCGTATTCAAATAGATTTTGCAAGCTTTATGCGTCAAATGGGACGTAATGGAGCTCAGCTTACCCGAATTGAGTATATGTTCGGTAGAACTTATGTAAACAACTACCAGCCTGTTGCGTTGGATGGTGAGTGGACATTAGCTTATCAAAGAATGTTTTCCGATATGGCAGCAGGTGAACCTACTGCAATAGCTAACGAAAACTTCCTACACTTGGGGATCATGAGAATCCTTAAAGGATATACCTTAATCACCCTTGTAGATAATTTTGGTGATGTTCCATTTAGCCAAGCAACCAATCCAACCGAGTTCCCTGCTCCTGTAGCAGATCCTGGAGCCGATGTTTATGCTGGTGCTATTGCATTGATCGACGAAGGAATTAATTTCCTAGGTCAAGGAGGTGCTCCTCTAGAGAATGATTTCTTCTACAACAACGACGCAGACCAGTGGAGAAAATTAGCTAACTCAGTTAAGATGCAAGCTTACCTTGCTCCAGGAAACAATGCAGCTTTCAATGCTATTGCTAATGCTCCTGGTACTTACATCTCTACTTCTGCTGATGATTTCGAATGGCAGTACGGTGCTAATGAGTCTAACCCAGACACAAGACACCCAGGATACGCTGCAGATTATAACACCTCTGGTGCTGGACGATACAGATCTGTATGGTTAATGAGTACTATGTTGGATCTAGATGACCCAAGAAGAAGATACTACTTCTACCGTCAGAACGACTGTACTCCTGGTGCTCCTTGTGATCCTGACGGAAACCAAGTTACCCTTAACTGTTCTGTAGCTCCAAGACCTGTTCACTTCCCTGCCGATATGGCTTATTGCTGGGTAGCTGATGGATACTGGGGTCGTGACCACGGTGACGCTAACGGTATTCCACCCGATGGATTCTTGAGATCTGTTGCTGGTGTATACCCTTACGGTGGTCGTTTCGATGATGACACCTTTGGTTCTGCAACTGTAGGATCTGGTGGAGGTGGAGCTGGAATCATGCCTATCATGCTAGCTTCTTACACCGACTTAATGAGAGCTGAAGTTGCTTTAGCTAGTGGAAACGCTGGAACTGCACAAAACGCGCTACAAGCTGCTTTAACCAAGTCTATTGACAAAGTACAAGGATTTGCTAGCCTTGACTCTGAAGCTGATGATAGCTTCGAGCCTACAAGTGCTGAAGTAAACGCTTACATTAACGGTGTTACTAACGACTTTGGAAGTGCAGATAACAACGGAAAGTGGGAAATCTTGGGTAACCAACATTTCATCACTCACTACGGAAACGGGTTAATGCCATACAACTTCTATAGAAGAACTGGATTCCCATTCGATAGACTACAATTTGTAATTGATCCTAGCCCAGGAGGTTTTGTACGTTCTTTCTTTTACCCAGCCAATGAGGCGAACGTAAACTCGAACATTACTCAAAAACCAAATGTGGGTGTACAGGTATTCTGGGATAACAACCCTGCATCACCTGGATTCCCTCCTGCTAACTAATATTTAAAACACAACGTATTATGAAAAACATATTCAAATTTTTAATGATAGCGATGGTTGTTCTAGCAGGAGCATCTTGCGAGGATTCAGATTTGATCATCGACGAAGTACTAGATACTGTAGATACTCAAACTGGTGCCGTTGTTAGAACCATTGGTGACCTACCAGATTTGGTAAACACAAATCCAGGTACCGATATCATCGAAATGACTCTTGAAGTACAACAAGGAAACGGAAGCTTTGTTCCCGATTTCACTGAAGTAAGAGCGTATATCCAATTATGGGGAGACCAAGATCTTACTACTCAGTTAACCGACGAGCAATTGATTTCTACGTTCGCTGAAAGTGAGTTTAGTATCGATGCCAATGGATTACCAAGAGGGACTTTTGAAATCTCTACCCAGCAGATTTTAGATGCCTTCCCAGGTGCTGAACTTCCTGTTCCTACCTTTATTGCTATAAGATTGGAATTGGAGATGGCTAATGGAACTGTGTTCACCAACACCGATGTTGGAGGACAGGTTTCTGGAGGTATTTACTTTAATGCTCCTTTCTTTTATAGAGTTATTTTCATTCCTTAATAAGGAAAACACACTATAATAAAGTAAAAAGGCGAAGTTTTAAACTTCGCCTTTTTTTGTTTATATATAAGCATTCGTATAAGAAAATGAGTATATATTCAGCATTTCACGTTTTTTTTAACAAAAAAACCAACACAACAAAATTGGTTTTACCAAAAAATTTGTACATTTGAGATCATATTAAACTTTAAATTTATCTATTATGAGAAAAAATTATTTATTGCTTTTACTTGCAGCATGCTTTACTTTTAGCATGAGCGCTCAAATTAATCCATTCTTTGATGACATGGAGTCTTATACTGATGGAGCTGATGTATGTTCTACTCCTGGTCCAGACGAGTGGTGGATTGACTGGTTCTCTGACTGTTCAACTGCAGGAGCAGCAAGTAGCAACCAAGCCTTTAGTGGTGCTTTATCTTTCTACGTACGTCCATCTGATCCAGGTGGAGGAGATGTTATTGACCCTGTACTAGACTTGGGTAACAAAATCTTCGGAACTTGGTACCTAAGCTTCATGTACTATGTACCTAGTAATAGAGAAGGATATTTCAACATCCAAGGATTAACTCCAATTGCTGGAGGTGAGTGGGTTGTTGGAAACATTCCTTTCAACTCAGGTTTGGCTACTCCAGGTGAAGGACAAATCGATAACTCTGCTTTAGGAGCTGTAACTTTCACCTTCCCACACGATCAGTGGTTTAGAATCTACATGGGCTTTGATATCTCTGGTGGAATCTCTACTGCTACTTGGTTCATGGAAGTAGATGGTAACGAAGTAATTCCTGCTGGAACTGCTTTCACTGATTCAGGCGGGACTGTACCAACTGGATTGGGAGGTCTTAACTTCTTCTCTGTATCTGGAGACAACGAGTACTACATCGATGATGTAACTTACTCTGAGAACCCAATCGGTGGAATCGATGATCTTAAAGCTATCGGAGTTTCTATCTATCCTAACCCAGTTAGAGACAGATTGAACATCCAAGGTCAAGAGAACATCTCTAACGTTGCTATCTACAACGTACTAGGTCAGCAAGTATACGCTTCTAACGTTGATGCATTGTCTACTTCTATCGACATGTCTCAAATGGCTAGCGGTGCTTACATCGTACAAGTAGAAGTAAACAACAGAACTGCTTCTTACAAAGTTATAAAGTAATTCATTACTTAATAATATCAAGAAGGGCTGTCGTACGACAGCCCTTTTTCATTTCCTAATATGTCCTATTAAACCAACCCTATGAGTAAAGAACACATCATCTTTGGTATTTATCCCGTTTTAGAAGCCGTAAAATCCGGTATAACCATAGACAAGGTATTTATACAAAAAGGACTTCGCAATACAACCCTAGACACCATACTAAACGATCTGGAGCAAAAGAATGTTACTATTAACCATGTTCCCATAGAAAAGTTGGATAAACTCACCCGATCCAACCATCAAGGGGTAGTGGCCTTCTCCTCCCCTATTACATTTCATTCGCTAGAAGACATCGTAGAGACTGCCCTGTCCAACGATAAGGCTCCGTTGTTTTTAATTCTCGACCAAATAAGTGATGTCCGTAACTTTGGCGCTATTATTAGAACCGCAGAATGTACGCACGTAGATGCGATTATTATTCAGAAAAAAGGAGGAGCTCCCGTTAGTGGCGATACTGTAAAAACTTCGGCTGGTGCTATTTTTAAGGTCCCTATTTGTAAAGTAGACCATATTAAGGATGCCATCTTTTATTTACAGGGTTCCGGAGTAAAAGTAGTAGCTGCTACCGAAAAAACACCCAACTCCATTTACGATGTGGATTTAAACAACCCTATTGCTATTATTATGGGATCGGAAGGAAAAGGAGTCTCCAAATCGGTATTGAACCTTGCAGATGAAAAAGCCTCATTGCCTTTATTGGGTGAAATCAATTCATTGAACGTATCCGTGGCCTGTGGAGCATTTCTATACGAAGTAGTGAGACAACGTCAAAATTAGGATGAAGATTCGTCTTTCTTATCTTTAAAAATATAAGTGATTCTTATACGCTTCTGTTTGACCTCATTCTCATTCTCTTTCTCCTCTTCTTCTTTTAATAATTCCAACCTGTTTTCAATAAAGTTTCCATCTTCATCAAAATGCTGAAGGAAAACATCATCCTCAGGGTTATAGGTTTCTTTTTCCCATTCGTATTTTTTATTTTCAACAGGATAATTTCCTTTAAACACAAGTGCCAAAGCTATTCCTACTACAAAACCCGATAAGTGGCCTTCCCAAGATATCTTTGGATCAACAGGAAACAGGTACCAAACCATGCTTCCGTACAGGAACACTATAACCAGGGAAAGCGCTATGAGTTGGAACCGTTTGGAAGCAATGCCCTTAAAGAAAAGAAAAGCCGCGAGCATATATACAATCCCACTGGCTCCAATATGATAGGCAGGTCGGGCAATTAACCAAGTAAGGATCCCTGTTGCAAGGAACCCTATGAGCAGGACTTTCCAACTAATTCTTCTATAGAAATAGAATAAGGCAGCGCTCAGCACAAAAAGCGGGATGGAATTATTGAATATGTGCGTAAGCCCTCCATGAATAAACGGAGAAAAAACAACCCCCCTAAGCCCTTTCAAAGTTTGGGGATATACTCCCCAGCGGCTAAAGCTTAGATCGAATCGAACTTCCAACCAAAATACCCCCCATATAAGAAACAAAAACAGCATGGGGTATAAAACAACATCTGTTGAAAACCGTAAAGGATCTTTTTTATTCATGACGAAATCAAATCAAAAAGCACTCCATCTCCTAAATTATGATAAATTGTCAGTATAGCACAATGTAATAAATGGTAAATTTGTGTTATGAGTACGCCTCTAGCCGAACGAATACGTCCTACCACACTTAAAGATTACCTGAGCCAGCATCACTTAATTGGCCCAAACGGAGCTTTGTCATCCCAATTGTCCAGTGGAATGATCTCCTCCATGATCTTTTGGGGACCTCCCGGAACAGGTAAAACCACCCTGGCCAATATTATCGCCCATGAATCGGAAAGGCCCTTTTACACCCTTAGCGCTGTGGATAGTGGCGTAGCTGCCGTAAGGGAAGTCATTCAGAAAGCCAAAAAGAGTGATGGTTTATTTTCCACAAAAAACCCAATCCTTTTTATAGATGAAATCCACAGATTCAGCAAATCGCAACAGGATTCCCTACTGGGTGCTGTGGAGAAAGGATGGATCACCCTTATAGGAGCTACTACCGAAAACCCAAGTTTTGAAGTCATACCCGCTCTCCTATCAAGATGTCAGGTCTATATTTTAAAAGCTTTTTCTAAAGAAGACTTAGAAACCCTTCTGAAAAGGGCTATTGAAAAAGATGGCTTATTATCCCAAAAAAAGGTGCAACTCAAGGAAACTGAAGCCTTAATCCGCTTGTCGGGTGGGGATGCCCGAAAGCTACTCAACATGCTGGAGTTGGTCATCCTTTCTGAAGAAGGGGAAAAAATAACGGTTACCAACGATATGGTCAGCCAAAAAGTTCAGAAAAATACAGTGCTTTATGACAAAACGGGTGAGCAGCATTACGATATCATTTCGGCATTCATAAAATCGATACGTGGGAGTGATCCCAATGCTGCTGTGTATTGGTTGGCTAGGATGATAGAAGGTGGGGAAGATGTAAAATTCATAGCAAGACGATTGGTGATCTTAGCTTCTGAAGATATAGGTATGGCAAACCCCACAGCTTTGGTGTTGGCAAATACCACATTTCAGGCCGTAAATACGATTGGCTACCCGGAAGCAAGGATCATTTTAAGCCAATGTGCAGTGTACCTTGCCACCTCTGCCAAAAGCAATGCTTCTTATAAAGCGATTAAAGAGGCGCAACAGCTCGTAAAACAAACGGGGGACCTATCTGTACCGCTTTCTATTAGAAACGCGCCTACAAAGCTCATGAAAGAGCTGGGTTATGGGAAGGATTATCAATATGCCCATGATTTTGAAGGGAATTTCGTGCCCCATGAATTTTTACCCGAGGAAATAAAAGGCACTAAATTGTACAATCCCGGCAACAACCAAAGGGAAAACTCCCTAAGGAGCTATCTTTCCAAATTATGGGGTGAAAAGTATAAGTACTAACGCTGGTGCTTAAAGACCATTTCCTTAAAGGAAGTGGTAATGACCAAATTCCTATCGTCATCAAAAGAACAGGGGAATTTATTTCCCGAAGTATCCGTAAATGACAATCCTTGGTCCGTTTTCTCGATTTGCCCCTTTAAATGCAACTTATCATTAGACAATTCGTAAAGTTTATATCCCTCATTGTTTTCTTTTAGGATAAAAACCTTGCCACTATTTTCATAAAAAGTATCGGAAGACCTTATTTCGGTTTTCTTCAAAACTTCACTAGGCAATTCTTTTTTAGGTTCGGTTTGCTCAACCGTTTCTTCCACGACTATCTCTTCTTTAGGGGTATCTGTCGCTTTTTCATCGGTAGGCTTCTCTTCTGTAAAATCGAAAACCTCCAATTCTTTCTGTTTTGTACCTAAAGCTATAATACTCTCGAATGCCCCCCTGAGTCCTTCTTGGTAGGCTTTACCATATTCCTTTAACTTACTCCTACCTTCATCGCTCATGTAGACAACTTCGCCATTGCAGTCTTTTAAAGTAACCCTAACCTTAGTCCAGATAAAACCAGATTGCCGGGTAACGTCTGCCCA
The DNA here is from genome assembly GCA_028281065.1 of Flavobacteriaceae bacterium. Lineage (GTDB taxonomy): Bacteria > Bacteroidota > Bacteroidia > Flavobacteriales > Flavobacteriaceae > Aureisphaera. The sequence goes on along the minus strand of JANQKN010000069.1, from coordinate 3,535 downwards.
TAGGCCGTCGCATCTATCTACATTGGGTAATTCCTTGTTAAAGTATGCATGAAATCCATGCTTATTGAAAAGGAACTTAGTAAGGGAGTTTAATTGGTATTGATCGTTCTCAAATTGAAAATCGTACTTATCGGGTACTACCACAAAACTATACGAATTGATATCCTTTTGAGAGAACGTTTTAGTAAAGCAAAAAATTAAAAAAACTGCAGCTACTACATATTTATTCATTCTTCATCAAATTTTATATTAAAGCCGAGCTGCAAAGATACACTTTTTGCCTTTGCAATATTTCCATAACGTAAGATGTTATCGGCAGCAACATAAAAGTTGAATTTTCCAAAATGGGTAGAGATCCCCAAACCAACGTTGGTAAAAGAATAAGAGTCTACCGTATAGGTAGCCTTAGCAGATAAAAACTCGAACAATCGCCTATGGTAAAAGAGGGTTCCAGCCATCTGCGGTCCTTTAGGTCTGAAAATGCTATAGTACTGAAGCCCCACAGATTGGGCACGTTCCAGTCCCCCTTTATTGAGACAGTCACACTCTTCGCCCCCTGTAAAAGCACCAAAGCTATACTTTACCCCTGCATTTACCTTTGTTGGGCGCAATTGCGTATAGGAGCCCGTTAAGGTATCTATAGGTATTTCTCGTTCTATTTCGTCTTCTAAGTCTTCATAATAAGGAATGGTGCCATCTCCTGTACTCAATGGAGGGAAAATAAGTTCGATTCCATCCAGGGTATAGGTTCCTGATGCCCGATGGGTTTCCACATTTTTGGTGTGAAAAATAGCACCTAGATCCAATACACTTGCACTCACCTCGATTTGGTCGGTTACATCGTACGTCGCTCCAAGGTCTACACCAACCCCAAGATTACCCCCAAGGAATGCCCTGCCTACCAAATCTCCTGCGGATAGGTTATCGCTAAATCCGGAAGTGTTTACTGTTACTTCGGCGTCCTGTACGGTATGCTCATAGATGTTTTCACTATTGGCATCACCTATATTGGTTACAAAGGTTCCCCTGTTATTGGTACTACGGGCACTTAAAATACTGGAGTATATTTTAGCACGGGCTCCCACCGTCCATTTTTTACCTATTTTTTTATTGGCTCCAAAGTGATATACAGTCAAGACATCTGCCGTTGCACTTACTTGGCCCAAATCGAACTCATAACCAATATAATTGGCATTTCCTTCCCAAGCTAGGATCGCAAGATCCCTAGGGAAGTACGTGATGAAATCGAACTCTTGGTATACCCCTCCCGAAAAGTAAATATCCTTTTGGGAGCGCCATCCAAACGAAAAAATTTCCAATTGTTGGGTTGCTGTAAAAAAGTCCCTTTCGGTCATTTCAAAAATCTTCTGCTCGATTCGATCATTTATGTCGGTGGAGGATTCCCCGAAGATGTCGTAAACACTAACACCCGATGACCCGCCATTAACATGCAGTTGGGAAAGGAAAGGGATCCCAAAATGCATTTTTTGACCCGTATTTATCTTCCCACCTGGATTTACCAAAAGAGCCTGGGGGACTTCTTCAAATCCATAGAGAATTTGTTTGTTTTGGGCCATAGCCGCAACCGATAGCCCGAAGGCTATTGTAAAGAGGGATAGTACTTTCATAGTATTAGTTTCTCTCTTTAACTTCTAGGTAATAGGTAGTTTTAGACTGTAGATTTAAAGCACCTACCAGACTGGCATCTGCAGATGGAATCGTAACATTAGCCACTACTTTATTAGCTTGAGTAAGTAATGCAATATCGTCCCCTTGTACTATTTCAATAAAATCCGGCGGTGTTGCAGGGTTGTCTTCTGTTCCTGCCGGAACCGTAGTAGAAGTGGAATAGGTTATTTCATTCTGTTCGCTCAAAAATTCGAAATCCACTACAAAAGATCTTGGGATACTGTTTCTGAAACGGAACAAAAAATCGGCTCGCAAAAGGCTTTCCTGAATTTCGGTATCATCTAGAAAACGGATTTCTGTAGTATCAGTAAGCATTAATCTCGGTGTGTTGGACACATCATCAAAAAACTCACCAGCTTCTACATTAAAGTGAATAAGGTTGAGTTCTACAACAGGGGTAGCCGTCACATTCTCAGCTTGGCTAAAATCTGTATCCTTTACACAAGAGAAAAGAAGGAGACCTCCAAAGAGGGCCAGGGTTGGGATTAGCAGGTTCTTTTTCATTGGGGTGGGCTTTACATAAGTAACGCAAATATAATCCCAATTAGTATAGCTACAAATGTTTTTTAATTTCCGTAATCTTATTTACGGTAAGGTATTGTTGGGGTGGAGACTCATTCCTGTAGTTAAAAAACAGGGTGTGCATCCCTACTTTTTCAGCGCCAAGTATATCGGCTTCGAAGGTATCGCCTACCATGATACTCTCTTCTGGGGTAGCCCTTGCTTTTTGCAATGCTTTTTCAAAAACCAAAGGATTGGGCTTTTTCACCCCTACCTCTTCGCTTGTGGTTACGGTATGAAAAAAGTGGTCTATGGCACTGTTCTTAAGTTTTAGGTGCTGTACTTCTTCAAAACCATTGGTTATGATGTGCATTGTATATCCTTTTTCAAGAAGATGGTCGAGGGTATCTATTACCCCATCGAACAGATAATTGTCTTTGGGAAGCTCAAAAATATAGGCTGTAGCCATATCATCGATCTCTTTCAATGAAAACTCAACCCCAAAAGGCTCGAATGCATCCAAAAAACGCCCCCTACGCAATCCTTGCTTGTCTATACGCTCTTCCCGATACATTTTCCAATACTCGAAGTTTATGGGTTCATACACTTCTATGAAGTCCTCTAAAGGAATAGGGATATTGAACGTTTTAAAGATCCGTTGAAACGCCAACATAGAATTGCGGTCAAAATCCCAAAGGGTATGGTCCAAATCGAAAAATATATGTTTAATCCTTTCTACGTCCATATCATGAAGTTTGCGAAAATAACTCTTTCCACCATTTGTTTTTCTTTGCGGAAGTAAAGTCTTTGTTCGAAAAAACAAAAGAAAAGATCCCATTTACTTTCTTTACTTCCTTCATAAGTCCTTTTACCAATTGTTCCCGTTCATCTGTCCTGTTGTCATACAAAGATGCAGTCCTTCCACAAACAGGGTGTATTACCAAAGGTGTTTTAATTTCATAGTCTAAATCGTAAAACAAAAACGGGGTACAGGTTCCTGCCCTAAAACCTATTTCTGAATCGTACATCATGCTAAAATCCCTTTTTATCTCCAATTCCAGTAAACTCCTGTAGGTATTGGGCAGCCCTACTTTAAAGCGGTCGTTCATGGTATTGTAAAGCGACCTGTGTATTAATTCTTCCCATTCTTTCTTTTCCGACTTTAAGCGGAATACCTCAGTAAGGGAGTGAAACGAAAACAACAATCCCACATAGGTATAATCTGCTACCTGCTTTACTAATAGTTTTACTTTTTTCCGTTTCGCATTTAAATCTCCACAAAAAGTGAATCCTTCTAGGGGAAGGATTCACTTTTAGTGAAGATTTAAATGCGAAACGGAAAAAA
>JANQKN010000059.1 GCA_028281065.1 Flavobacteriaceae bacterium | reverse complement strand
GACATATTGTCTTCCAACAGATCTTTTAAACCGTTCTCGCTGTGGAATTTATCGCCATTAAAGTCGATCGTGAGCCCAGGGTTTAGGTACACGTAGTTCTTGAGCATCTTTCCTACATATTCGGTTCGGAATTTGTAGTTCTTAAAAATACTCTCGTCGGGGATAAAGACCACTTTGGTCCCTTTTCGTTTGGAAGTATCCTCCAAAGCCCCGTCGTTGGTCAATTCGCCCAACTCGAACTCGGCGCTTTTCATTTTGCCATCGCGTACGGATTCCACTTTAAAATAGGTGGAAAGTGCATTTACGGCTTTGGTACCAACCCCATTAAGTCCCACCGACTTTTTAAAAGCACGGGTATCATATTTCCCCCCGGTGTTCATCTTGGAAACCACGTCCACTACTTTTCCCAAGGGGATTCCCCGTCCGTAGTCACGAACGCGGACTTCTTTTTCCTTAATGCGGATCTCGATGGTTTTCCCAGCGCCCATCACAAATTCATCGATGGAGTTATCGAGTACTTCCTTCAACAAAATATAGATCCCATCGTCGGGCGAAGAACCATCCCCAAGCTTCCCGATATACATACCAGGACGCATACGGATGTGCTCTTTCCAGTCGAGGGAACGTATATTATCTTCTGTATACTGGGTTTGCGACATATCGTAGGTTGAATAGAGGCTAATATAAAATTATGATGCAAAAACTGAAACCCAATTCGGGTAAAGTAATTAACAATTATTGCTTCAAATTGTTAAGAAAATGAGGCTCTGGCAATTGTCATCTGATGAAATTTAGCTACCTTGGTTCAGCAACAAAACAACTGACTTAAAAATGAAAAAAATCACTGCTCTTTCAACTGTATTTTCACTGTTTTTATTGCTCACTTCCTGTAATATGGGAAATAAGGGTGCTGAAGATCTTGATGCTTCAGAATTCAAAGTGGAATCTGCCCTGCAACTGTATCAAATTTCTGTTCCCAAATACATGAAAAGAGCTTTGGACTTGAATCAAGACGCCTCTTTACAGTTTCAGAATATATTCAAGGAAACCTATCTCGCCATTATTGAAGAAGACAAAAGCGATTTTGTGGACGTTTTCAAGGAATTGGGGGAATACGATGATGCGCAATCCATTGCGGGGAATTACCGAAACGTACAAGTGGATTACTTCACCGAAGGGATGAATATGATTTCAAGAACCGAACCCAAAAAGGTTACCATAAACGGATTGAACGCAGAACAGGTTGAGTTTACCGCCAACGTTCCCGAAGTGGATTACGACATTTTCTATTTGTTAACTTTTGTGGAAGGACGTGAACATGTGTACATGATCATGGAGTGGACCCTAGCCGAATATGCCGATAAGTACAAGGGAACTTTCTACCAAATGGTAGATACGTTTACGGAGATTTAATTTCCTGTTTTTTTGTGATTTTGCGTTCTGTAAGCCCTTATTTAGTAAGGTGACTTACCAATACCGCATTGTAAATCGTATGATGAGCAATACGATAAAAACAACCCCCGAGATTCCATAGTCTTTCATCTCGATGCTGTAGCGTTGTTTTATTTCTTTTATGTTTAGAAAATAGACAGGGAAGCCCAAGATAAGTATCATAACCAATCCAATAACTTGATACGAAACGGGGACAATGTCGGGTTCCAATTGTATAAAAAAGCTATACGCTACCACTAAGGTGATGGCAGAAAAGATAGCCACACTAAAAATCCAACCCAATTTTTTCTTGAAAAGCAAAAGGATTCCAGCATACAGCCCTGCCATAGATAACAAAAACTGAAATCCCAAAAGCGACACATAATACCTCCAACTTGCATCGGGAGGGACAATATCACTAAACAGACGGGTAGACACCACGTAGAGAATACTAAAGATTATAATAAGCGCTATTCCCAATAGCATGATAGCAATCAGTTTTTCTACCACAACGATCCATTGTTTGGTTTTAATGGGTTGTAGTTCGAGTTCCGAAAACGGGCTTTCTTCCAAAATACAGCAGGTCTTGTTAGCTCATAAGACTAAAGGTGTCCTATGGTTAGGTATCGCAATATATTAAGAACTACAAAAAGACCCGCAGGGATTAAGTAATCTTTTCGGGATAATTGATACCTGTTCCGAGCTTGTTTGCTAACCAGAACCGCCAAAAACCCCACAAGCAAAGCCAAAAACCCTAGTGTGAAAAATGTGTCGAAAGTACTTTGGTCCAATCTTGATACATCAAAATCGAAAAGTGTAATTCCTAAAAAAAATGCTAGATGGGCTATAATTGCCAGACAACCAATCCATCCGTATTTACGCTTCAGAATAAGGAAAAACCCAGAATAAAGACACCCGACGAGAAGTAATGAGAGATACCCATTTTTATACAGAAACAGCTTTATGGCATAAAAAACCCCAAAGTCCTCGCGGTAATTAAACAGGGTATCTGTAGAATCGTAATAAATCCCAAAGATTATACCTACGCCGAAGAGGAAAACAATAACGCCTACAATCTTTTCAGCGACAATATACCAAAGCTTTGTTTTGGGTTGTGTGACTTCTAGTTCGGCAAATGGGTTTTCTTCCAAAGCTATTTAAATAGACTATACATTAAAGCGGAAATGCATTACATCACCATCCTGTACAATATACTCCTTCCCTTCTACCCCAAGTTTTCCAGCTTCACGCACCTTGGCTTCGCTTCCGTATGCTTCGAAATCGTCGTATTTTATTACTTCGGCACGGATAAACCCTTTTTCGAAATCTGTATGGATTACCCCGGCAGCTTGTGGCGCAGTGGCACCCACGGAAACCGTCCAAGCACGCACTTCCTTTTCGCCTGCGGTAAAATAGGTTTGAAGGTTCAATAACTCATATGCCCCACGGATGAGTTTGGCAGAACCGGGTTCTTCCAGCCCCAAATCCTCCAGGAACATCTGGCGTTCTTCAAACGTTTCCAATTCGGTAATATCAGCTTCGGTTCCTACGGCCAATACCAAAACCTCTGCGTTTTCATTGGCTACGGCTTCCTTTACCTGCGTTACATAAGCGTTTCCTGTAGCTGCGGAAGATTCGTCCACATTGCACACATACATCACGGGCTTATCGGTAATAAACTGTAGCTGATCTATGTATTCTTCGCGTTCTTTTTCGGTAAGATCGATAGCACGTACCGAAATCCCACTTTCAAGACCCGCTTTCACTTTTTCCAAAGCTTCTTGTTCCTTTTGGGCTTCTTTATTCCCAGTACGGGCAGCACGGAATACTTTTTCTACGCGTTTTTCTACCGTTTCCAAGTCTTTTAGTTGCAACTCTATATCGATGGTCTCTTTGTCCCTAACAGGGTCCACACTACCATCTACGTGCACGATATTATCGTTATCGAAACAACGCAATACATGCAGGATGGCGTCCGTTTCGCGAATGTTCCCTAAAAATTGGTTTCCAAGTCCTTCCCCTTTGCTAGCCCCTTTTACCAAACCGGCGATATCTACGATTTCCACCGTAGCTGGGATAACGCGTTCGGGATTCACCAATTCTTCCAGTTTTACCAAACGGTTATCGGGTACATTTACCACCCCAATGTTAGGCTCTATAGTACAAAAAGGGAAATTGGCACTCTGTGCCTTGGCATTGGATAAACAATTAAAAAGAGTAGACTTTCCTACATTGGGAAGTCCTACGATTCCTGCTTTCATTTGCTTTTCATTTTTAGGAGTGCAAATATACATTTTCGACGAAAGAAACCATCAATTAGACAGCTGTTTGTATTCAAATGGGCAATTATCCGTATTTTTACATCATACTACTACTAATTATAAAGAGGATGTCATGAAGAATTTTACGCTGAGTGTTTTAATTTCCTTTTTCGCATTTGGGTATGCATTTGCACAGGAAAACAAGACCATTAAAGAAGTTAAGACCGTTAAAAGGGTAGTAACCAAGGAAGGAAGCCAGGTTACTGTCCAGGAGGTAGAAACCATCGAAGGACAAAAAGGGGCTGTAGTTGTGGAAGACAACGAAGAAGAAAACCAGGTTTTCTCGGAAGAATCCAAAGACATTAACGAAGAGAATGTTTTGAAGGACGAAACCAATGTAGACACCAACAACGAAGCCTTGATTGCGGAACGCAAAAGAAAGCAAGAAGAAGAGCTGAGAAAGTCGAAAGAGGAAGCTATGGCAAAGGCTGAAGCACAGCGAAAACTACTGGAACAACAGGAAAAAGAACGTCAGGAAGCGTTAAAAGCCAACCGTAAAAGACTGGAACGCAGAGGAAAAGGTGTTGGTAAGTTAGATCGCAAAAAAGACAATTAGTTTTTATCCATAAAAAAGGTATCTTTGAGAAGATACTAACAGAATTAATTATTTTAAAAATCATTTTATGAAAAAAGTACTATTGACCCTGTGTGCTTTCACCTTTGCATTAACAATGCAAGCACAGGACAACATGGTTGAAAAAACCGATAGAAATGCCAAAAGAGTGGTGCAAAAAGAAGAGGCCAAGACGACAAATAGTGGAAATGCAACCCTAAAATCGGCTTCTCTTAAGAGTACTTCTAATACAAATGCTACTACCGAGAAAAAGGCAACCCAAACCAAAGCTGCAGAAAAGACCAAAGTAAAAGACACTGGTACCAAAAGTGTGAAGGAGAAGGAAAAGATGAAGGACAAGAATAAAATGAAGGCAATGGAAGCAAGAAGGGAAGCTGCTAGAAAGTCTAAAGAAAAAAGTAAAAAAGATAACTAATCAGCCTGCAATTCTTTGCGAATTGCATCGTGATAGACTGTAAAGTCGATCAGATTATTATGGGACCCTCCCGATATGGTTACCAATGTTGTTTGGGCCTTTGGGAGGGTTTTGTATAACCGCTCCCCACTCTCATAAGGAACCACAAGATCTTCGGTTCCATGAATAATAACAATAGGACAATCCACTTCTTCCCCATACTGCCATGTTGGGAATTTATAACGCAAAAGAGCTCCCACGGGGAGAAACCAGTACCGCTCCTGAGCCAGCTCCTTTAAACCATAAAAAGGACTCTCCAAAATCAGCTTGGAAGGATGGTTTTGGGAAGCCACATAGGTAGCAAAGGTTGTCCCCAACGAACGGCCATACACTACAATCCTATCCTCTGGAAACCATTCTTTGGCTTTTTTGTAGAACAAATCGGCGTCTTGGTACAGAGCTTCTTCGGACAGCTTTCCCGTGCTTTTGCCATAGGTTCGGTAATCCATGACCAACACATCGTAGCCATATTCCATAAAATAAGAGGTCACGATGCCCCAACGGGAAAGATCCCCAGCATTGCCGTGATAATACAATAGGATGCCCTTGGGGTTTTCGGTTTTAAAGTGTAAGGCATTCAATCTTGCGCCGTCTTCGGTTTCCAAAAACAGCTCATCGAATTCTTGGGGAAAGGAATACTGGTATTCCTGGGGTAAAGTAGTAGGTAAAAAAATGAGCTTTTCCTGAAATAAAAACATAAGTAGGCTTATAAGTACATAAAGCCCCAAAAGGGCTCCAATTATCTTTTTTAATCGTTTCATTTGGCTTTCTTGGAAGTGTGGACCACTTTATGACTGGTGGTTTCCAAATCGATTTCGGTCTTTTTAAAATTGATGATCTCTTCCAACATACGATGGTAACTCTCAAACGTGTTGAGGTTTTTATGCCCTCCTCCTATTACGGACCAGAGCCTCGTGCGTTCGGGGTTTATCTTTGAAAGCTTCACACTACTTTTAAACGGGATTAGTTTGTCGTTAGTACCATGAATAATGTGCACAGGGCAATTAACATATTTCAACCATTTGTACGTAGGCATGGGAAAACGCAAAATAAGGGACAATGGCATAAAAGGGGCGTACCGTGCTGCTACTTTGGTCAAACTGTAATAAGGTGCGTCCAAAATAAGCATCTTGGGGTTGTTGGTAGAAGCCAGTTTTGTGGCAAAGCCCGATCCCAAGGAACGCCCGTATAGGATGATAAATTCTTCTCTAACCCGTTCCCGTATCTTGTTGTAAACGTACTGCATATCGTGCTTTATGGCCTTTTGGGTACGTCTTCCCGTGCTTTTGCCAAAGCCCCGATAATCTACCATGATCACATCGTAGTGATGGCGGGTAAAATCGACCGCAAACTTTCCCCAACCTTTCATGCTCTTGGAATTCCCCTTTAGGTATAGCACCACTCCCCTAGGGTTTTCACTTTTAAAATGAAGCCCATTGATGATGGCTCCATCCCGGGTTTCCACATTGTATTCCTCTACGATCTGGTTTTTATAGGCAAACTGAAATTCCTTCGGAAGCTTCTCGGGTTTGAACAAAAAATACTCCTGAAGGTAGTACAACAGCACACTGATGACAATATAGATTGCCGCTATCCAAATAAGGGTATGTAACCAAATGGGCATGCCCTAAGGTACAAAAAATGGAATTTCACCAACATAATGTTTCAAAGTAGCTCCATTGGCTGTAAAAATAAAAAAGGGGAAGTTTCCCTCCCCTTTTCCGGCCGAATGGCCTTCCGATAATTTAGAAGCACTTATCGAATTTTTTTGTATTCCTTTACGCACTGTTCCAATTGTTTCTTTAGTGCGTCTTTTTGTTTTTTCAAGCTGGAAATCTGGGTGCTTATGGCAGATAGTTCCTTGCTCATATCGCTTTCACGTTTCCCCGAATTCACTGCATCCAAAGCCGCTTGAGTCTTGTCTTGAAAAGACTCCACCAAAGCAATATCCTCCCGTAAAAAGCCTATTTCAACTTCCAGTTTGGCAGCTTCACCTGCATTGCCATTGGTAACATGCCCTTGGTGCAATGTTATTTTCCTCCTGAGCTCCACATTCATTTCGTCTTTTTGGGCGCTGAGATTAACCAACCTAAGCTGATACTTGGCTTTTTCGGCAGGTTTTAACACGGTAAGCCAACGCTTCAACTCCTCCTTTCTCACCTTCTGAATCCGTTCTTGGAAAAGGGTTTCGTACTGCACTGTCTGAATCTTTCCTTCCAATTCTGGGCATTTATCGATATTCACAGGAAAGTCGATCTTATACAATTGTCCACGGGATGCATCGCATCGGTTCATCGCTTTGGCATAATCTGCTTCTGCATATTCCAAATCACTTATGGTTTTCTTGAAATAACGCTCCAAATCCCTTTCTACCTCCCGTATGCTCATAAAGTCCTTGTTGGGCGCGGTGACTTTTCCATAAGTGGTTCGGATCTCCCTATAGGTAAGATTGTTCCAATCGGGCACCCACTTGCCGTTTTTACAAATCATTTGAGGGATACACTCTGCTTCCACAGTAACCGTGGGGATTTCCCAGTATAAACGCATGGACTTCTTGTTTAGCTGTTTGGCAATACCAGAAATACCCACACTTACCTTCTGAAGGGCCTCCAGGTAGAAAATAGCAGCATTGGTCAGAGCACCATCAAAATTGAAGTCGGAGTAATCCTCAACTTCTACAGGGATAAAGTCCATCTTGGTGACGCTGTGTTCCAATTGCCATTGTCCGGCTCTCAGTAACGATGTCTTCAAGTCCCGATCCACGACCAATCCTTTGGAAAATTTCATGATCTGCTTGGCATCCTTGCTCCATTTTATCACTTTCAGAATTAATCCGAAGTAATTGGAAACGGCATCCCCAATGCCTTCGTCACGAGCCATAACGGGTTGTTGTACCACTACGGCTTTGCGTTTTCTATCGAACATCGTCCAGGAGACAGGAATCCCTTTGGCGAGTGGCATAACAGACGCTTCCTTGCATTTCTTAACAACGACCGTAGGCATTTCGGTAACTCCTTCCATACGAAGGGACCGCGCCATTACTTTCAGTATTTTTTCGTGTTTGGCACTGTTGTAGTTCTTTCCAGCTACTAACAATACCTGAAACAAATCCCCTTTGTGATCCACCTGAACAATGGTAGAACCGCTTTTTAACCGCTCCCCTGTTGTAGGATGTTTATAAACACTGGCAATACAAGCCCTTGCCCCACTCACAGAGGTTTTATAAGCAATACCCGTTTTGGAGTCGGTTTCATCGCAAAGCAGCTTTATTTCCTTGCCCTCTTGATCTTCCGCAAAGAAGATGACAGCGCCTAGGTCTTTTCCGAAGTTATACCAATGCGCCCTCCCCAGCTTGTTATTCATTTCCTTTCGTTGTGCGGCTTGCTGTTCTTTGGGAAGCATATTAATTACTTGTTCTAATTGCTTCTGAACCACAGCACGTTGTATGGCCTGTTCTTCGGTAATAACAAAGGGTTCGTACACCATCATGGAAAAGGTTTGCTTGGGGGTCTTAAAAAACAGCCGCTTTCCTATGAGGGTTTTTTCAAATTCCTCATAATCGTATTCGGGTCCCGAAGGTTCGTCTTTATCCTGATCGGAAGTATCGTCGTCCTTGGGATCTTCATCGCCGGCTGTCTTCAGTAGGTCACAGGCATCGATAAAGCGTTTATCGTGAATGATCTTCGGCTTGCCCAGGGTTCTATAATAGAACGCCGCTTCCTCACAGGACTTCAACTTCTGCTTCCCCATGGACTTACTGTTGAACTCGTCTACCGCAATCTGCGCATAGTTTGCAGACAAAGAGTAGTACAGCAGCGCCTTCCGTAAGTATACACCTTGGGTAGAGGATCCTTTGGGAGCTTCGAAAGCCAGTTCATCTGCCTTTTCGCCTATTCGATGCCCTAACTGATGGAGGCTAATGAGGTCGATCAGCTTTTTGGGTTCTTTGGCTTCCTTTGTTTTGTATTGCTTCTCGAGATCCCAAATATTCTGTGCATGGGCACCTACCCCAACAAAGAGCAAAAGAAAACCTATTAATACATACCGTTTCATGATCCTTGGTTTATTGTACGATAAACTCTACACGACGGTTCATGGCACGTCCTTCAGGAGTGTCATTGGATTCCAGCGGAATGGCTTCCCCAAATCCAATAGCGGTAAGACGACTGCTGTCGATCCCCATGTCTTCCAAAGCTTTTTTAACGGATTTGGCGCGCTCGTTGGAAAGGTTCAGGTTGTACTCATCGGCACCTACATTGTCGGTATGTCCTTCGATGCTGAAGGTCTTATCAGGATTGGCCTTCATAACATCGGCAATACGCTTCACTTCAGCATAGGATCTTGGGATAATCTCGGAACTTCCTGTTTCGAAAAGGATGTTTTGGGTAACGATCTTTCCATCCAGTATTTCTTCTTTGTACTTAGGGTGTGCTCCTGCCGACACCTTGAAGTTATCGATAAGGAATACAGGCTTTTCGGTAGTTTGGCAGCAATTCCATAGTTTGAACAATACAGGCTTAGAGCCAGGTTCAATTCGGGTGTTGAACATGCGGTAATCGTTAAAATATCCTTTAAAGCTATTTCCATTTACCGAAATGGAAATATGGTTCCAAGTGCCACCAAGATCCGCGGCCGTAACACCCGGAAGTTCTCCTCCCACTTTGCCTCTTAATGCCATAGTGGTATGGCCTATGCCTATGGTGGCAACATTTTTACGGTTATCGGCTTCGTAAAAGTGTAGGGAGTAACTATAGCTGCCATAGCCTTTGTTGTCTGCCTTGGGATCGGCCACGAATATGTCGAACTCTATGGTATAGGCTTCTGGGAGGGTATATCCTTCTTCCCAATTGGGATGCCCATAGCCCAGTTCACCACTCATTACATGGTTTTGTTCATCGCTTACCTTTACCACCTCCATGGTGCCATTGTTGTAGTACCATTTGCTGGGGATTTCGCCCAAGTCTTCGTTTTCAAAATCATCGAAAAAGATGATGTCGCGTCCGGGTTTAAAATCGTAGCGCTTCATCCAGATTTCTTTTTCTTTCTTTTCGGAAACGCCTGGGGTAACTACGGGTCCACTTTCGGTAGAGGCGCCTTCTTCGTC
>JANQKN010000145.1 GCA_028281065.1 Flavobacteriaceae bacterium | reverse complement strand
TTCATACATTTCTTCGTATAAAGGAAGAATGTTCTTGGTATCGAACTTAAGGGCCGATTGCCTAGCCTGTTTTTTGAACTGAGCCAAGGTTTCAGGGTCTTTGAGAATGGAAAGTGCTTTCATGGACATATCACGTATGTCCCCAACGTTACTTAAATAACCACTTACACCCTGTTCATTTACTTCTGGCAATCCGCCTGTGTTAGTAGATATTACGGGAACACCGCTTGCCATGGCTTCCAAGGCTGCTAAACCAAAGCTTTCTTTTTCAGAAGGAAGCAAAAACAGATCACTAAAACATAGGATCTTGTTTATCTCGCTACTGTTTCCAAAAAAGATCACCTTGTCGGATATCCCTTTGCGGCGACATAGTTCTTCGGCAGGCTTCTTTTCGGGTCCATCTCCTACAAGGAGTAGTTTTGCGGGGATTTCACTCGCTACCCTGTCAAAGACCTCTATAATGTCCATAACACGCTTTACAGGCCTTAGGTTACTTATGTGGGTAATGATACGCTCATTGGGCTCAGCCATCATATCGCGTTGACAGTCGGTAAAAGTGTTTTTATACTTGGCTACGTCTATAAAGTTGGGCACTACCTGTATGTCTTTCTTAATATCGAACAGACGTAGGGTATCATCCTTCAAACTTTGGGAAACGGAAGTAACCACATCGCTTTCGTTGATACTGAAAGTAACTGCTGGCTTGTAGAAGGGATGATTCCCTACCAATGTAATATCGGTTCCGTGCAAGGTAGTTACCATGGGAACGTGGATCCCTTCTGCTTTCAGCATCTGTTTTGCCATATAACCTGCATAGGCATGGGGAATGGCATAGTGCACATGAAGCAGTTCTATACCGTATTGTTTTACAATATTTACCAGCTTACTGGACAAGGCCAGTTCGTAGGGTTGGTATTTAAACAAGGGATATGGTGGAACGGAAACTTCATGAAACTGGATGTTCCATGACAAAAGTTCCAAACGCACCGGTTGTTTGTAGGTTATAAAGTGTATTTCGTGTCCCCGCTCCGCTAAGGCAATCCCCAGCTCGGTAGCTACTACGCCACTACCTCCAAAGGTCGGGTAACAAACTATGGCTATTTTCATTCTTCTACGATCGTTAGTTTTGTTGTTTCTGGTTCTTCGCGTATGATGGCTTCGTAGATGGCTTCTTGTATGTTGCTTCTTAAATTACTTCCAATCAGTTTTCTGTTGTCGGCTGTTGGATAGGTTCTGTTAGATAAGAAGACGTATACAATGTCTTCTTCTGGGTCTGCCCATGTAAAGGTACCTGTAAAACCGCTATGTCCAAAACTGGTCATGGAAACACAGCCACAGGTAGGTCCCACATCACCTAATTGGGGTTTGTCGAAACCAACTCCCCTGCGCACATCGTTTTCGCAATAATAACAGGTATTAAAGGCGTCTACAGTTTCCGGTTTCATATACCGTCGTCCTCCATAAAGCCCTTTGTTAAGGTACAGCTGCATGATCTTTGCTACATCGTTGGCATTGCTAAACAATCCTGCATGCCCACAAATACCGCCCATCATTGCAGCACCTTGGTCGTGTACATAACCGTGAACTTTCTGCATACGGAAATAAGTATCGTCCTCTGTAGGCGCAATATCATCCTCATCGAATCGAGATAAAGGGTTGAACAAAGTATAATTGGCCCCTAACGATTCGTACAGATTACGCTGTACCAAGCGATCCATAGGAGTTCCGTAAAAGTCTTCGAGGTATTTTTTCAGTAAATAATAGGGTAAATCACTGTATTTGTATCCTGAACGTTTACGCAAGTCGCTTTTCTTTATAAGGTCATATATGGTATCGGTCAGGTCTTTTCTTATATACAGATCGTTTGCGACTTGGGTAGGAAATTCCTTGGATTTTTCTTCCGAATAATATTGAGTTGAAGGCAACTGGGTTATTGTATCGATAGTATTGCGATAAAAAGGAATCCATGACCGTAAACGTCCTGTATGGGTAAGCATCCGTTTTAAGGTGATATTGGACTTATTCGATTTCTTGAAGGAAGGCAACATTTCAGAAATCTTGGTTTCCATGGTGATGATGTTCCTGTCGTAGAGCTCCATAGTTAAGGGTAACGTAGCCAAGATCTTGGTCAACGACGCAACATCGTATATATCATCATCCCGTACCCTTATTTTCTTTTCAGGGGTATGGTACCCAAAGTTTTTATTGTATACCACTTTGCCTTTCCGGGCAACCAAAATCTGGGCGCCGGGCATCATTTCTGCCCAAATCCCGATTCTAGCCAATGAATCTATCTTTTTCAGTTTTTCTGAAGATAACCCAACACTTTCAGGGGTTCCATATTGCAAACGGTGCAGTTCTTGGGTAACTATAGATGTGTTTACAGGAAAATCGTTCCCTGCCGTAACAGGTAATTGGCCATCTGCTCCCCTAGCGCCAAAAATAAGCTGGGCTGACAATTGTTGGGAAACTTCACTATTTTGATACGAAACGATAATCCCTTCAAAATTGGCTGTAGCTGTTATATCCAGCAGTGCATAGGGCCTTGTAAAGACATCTAGGATTACTTTGTTGGTTCGGGCGATTTCGTACAGCCATACCAATTCTTTGTCCTTCAATTTGTATCCTTTCCAAGGATTGGCGTTGGATCTGTGATATCCTATGATCACATAATCGTATTTGGCAAGTTTCTTTATATACCCAGCCAAATCGTTGGCTTTGATCCAGTCTATATCACTGTATTTTCTCAAGTACTTTAAGAATTCTTTCCCGCTATCGTCTCCAAAGTTTACATAGGCTATTTTTTTGTTCTGAAGGTTCTCGATAGGAAGTATGGAGGATTCGTTTTTAATGACCGTTAGTGCCTTTGCCATAGCGGTTTCATAAAGCACATTATCTTCTGGGGCATTCAGTTCCTCAATAATGTTTTCTGTAGCAACAGGAACATAAGTATCCAATCCTACTTTGTATTTCGCATACAATATCTTCTTTACAGAATGTGC
Source organism: Flavobacteriaceae bacterium (assembly GCA_028281065.1). Taxonomy (GTDB): domain Bacteria; phylum Bacteroidota; class Bacteroidia; order Flavobacteriales; family Flavobacteriaceae; genus Aureisphaera. The sequence goes on along the minus strand of JANQKN010000145.1, from coordinate 553 downwards.
CAAACGTTCTTCGGTAACAACTCCCTCCCTATAGGCCCGAACCAGCATGTCATGGGCTTTCGGGATGTCTTCAGAAATAAGCAGCACATCATTTCCTGCTAAAAAAGCAGCTAAATCTATCTCTCCGGGTTTCTTAAAATCGGCAGCGCCTTTCATATTAAGGGCATCGGTAAAAATCAAACCGTTAAACCCTAATTCTCCTTGCAAAATGTTGGTTACCACATTTTTGGAAATGGAAGACGGATAACCCGATTCGTAAATAATGGAAGGAATATTAAGGTGTGCCACCATGACACTGCTAAGTCCCTCGCTAATAATATGTTTATAGGGATATAATTCCAAGGAGTCGAGCCTTTCTTTATCAAACAATAGTGTAGGCAGTGTTTTATGGGAATCTGCATCTGTATCACCATGCCCTGGGAAATGCTTTGCGTTTGCCATTACACCAGCGCTTTGCATTCCTTTCATAAAAGCAATGGCCTTTTTGGTAACATTTTCCCTGTCTTCTCCAAACGAGCGATTTCCAATAATGGGGTTCTTTGGGTTGGTATTT
>JANQKN010000070.1 GCA_028281065.1 Flavobacteriaceae bacterium | reverse complement strand
TTTTATTCTCTCTTACATCCCGGAGAGGCATCCCTCATCCGTTTTGCGGGTGCAAATATACAACCCCTTTTTTCATTCCACCAAAACAATTTCAATCTTTTTTGCATGTTTTTTATTAACCGTTTATAAACAATTGAAACGGTGCTAATTACAAGGGTAAAAAAATTGATCTGAAAAACGTGCAATTTTCTTTTGAGCCCAAGCAAGGGCTACCGTATATCCAGCGTTCAAAAAATCAATAAAAACAGTTCGATTAAAAAAGAGCGGACTAGCAAGATACTATTTTTCTGAAATTGAGACAAGTAAATTTAAATTTACTTTCCCTGGGTGAGTTTATTCCAATGTGAAGTAAGATCCAGGTAGTCTATTTCCTCCCAGGGTTCCTGACGCTCTAGTATATTGTCTTGGAAAGATCTCTCCAGGATATCTTCTATAAGGTAATCTTCTTTTACATCATAGGGACGGTATTCTTCCTTCAGTGAAATATCGAACATATTAGCTGTGGTATTGTACCAAAATGCCCTCCAACCCGTCCTGAGTTCCTTTACCAATTTGAAAGCAGTTCTCCCCGTCTGCCTATGGATAAGCTTTACTAAAATCTGCCCCTCGGTCCGTGTTAGTTTTTTGAGCTTCTCAGAGAACTCTCCTTCTATATATTTCTGTACCCGTTTTGTATATCGCCGCTTCGCCCTTTTGTTTTCGATAGAGGCCAAACGCTCTGTCATTACCTGAAGTCTTTCTGCAGCCAACTTTGCATAGGGGTATACCTTGCGGGTTTTTCTTCTAAGAATAAGATAACGCCTTCTATCCTCCTTGGAATTGAATTCCAATTTATTCAACAGCACCACTTCCTTTAAGTCAATAAACTCCCTTGGTATGGTATCCCCCTCTACTATATAATAGAAGGTATAGGTGCTATCCTTTTTAATTTCATGTATGGAGTCCCTATCCTGTGCCCTTAGGATCGGGAAGGATAACAGCATACACAATAGGGTTATGTAACCAAGTTTAGACATATATATAGACGGTTTCTCTAAAACCGTTCCAAAATTATAAAAATTGGCAAGTGGGTGTTATTAATTAATTACTAATTTTGAGTTTCTTATTATAAAATTGATTTATGGCGAAATCTATATTAAACAAAAAGTCTTTAAAATTCTTAGAAGAATACCTCAACAATGCTGCTCCCACAGGTTACGAATGGGATGGGCAAAAGTTATGGATGGATTACCTGAAGCCCTATGTGGATGAGTTTATAACGGACACTTACGGAACTGCCGTTGCAGTCATCAATCCCAAATCCGATTACAAAGTGGTGATCGAAGGGCATGCGGATGAAATCTCATGGTATGTAAATTATATCTCGGACAACGGACTTCTATATGTAATTAGAAACGGAGGGAGTGACCACCAAATCGCTCCATCGAAAGTGGTGAATATCCACACCAAGAAGGGGATTGTAAAAGGGGTTTTTGGATGGCCAGCGATCCATACGCGAAGCCGAGCCAAAGAGGAACCGCCCAAGCCTGAGAATATCTTCATAGATATTGGAGCAAAGGATAAAAAGGAAGTAGAGAAAATGGGCGTACACATTGGCTGTGTCATTACCTATCCAGACGAATTCCATATCCTTAATAAGGACAAGTTCGTATGCCGAGCCCTCGATAATAGAATGGGTGGTTTTATGATCGCAGAAGTAGCCCGTTTGTTGAAGGAGAACAAAAAGGAGCTTCCTTTTGGATTGTACATTACCAACTCGGTACAGGAAGAGATAGGGTTGCGTGGTGCCCAAATGATTGCTGAAAGGATACAACCCAATGTTGCTATTGTTACCGATGTTACCCACGACACCACTACCCCAATGATCGACAAAAAGAAACAAGGGTTGGCAAAGATTGGTGCAGGTCCAGTTGTTGCCTACGCCCCAGCAGTACAGCAACGATTACGAGACCTTATTACCGACACTGCGGAAGAAAAGAAAATCCCTTTCCAAAGGGCAGCGCTTTCCAGGGCGACAGGCACCGATACCGACGCCTTTGCCTATAGCGGAAGCGGTGTTGCCAGCGCACTGATCTCCCTTCCCCTACGCTATATGCACACTACTGTGGAAATGGTACATCGTGATGATGTGGAAAATGTGATTAAGCTTATTTATGAAACATTACTCAAAATTGAAAAAGGGGAAACCTTCAGTTATTTTGAATAATCTTTTTAAAGTATAAAATTGAAAAGGCTGCCATTGGTAGCCTTTTTTTATCTTTGGTCGCAACCAAACACCCATAAGTGCTTTTCAATTCATTCGATTTTGGCTTTTTCCTGGTGATTGTCTATGCAATGTACTGGGCTATTGGTGTTAAAAGAAGAAAAGCTCAAAACCTACTGCTCCTCGTTTCCAGTTATGTGTTCTATGGTCTTTGGGATTGGCGGTTTTTGGGACTCATCTTTATGAGTTCGGTGATCGATTTTATAGCGGGACGGGGGCTTCAAAATACATCAAAACAACTAAATCGGAAGTTGTTCCTTTGGATGAGCATCCTATGGAATCTTGGGGTGCTGTTCACTTTTAAGTATTTCAACTTTTTCCTTGATAATTTCAGAACCCTTTTCGGGATCGATGCTTCCCAGGGGTATTATTTCTGGAACATAGCTATTCCCGTTGGGCTCAGCTTCTACACGTTCCAAACCCTGAGTTATACCATAGATGTATATCGCGGTAAGATAAAACCCACAGGCAATTTTCTGGAATTCCTCTGTTTTGTGAGTTTCTTCCCCCAATTAGTAGCGGGCCCCATAGAACGGGCCCGGGATTTGTTACCACAATTTGAAAATAAGAGAAAGTTCAACTACCAACAATCCAAAGAAGGATTGCGGCAGATCCTTTGGGGACTTTTCAAGAAAATTTTGGTAGCGGATAAGCTTGGGATTGCAGTAAGTATGGTTTTTGGCACCCCTGAAGATTATGGAATGTTCGCTTTGGTGTATGCTTCCCTCCTCTTCTTCTTCCAGATTTATTGTGACTTTTCGGGCTATACCGATATCGCGATAGGAACCGCCAAGTTGTTTGGTTTTAAGCTCAGCAAGAATTTCAAGATACCGTATCTCTCCATTAGTATTACGGAATTCTGGATGCGATGGCACATTACACTCACCAAATGGTTTACGGACTATGTCTATCTTCCTCTACTTAAGAGCCGAAAAAAGATAAAGCCTTCTTTTAGAGCAACTGCTGTAATTATTACCATGGTGTTGGTGGGGCTTTGGCATGGTGCCAATTGGACCTTTATTATGTTTGGGTTGGTGAACGGGATTATATTGGTAGTAGAGCGGATTCCCTTTTTTAGGAAAGGGGAGATACTTCAGAAAAAGCTTTATAAAATCCCAAGGGTACTGTCACTTATCTACTTTTTTGCCATTGCCGCCTTAATGTCCATGTTTTTTAGATCCAACAGTATCTCGGATTCGTTTTTGATACTGAAGAAGTGGTTCACTTTCGAAATAGATAGCCATATTTCTTCCCTAATCGGTATAAAGCTTATGTATTTAGGGATATTGATTGTGGCTGAACTATTAACCACCAAAAAGGACTTCCCACTTCAACAACTGGAAGTGAAACTGCCCAAAGTAGTGCGGTGGTCCTTATACTATATTTTAATATTCCTGATTATTCGTTACGCCGAACCCAAGGAGGCTTTTATTTATTTTCAGTTTTAATGCAGCGGAAATTTGTTACATATTGCCTTTTGTTTTTCCTGCCCGTGATTATAGGTTATGGCGTGGTTGAATACTTCACTGTAAGCATGCCCAATTCCTTCCAGGCGAATAAAGATTATATGGAAGGCAAAGGAGATGCTTTCGAAAACCTGGTATTGGGATCTTCTCAAATGCGAGGAGCGGTAAACCCAGAATGGATACAGCAACCTACCCTAAATCTAGCATCGGGAGACCAACACCACGACACGGACTTTAAGTTGCTTAGAGGGATTAAAGAAAAACTTCCAAACGTAAAAACCGTGATTTTTGAGGTTTCCTATAGCCATTTTGAAATTCCACACAACGGAAAAGATTTTTGGAAGAACAACTTTTACCTAAAGTATTACGGCATCAATCATTTTGAACGTTCCGTTTACTTTAAGGATCAGCTGTCTTATTTAGCACACCCATCGTTCTTTTCAGAAAAAATACAGGATTACTATATAGATGGTAACCGAAAGGAAGTATACAATGCATATGGTTTTAATACCAACGCTTTCCATGGACAATTTCAGGATTTGGGGCACGACGAAGTGAAAATCGCTGCCATGCCACGGTTTAAGATCAATACAGATCCTGACTTGATTACTTTTAAAAGGAACACGACCCTTTATTTCGAACTATTGGATTTCTTGAAAGCCAACGATTACAATGTGGTCATTTCTTTGGTTCCCATGTACAAAACCTATCACGGGAAAAAACATCCCGATATCCTTCGAAGAAGGGATAGTATCCTGTCTGTTACCCTAAAGAATTATGACAATGTCACCTTATTTGATCTGGAACGTGATACACTCAATTTTGAAGTAAACGATTTCTGGAACCAGAGTCACCTAAATCCTGTGGGGGCTAAAAAATACACCCAGCGCCTAGACTCCTTATTACAAGCGATTAAGTAGTGCCTTTTAATCTTTTAAAATAATCCTTGGCCTCCCTAACCACTTTTGGGGCCAATATAATGGTAGCTGTCATGGTAGGTATGGCCATGAATGCAAAGAAGGAATCGATTAGTCCAATCATCATATCCAAAGAAGCAGTAGCCCCTAGGATGATACTACCTATATAAAAGTAGTTGTATATCCCTTTGCGTTCGGCTCCAAATAGATAGGACATACATTTGGTTCCGTAGTAGGAATACGAAAACAGCGAAGAAATACTAAAAATAGCAATACAAAGCATTAAACCGTATTTACCAAAAGAAGGCATGGCATCTCCAAAAGCAGCGGCAGTTAACGAAACTCCATTGTCCATAGTGGACTGCCACACACCGGTTACCAATATAGCCAGTGCAGTAAGGGTACAAACAATTAACGTATCGATGGCCGGTCCTAACATGGCAACCAAACCTTCACGGACTGGTTCGTTGGTTTTGGCTGCGCCGTGTGCCATAGGTGCTGTACCAATACCTGCTTCGTTGGAAAAAGCCCCGCGTTTAATCCCCAAAAGGATCAATCCACCAACGACACCTCCTAAAAAGGCATCACCTTCAAAAAAGGAGGCAGAAAAAGCATCGGTTACAATAAGACTCAAGTAGTGAGGTACTTCATCGATATAAATCCCTAAGATGATCAATACCATAATAAAGTAAAGCCCCACCATGGAGGGTACCAGTTTTTCAGCTGTTTTGCTAATTCGGGACAACCCCCCTAAAATCACAATAGCTGTAATCGTTGCCAGAACAAACCCTATGATCAGATTACTCGTATCTTCAAAATACATCCCTGCTGGTTTCAGTAGGATATCGTTGATTGCCTGTGTTAACTGATTTACATTGAAAACAGGTAATGCTCCAATAAGACCAGAAATACTAAAGAAAACAGCCAAAAACTTCCACTTCTTGCCTAATCCTTCTTCAATAAAATACATGGGGCCTCCTTGGGTATTTCCTTCACTATCCTTGCCGCGGAACAATATGGCCAAAGTAGCGGTAAAGAATTTGGTAGACATCCCTATCACAGCACTAACCCACATCCAAAACACGGCACCTGGTCCCCCAATTGTTATGGCTACAGCTACACCTGCAATATTTCCCATACCTACCGTAGCCGAAAGTGCTGTGGTAAGTGCCTGAAAATGACTTATCTCGCCTTCATCTTTTTCGTCATCGTATTTTCCACGTAAAATGGCAATAGCATGACCTAAATAACGGAAGGGTAAGAAACGGATCCTAATCAACAAATAGAGTCCTCCCCCTATAAGTATGATAAGCAAGGGAAGCCCCCAAGCAAGGGAGGATAGTTCTGAAATAAAATTCTCTAGGGTTTCTTTCAAGGAATGGTATCTTAAAATGAAGCTCTAAAGTAATTTAAATTTTGAAATTCAATTGTATTGGTTTTATTTGTATTCGAAATGAAACAACTACTAACCTTTTTTTTCCTTGTTTTCCTGTCATACACCTATGCGCAGGAAACCCAAAGCCCCCTTATCTACACTCCTGAAATCCTTGGGGGGATCTTAGCCGAAGCCAATGAAAACTTTCCTGAAACCGATGGACAGGGTTCCCTTGTTTTTACGTTGAATTGGGATCATAAGTTCAATTCGCAGGAATGGGCTCGACGCTTAAAGGGGCCAAAAACAGGATTGTCCCTAGCCTATACAAACTTTGGCAATAAAGATAGTTTGGGGAGTGCCTTTACTGTAATGCCCGTTATAGAGTTCGGTGCGTTTAAGAGTAAAAAACTTTCCATCCTCGTAGGGATGGGTGGATCGTATTTCAACAAAATATACGACCCAGTTACCAATCCCAACAACCAAGGGATTACCACAGATTTGGTTTGGTCTTTCCGAGCCCATTTCAATTATAAAATATTCTCCAAAGGGAGAACGGATTGGCGTGTAGGATTGGGCTATTTTCACCACTCCAATGGACATACCCGTTTGCCAAACCAAGGACTGAATTCTTTTCTGTTAAGCGTCTCTGCTGACATAAAATCGGATAAGGCATTGGAAGAACCTCCTGTTTTTTCATCAGATTTGGAGCGAAGTATTTATCCATACCTTTCATTACGCGGCGGATACGGAATTAATGTATTGGGAAAACCAGAACCATTTAACGACAAAAAACCAGTCTACACCTTTGCTGGTGAGTACGGAAAAGTAATCAATAATACTTACAAATTGGGGGTTGGGTTCTACTACCGTTATTACGAACATTATTTCGATTACATTAATGACAATGAATCTTTGGTACAAGATGGGCGCGAATTCGCTTCTTTTAGAGACAGCCCCGTTTGGAATGCTTCTGCTCTGGGGGTTTATGGTTCGGGTGAAATTTTACTGAATCATGTAGGGATTGAAGTAGAAATTGGTTTTAACATACACAAGCCTGCCTATAAAATCGATTGGCGACTGAACCAGGGTTGGGCATTTATTCCCCGTGAAATCCCTCCCGACAATAACTTTGTACTAGGGGAATTCAATACCAAATTCCGGGTAAAACACCTTATTTCTTCCCGTATGGGGATGAAATATTACCTATGGAGTACCAAACAGCATAGAAAAAGCAACTTGTTTGTCGGTTTTCATATAAATGCCAACGGAGGGCAAGCCGACTTTACGGATGTGAGCTTGGGGTATGTATATAACTTCGATCTAAAAGGGATCTAAGACAAATAACCAAGGACATTCTCCTGAATCCTCTCTTCAATATTGGAAACATCTGCCTTTACAAAAGTATCGCCCGTAATGTTTTCGTAGAGCTCTATATAACGATCGGAAACGGTTTCGATGTATTCATCGCTCATAAAAGGAACTTGCTGCCCTTCCAACCCTTGAAAACCATTGGAAATAAGCCATTGGCGCACAAACTCCTTGGATAACTGCTTTTGAGCCTCCCCCTTTTCTTGCCGCTCTTCATAACCATCGGCATAGAAATAACGGGAAGAATCCGGGGTGTGAATTTCATCGATAAGAACGATTTCTCCATTTTTGTTTTTTCCAAATTCGTATTTGGTATCCACCAAAATCAAACCGCGTTTTGCAGCAATTTCAGTACCGCGTTGAAACAATTTACGGGTATAATCTTCCAGTACCACGTAATCTTCTTCAGAAACAATACCGCGGCTTAAAATTTCCTCACGGGAAATATCCTCATCGTGATCTCCCTTTTCTGCTTTGGTTGCTGGAGTAATGATAGGTTCTGGAAAAGCATCGTTCTCCTTCATACCATCGGGCATAGGTACTCCACATAGCATACGCTTACCTGCTTTGTATTCGCGTGATGCATGACCGCTCATATAACCGCGTATTACCATTTCAACTTTGAACGGCTCACAGGCTTGGCCAATAGCTACATTGGGATCTGGGGTGGCAACCAACCAATTGGGTACCAAGTCTTCGGTATCCTTCATCATTTTGGTAGCGATCTGGTTCAGGATCTGCCCTTTGTAGGGAATCCCTTTGGGCATGACCACATCGAAAGCACTCAAACGATCGGTAGCAATCATGAGTAATAAATCGTTATCCAGTGTATAGACTTCCCTAACTTTCCCTTTGTAGATTGATTTTTGTCCTGGAAAGTTAAAATTGGTATCGGTTATGGTATGGTTCATTAATTCCTGTTTTCAATCGCTTTGTAAGCGGCAATCACTTTTTTCACTAATCGGTGGCGGATTACATCCTTGTCATCCAAATGTATAATCCCTACTCCATCTACATCTTTCAAAATCAACAAGGCTTCTTTAAGTCCCGAAATAACACGCCTAGGCAAGTCGATCTGTCCCGGGTCCCCCGTAATCATGAACTTGGCATTCTTTCCCATACGGGTTAGAAACATCTTCATTTGGGCATGGGTGGTGTTCTGGGCCTCGTCTAAAATAACAAAGGCATTGTCCAAAGTACGTCCGCGCATAAATGCCATAGGGGCAATTTGTATGATTCCTTTTTCTATATGGGAAGCCAGTTTTTCTGCTGGGATCATATCGCGAAGGGCATCGTACAATGGTTGCATGTACGGATCCAGTTTTTCCTGAAGATCCCCAGGAAGGAACCCAAGGTTCTCCCCTGCTTCTACCGCAGGACGGGTTAGGATGATACGCCGTACTTGTTTTTCTTTCAATGCCTTCACAGCCAAAGCCACCCCTGTATAGGTTTTACCGGTTCCTGCAGGACCAATGGCAAACACCATGTCATTTTTTTGAGTGAGATCTACCAGTTTACGCTGGTTGGCAGTTTGGGCCTTGATCAACTTTCCACTTACTCCATGCACCAAAACTTCACCGCTTCCTTCAGAGGTTTCGTAATCGGCACTGCTTTCGCTCATTAAAATACGTTCGATGGAATTTTCGTCCAACTTGTTGTATTTCATATAGTGCTCTAGGAGCATGTTCATTCGGGTATCGAATTCTTCAAGGATTTCCTCATCACCATAGGCTTTTATTTTACTGCCTCGGGCTACGATTTTAAGCTTGGGGAAATATTTTTTGAGAAGGTCAATATTCGCATTCTGAAGTCCAAAAAACTCTTTAGGACTGATTTCGGTAAGTTCGATTATAAGTTCGTTCAAAAGCGGTCGTTTATTGTATTACTCGCAAAGCGAGGGTTAATTGTTTCAGGTTATCCCGAAAGCTGAAAATTTCTCTAAAAAGTATCTTACTAACAAACCCGCGAGGGGATTTTATGATAACTATGGTAAATATACTTTTTCTCTTTGCAAAAGTACCCTATTTTTGTGGGAGTTGTTTTAACAAAATATCAACAATTACTAACGAATGCCCATTGTAACCCTAACAACCGATTTTGGAGAGAAAGATCACTATGTCGGTGCGGTAAAAGGGGCCATCTATAGTGAATTGGAAAGTGTGCGGATTGTTGATATATCGCATTCCATTTCCCCCTTTCACAATACAGAGGCTGCCTATGTTATCCAGAACGCTTATAAAAGCTTCCCGAAGGGTACCATACACATTATTGGTATAGACAGTGAACTGAACCCAGAAAACAAGCACATCGCCTTGTTGTTGGACGGGCATTATTTTATTTGCGCCAACAACGGGATCATTTCCATGCTTACTTCAGAAATAAACCCTGAAAAAATTGTGGAAATCAACATCCATGATCGGGTGGAAAGCAATTTCCCTGTTTTGGATGTGTTCGTTAAGGTAGCCTGCCATCTGGCCCGTGGGGGTACGTTGGAGGTAATCGGGAAGTCCATAGAAGAAATCAAACAACTCACGGGCTTAAAGCCTGTGGTAAATACAGACGGCAACCAGCTTATTGGCAATGTAATTTATATAGACAATTATGGAAATGTGGTGTGTAACATTACCAAATCCTTGTTCGACAAGGTAGGGAAAGGGCGTGACTTTAAGATCACGGTACGTACCGCTACGTTCGCAAAGGTCTATTCGCACTATAGCGATTCCATTAATTTCGATCTTCCGCCCGACCGAAGGGAGGAAGACGGAAAGAAACTGGCTATCTGGAATTCTTCGGAATATCTGGAACTCGCCATCTATAAAAGCAACCCTAAAACGGTGGGGAGTGCGGCAACCTTGTTTGGTTTGGAGTATTGGGATACCGTTACGGTTAATTTTACGAACTAAAACAAAGCATAGTGTTTACAAGAATTGTAAAAATGGAGTTTGAAGCGGAAAACGTATCCACTTTTTTGAATAATTTTGAGCAAGTGAAAAATAGCATACGAAACTACCCGGGATGTAGGTACTTGGAATTGTGGAGGGATAAAAAGGATCCCACCATTTTTTTTACACACAGCCGTTGGGATCGTGAGGAAGATTTGGAAAGTTACCGAAACAGTGAGCTTTTTAAATCGGTTTGGGCAACAACCAAGCCCCTGTTTCGTTCTAAAGCCCAAGCTTGGAGTGTCGATGCTATTCATCAACTAGCATAACCTATGATTGCCCTAATTAAAAAAGAAATACGCAGCTTTTTTTCCAGTCCCATCGGGTACTTGGTTGTTGCGCTGTTTTTGGTCTTCAATGGTCTTTTTCTTTGGGTGTTTAATGGAAACTACAATGTATTCGATGCGGGCTTTGCAGATCTAGCTCCCTTTTTCGAATTAGCCCCTTGGATCCTTTTGTTCCTTATCCCTGCTGTTACCATGCGCTCTTTTAGTGAAGAAAGCAAAATGGGTACCCTAGAACTGTTATTGACGAAACCTATGGGATTGCGCAACATTGTTTTGGGGAAATACTTTGGGGCATTGCTGCTCATTGTAATTGCCTTAATCCCTACGCTAACGTATATCCTTACCATTTCCAACTTAGGCAACCCAGTGGGTAATTGGGACGTGGGAAGTACCATGGGCTCTTATCTAGGACTTTTTTTCTTGGCATTGGCGTATACCTCCATCGGGGTTTTTGCTTCTGCCCTATCCAAAAACCAGATTGTGG
>JANQKN010000045.1 GCA_028281065.1 Flavobacteriaceae bacterium | reverse complement strand
TCTTGAAACTCCCAATCACGGGAATAAAATGTTTTTTGATTGGTATGGCTTCCTATAACAAACACCCCATCTTTTCGAACATTGAGATAAACTCCAATGGGATTCCTACGCTCTAATACAGAACCTGTTAATTTCTTAGCTTTTCCCTTACTGGTTTTGGGAAGCAACCACTCTCTATCTTGGGTCGGTTCATTATATTGATATTCCCTGTATTCCAATTCATTGGAAACAACCTGTCTTTTAATTATGTTATCTTCAAAATACAATAGAGATTCAGATCGGTATGCATCGCCTTTTAAGACAATTTTATCCCAAGAAGATTTTATGGGATCTAATCCAATATATTTTCTTTGATCATTATCGAGTAGAAACATCAGATAAATATCATTAAAATTCATCAATCGATGCACAATAAAAATCAATCTTTAAACAATCTTGACTATTGTATTTCACCCGGACTAAATTTCCTCATCCACAATGGGACAGGAAGGAAAGACCGTACGGAGGAAAATTAAATTGTCGTTCAAGAATTCGTGAAGCTCCTGTTCGGTAGTAGGTTGTTCGGTTTTGGGCGTCATATTATTTGTAATTGCAGCCCGAAATTAAAAAGCAAACATCACATAAAGCCTAGGAAAAATCCTGAATTTTGGAGGGATTTGTCCTGACCAAAACCCCAATAGTTACATTTTCTCGAACCGCACCTTCCGCACCCCGTGGTCGGTGGCCCATTGTTTTACTTCCACAAAACCCAATTTTTCATACAATTGGCAAGCCGGACCATTGTCTACGCCTGTTTCCACAGTGAATAATTCAGAAGGAAAAGAATCAAAAACAGAATGCATGAGCTTTCGGGCAATGCCTTGTCTAAAAAAGTCTGGATGTACCACCAAGCTTTGTATGTGTGTTGCTATGTTATCCTGAGTAACTTCTACCACCCCAGCTAGGGCTTCGTCTTTCCAATACCCCAAAAACACATTGCTGCAATTCACAAAAGCTTCCAAAGGTCTTTTTAGGGGAGGAAAATCTAAGGCTTTCAGTAGTTCGGCCTCTATGGCATAGGAAGCCTGAAAGACCTCCCTTATTTTTTGGGAAGTAGGGATATCGGTATGTTGGAGTTTTTTGATCAAATCCTTTGTTAACTATCCATAGGGGTCAATAACTATACTTCTCACTTTAGCATTCAAGTATTTTTCACCAATTTAGTGGATGAGAGAAGATCGTGTATTCCTAATTCGGTTCCACATAAATATGATAAAGCATCCAAAGGGAATAATCGCAAAACAGATCGCATAAAAATAGCCAGTAAAGTAGGTTTTTCACCATTCTTCATAACCACTTTGGTATTGGTGACCATTTTACCAAGTGTCTGGTTAAAAAAGTATTCAAAAACACAATAGTACAAGCCCATCAAAAAGAATAAGCTAATCATATCGTATTTCGCATTTCCAATGAATAGTATAAAAACAAACCAAACGGGATAGATGACCATTAAATCCACCAAGTAGTTAGATGCCCGAATGCCTTTATCTATTTGTTTCATTTTTATTTGCTTACACTGCCTCTACTGCTTTATCCAGCAAATCACTGGACACCTACATCTGCGTATCGTAGATCATCGGGAACTGATCGGGGATTTCTTCGTTGGTTTCACCCAGATTCTGACGAAGATCGATCTCAATACCCCTAGCAATGGTAGAAATAGGCACATCGTTGGCAGTACCCTCGAACGGGTTTTCGCCCGTGCGCCCTATACGCTCCATGGTATGGAATACCCAAGCCACAATAATATAAAAGGGGATCGACAACCAGATAAAGTATTTCCCAATCAAGGGTTGGTTGATTGCTATTTCACTTCCTATTTCAGCAAATTGGGGCACAATGGCCAATGGTAACAACAACACAAAAATCCACATGAAATAGTGGTTCAAAGTGGCAAAATGACGTGGATATGGGAAGTTTTTAATCCGTTCCGACTTCCCCTGTAGGGTAAACAATTCTTCCAAAACACTCTCCAGCTGCAAAAAGGAGAATTCCCAAACAATCCCTTTTTCCTTTAGTTTTCTAAGGTGGTGGGATTGTAGGTATAGCAGTGCTGTTTGTTTGTTCCCCTTAGCCATGACATAATCCATATCTTCTTGTGAGAGGTAAGGTTTTAGGTCATCTTCTACAGTCGATTCACGTTCTGGAGCTTTCATGACTTCGCTCCATTCCCGATTGGTTTTCTCCTGAAAAACGGTTTCCCAACTCCTTGGGGCTCGCATGGCATGCCGTAAAGCAGTCATCCAAGCGATATGCCGATAGGTAAGGGTTTTTATCTCTTTGTCCAGTTCGTTTTTGGATAGTTTATCTGTAGCATGCTCGTTGGTAATCATATCCTGAACAAACATACCAAAGGTGCGTGATGTATTTACAATCCCTCCCCAAATCTTCCTCGCTTCCCAAATTCTTCCGTAGGCAGAATTGTTCTGAAACCCAATTACAAATGCTACTGCAGTACCAATCAATGCCAGAGGGGTCCACGGAACCTTAAGCCAGTGCAGGTCCAAAAAATGGTAAAGGGCTACAGCTGCAGCAATAATGATAAAAAACAACAAAGTGGAAAACCGGGTCCACTTGGCCATGTCCTTGATTCTATAAACTTTACGGGTGTACATAGGTGTTGGGTATTACTTCTTATTAGGATAACTAAGTTATAAATTTTTGAACGTATTATTCAATCACTAGGAAGGGCATCGAACGCTTTGCGTTTTTCCTCGAACCATGCCTCCACGGCTCCAGGTTTTTGCATGAGTTCTTGCATGGCTTTCATAGCAGCTAAGTGGGCTTCTTCCCCTTTTTGAATCATTTTCATACCATGCGTCTTGCTTTGTTGGGCCATTTCCTCGAAGGTTTCGGCATGGAATTCCACATCGCAGGCACCGCCCAATTGTTTACAGGTCATTGTTTTCATATTATTTGTTTTTTAATCCACCAAAGAGTTCTTTAAGATCCAAGGTGCGCTTTTCGACCCCATCCCAGTCTTCCACTTTTTTTCCAATAAGACGTTTTATAAAGCCTCTTCCTGTGTAGTCATAACTTTCTTGAAATTCAATATCATTCAGCCAAATGGTTGACTTCAATATTTCTTCACCTCGAAACCATTGTATTTCATGGCCTTCAATTCCACTGTTTAAAAATTCTAAGATACCCTTTCTGTTTTCTTCATTAAATTGAAGGCCTGGTCCTCCGTATGTTTCTGTACTATGAAAATGGTACCTTTCAAAATAGTCTTGTGTTTTATACTGGGTATATCCAGGGAATTTAGGGTTCTTACATTCTAAATATATTAATAAGTCATCCTCCAAATACCCTATTTTTAATGAAGTCTCTAACTTTTTATCCTTGAAAATGTATGTTTCCGTTTCAGTTTCATTCTTTAGTACAGTTGTAGCGTGTACAAACCCTCCCTCTTCCAAAATAGTTCTTAAATAATCTTTCCACTTGTTGTTTTGAATGCCCACAGTCAAACTTTTAAACTATATGAATTACTCCATTTCTCCTTCCTCCAAATGTATAGGGTATCTTTTCTTTACTTCTCTTTGTAAGGAGTCACTCAATTGCTCCATAGGTTTTCCATAAAGCGTAAGAGCCCCCTCATCCCTTATAGCATTCTTAGCAGCAATCACTTCGTTTTGAACAGTTATGTAAAACCCATATGAGGTCAATCTATGATTACTTATGCGAAGTACCGGCTCCGATGGGTTTTCCTTAACATAATCGATTATTTTCCCCTTCAATTTGGACAATTCTATTTCCTCATCGTATAAAAACAATTTGTTTGTTTCGTCTATCTGGATTTCCAGAGCATTGGAGGCATCGTAAGAAGCCTCTTGTTCTTCCAATGATGGAAGAGACCTAGCTATGCCAGAGCCTTTATCCAGTACATTATCCAAAGTGAAATAAATCATCATTTTATAATAGTCCATTTCGAAATCCGATTCGTCCAATACCGAAAGTATTCCATTAGCCACCAAAGAAGGGTTCATATCCCGTAACGACATGATAGAGTCCAACACTTTACCTAATTGCTTCCTTTTTGTATTTGGATTATTGGGTTCCACAATCGCATCCTCACATTCCTGAAATCTTACGAGATCTGGCTGACCCAGTTCCATAATCCTTTCACTGAAGGAATTTGTAATTGGAGTGGACAAAAAATCCCCTGTTTTAACTACATTTTCAAAAATGACGCGATAGGATTTTCCACTTCCATCCGCTAAGACATTTTCGGTAATTAAGTCGGTTTCGTGATCTATTAAAGCTTCTCTAAATGCCTTCCCTCCATCATCATAGGTAGCATAGAGACAATCCATGACTTGGTCTTCTACACGTTCTTGGGATTCTACGCAAGAGGTTGTTATTACGAAAAGGAAAAATGCATTAAAAATCTTCATGGTTTCAAAATTAATACACAAAATAGAACTCCTTTTTCCCATATTGGGACTTTAGTAGTTGTGCGGCTTCCGCTTTAGGGATAATCAAATAATCGATAACAGTAGTAGCCGATTCTTTTTTGCCCTTGCTATCCCTTCCTACGTTTTCATACAGTAAATAGGCTTCGCCTGCATTTTCTAGATAAAAGATGGAAATACGGCCGTAACGGGTAGCATTGCCACGTCCCAGATTGCCAATCTTATCGGTAATCGTAGCACCTTCCTTTTCGAAAAACACATGGGGATCTGCCAAACTTTGGTATTCGTTGTCCAGCCTATATTTTATAAACCATTTATTGAAACGCTCGCTAAAAGGATCTACCTGATAATTGTACAGTACCTTAAAACCCATATACAAAACGATCAGGATCTCACCCAGCCAGATGCCCCCTAAAATCGGGCCATTTACGGTAGAGTTATTAGAAAATCCCCAAGAGCCATAGGTATACAAATCGCCGATGGTCCTAAACATCCAGTCGGGGGAAAGCAACATTCCCAAAGTGGGAAAATATTCCATCGGTTCTTCAGCCAACATCAATAAATAAGCCCCCCACGAAAAGTACATTCCCAACAATAAAACCCCTAAGCCCGAATAAAGTATAAACTTCGAATCCCGTACCTTGGCAATTTTAGAAATAACGCGGTACAGTATACCAAAGACCAACCCAAATCCTATGGTGACTATAAAACCGAGGTAGACGATGGGGTTCCAAAAAGTAATAACTCCGTGGGCAAAGGCGAGGAAAAACACAATAACAATCCCCATAAGGATACACAGTAGTTTGTTGAATATGGGGGTTTCTGGATTGGGGGCATAGTAACGTTGATCGATCATGAAAAGTATGTTAGTTAGTAAAGACTAAAATAGACATTTTTCTGAACCCTTACGATTGCCTTTTTATGAATTACCCTCCTTGCTATTTTTTATCAGCTTGCGCACCCAGGCAATCACCACTACCGCTCCCATGGCTAAGGAAACGGCAATGCCATTAAAGACTATATCCCAATAGTCGAACACACGATCAGGCAGAAAAATTTGAATGCCCTCATCAATAAGCCCTATAATAAAGCTGAAGAGTAAAGCCCACAGCGCAGGATAGGAAATTTTCTTTCCATTGGTTTTTCGCTCCTGTATGGCTTTGTGCATAATCACAGCCAATACACTGTACTCTATAAGGTGACTGCGTTCTGGCAAACCCAACCGCAAAAAAAGCAAAATGTATATAGCCGCTATCCCTAACAAAAGTGCGATTTCTATCCTATTGGGCTTTGTTTGTAGGCTATGTACCAAGATCATGACCCCAACCAAGAACATCCCGACCAGGAAAAGGAGCGATTGCATGTTTTGGTCCTGTAAAGCTTCTGCCAAGGGACGCCCCAAAAAGAGGGTAGAAAAAATGGCTATGACCACCAAAGCAGTACACAGCCAATAATATTTTTCGCGGGAGGAGGTAAAAGTCGACATTATTATAGGATCATCCTTTTAATTTTTTATGTAACAATTTGGCAATAGCTTCTTTATTTTTTCAATCTCTGAGTCTGGTAAACCAGAATTGGTTACAATCAGGTTTTTTAGATTGGAAAGATGGCTTATACAATCTGGTAATTCACTTAAATTATTGTGAGACAAGTCCAATGTACCTAATTGTGTGAGTTCACAAATGGAAGTGGGTAAAATGGTAATTTGATTATTATTCATCTTTAAATAAGTCATTTTCTTTAGATTGGAAAATGACTTAGGTAAGGACAGGTTAGGAGAATGGCTTATGTCCAATTTGGACAAAAGTGCTAAATCACCTATAGACTCGGGTAATGACCTTAATCTTGGCAAATGGTCCAAATGCAATGTTTGTAATCCTTTTAAATTACCAAAAGATTCGGGGAGTTCTTTTATTTGAGTATTTCCAAGTTTAAGCACTACCAACTTTCTCAAATTACTAAATGTCCTTGGTAATTCCTGAAGTTGGGTTTTGTTTAAATCTAGAGTATGAAGGTTTCCTAAATTTCCAAACAACTCAGGCAAAGTAGTGATGGGATTACCTGCTAACATAAGACTTTGCATATTTCCATTCACAAAATTATCCGGTAACTGGGTTAATTTGTTCCCTCCAAGATCGACCATAGTCTCATTGGTAAAATTTCCAAACGAGGGAGGCAATTTGGTAAGATTATTGAACCCGATATGAATAGTCTTTATTTTATTCAACTTTTCAAAGACATCCGGAAGTTCATTTATTTTATTAGAAGTAAGTGATACCGTATGCAGATTGGTAAGTTCTCCAAAAGAATTTGGCAATCGTTCCAAATTATTACGATAGAGGTTTAGCTGCCTGAGATTAACCAAGCTCCCTATGGATTCCGGTATGCTTGTCAACCCTTGTTCTACAATTTTTATGTGTTGTACTTGCTCTGGGTTTTCCATTGCCTTTTCAAACGAAGTATATCTGGCAGGAACATCTTTAAAAAAATCCTCACTCGTAAATCCCCTTTTTTTCTCTTGACATCCATAGCAACTGAACATTAAACTTAGGAGTAATAAAATGTATTTTGAAAAAGTATTCATATTTGCTTTATATAGTTGAACTTCACCTCGTTCTTTCCCCTATCGTCATCTATAACCACATAGATATTCACCTCATCGTCGCTTATCCGTTCAAATGTAAAACCGTCGAAATAGACCTTGTCTTCGGTTACCTTTACCAACTTAAAATCGACCGTTTCATCCTTTTCTTCCCAACCTTTTAGATTGGAGTGAAAGTGTTTTAAGCGCAACATCAAGGTTCCCCCTTCTTCCGTAATCGTTACGATTTCGTAGAATGTTACACTACCGTCCATCACCAGCTTAAAGGTACACATCATGGAGCCTCCCAAAGGAGGTGTCCAAACCTCTTCGGTAATGCCCCCAAAGGCATCGCCTTTCCAATGGCCCGCCATCCAGGAAATAGCACTTAAATCGGCTTGGGGAGATCCCATCGATTCATCATAGGAAATCGTATGGCTTTCCTTGTTTTGGCTCCATCCTAGAGTAACAACCAATAACAGAAGCGGTAGAATTATTTTTTTCATGGTGTCTATTTTAGTTTTTTTTCTTGCGCTTCTTACTGCGCTTAGCCAATGGGTTAAAGTCGAGGCATTTTTGTAGGTAATATTCCATATCTGCCTCACTATCGTACCCATCAGGCGTAACAAACACATATCCTTTCATAGGACGGCCTGTAAAATCCATGGGATGGCATCCTTCTTTCTGAAGGGCCTCTTCTGCAGCATCTTCCCCAATACGGGCCATTAATAAATCTGTCTGTTTTTTCTTGTCATAATGAATGCCACAGAACATCTTATCGTCTACCATAATAAGCAAGCCGCCCATCATAGACCTTGCTTCGTAGTGTATATTCCATGCTTCTAACTGATTCTTAATGCGGTCTGCCGTGTATTGATCGTATGCCATCTTATTCGTTTAATGATTGATGTGTTTAGTCGAAGACTCTTTATTCTTTATTCTAACGTCTCTCTTCTCGCCTCTAAATTCATTCCTCTCAATTCTCTCCCTATCCCGCCATCTGTAGCTTCTTTTTTTCCAGATAGGCCCTTTCGGAATCGTTTTGAACTGCCGAGATTGCTAATTCCATACAAGATAGCGCCTTTTTTACTTCCCCTTGCTTTTTATAATACTCTGCATAGGTTCCATAATACAAATACGCCCGTTGTTCCAGATCCGCAGGTTCAATTTGTAGAAGACGCTCATGCGCATCTTCAAAATTGCCCTGTTGAATTTGTGCGACAACCATATTTAAAGCCACACTCGGGCTGGGTTGCAGTTCATACAAAGCTTGGTTCCAATTAAAAATAGATTCCCAATTGGTCTTATCGAAAGAACGCGCTTTTAGATGCTCCGCAGCGATGGCAGCCTCGTAATGGTAGGCCGAAAAGAAGCCTTCATCCACCGCCTTGGTCATGGCCTGATTGCCCAACTGCATTAACGGAAAGTGCCAAAGTGATCGATCCTGATGTTTCAAATCCACAATCTCACCCTCATCATTCACCTTGCTATCCAAACGCGCTGCATGAAAGCACATCAGCGCCAAAAGCGCATAGCCTTCAGAAGACCGGGTAGCTTCCCTTTTTAAAAGCAATTGGCACAAACGCAGGGCTTCCCCGCATAAATCCTTCCGAACCAAAATATCCTTTCGATTGGAATGGAACCCTTCATTAAAAATTAAATACAATACTTCCAAAACACTGTCATTACGTTCTGGAAGTTCCTTGCCCTGGGGTATGGCAAAATGTATTTCTTTTTTCTGAATGTTCTTCCGTGCCCGCTGTATCCGCTTCTTTACACTATCCTCTTTGGTCAATAAAGCCGAAGCAATTTCCTTGGTACTGAAACCCGAAACGGTTTTTAATGCAAATGCAATACGGTCCCTGGGATCCAATTGTGGATGGCAAGCGGTAAAAATCATTCGCAACTGACTGTCTTCGATCTCGCTATCCAAAAACAGTTCGTTTACAGCAATGGTACTGGGCCCCGATGATAAGCGTGGCAGGTGTTTCTTCTGGGTTTTCAGCTTCCTGAAAATATCCAACACACGATTCTTGGCAGCTTGGGTTAGCCATGCTTCGGGATGGTCCGGCATCTTGTGAGTCCAAGAAAGCGTAGCTTTTATAAATGCGTCCTGAACGGCATCCTCAATGGTCTCGATATGAGCCAGCCCAAAAATTCGCGTTAACACAGAGACCATCTTCCCGTAATGGTGGCGGAAAAGATGGTCTATGAGTTTGGGTTCCATTACTGATCGAATACCATGATTTCACGAATCTCCACGGTACTACCCAAATCATAATCCGGGAAGTCCTGTGCAATCTCCTGAACTTCGTCGAAATCCTTAGCCGTTATTACATAATAACCTCCCACCAATTCTTTGATCTCAGCAGAAGGAAGATCGGTAACCGTACGTTCCTTTCCCGAAATGCGACGTACTTGCGCAGTAAGGGCTTCACCGCTTTTTACTATGCCTTGCTGTGACATTTTTTCGTGCCAGGCAAACCACTTACCCATTCTACCTTGCATTTCTTCTGGAGAAAGTCCTATATCTCCGTAATCTGCACCGATGAAAATCATCATAAAATCTTTCATAATTATTGGTTTTTTAAATGTTTCTATTGCTAAGACGCAACAGGTCCCTGGGAAGGGGACACTTTTTCTATTTTTTTTCTAGAATTTGAAAAATTGCTTGATCCACCAGAGTTTCCCGGAAGTATGCGGATAGTATTTTAAAGGCAGTTCCAACCAATTGGGTTTTTCCAAAATACTCTTGTAATGCGAAAAAGCCCTAAACCCAGCTTCTCCATGATAATTGCCTATTCCGCTATTACCTACACCGCCAAAGGGAAAATTGGGATTGGCAATGTGCACTACATTGTCGTTTACACACCCACCCCCGAATGTAATCTCATTAAGAATCCTCTTTTTGGTCTTTCCACTCTTCGTAAATATATAACAGGACAAGGGTTCCGGCATTTCATTCACTTTATTTATAGCATCATCTAAGTTTTCATAGGTAATAACGGGTAAGATAGGTCCAAAAACCTCTTCCTGCATCACAACATCGCTAAAGGTTACCTTATGTAGTATGGTTGGGGAAATGATTCGCTCCTCGGTATTCACTTCACCTCCATGATAGATTTTTGCCGGATCGATCATTTGCTGCAACCGAGCCACATTCTTATCGTTAATGATCTGAACATAGTTGTCGTTTTCTATACTGAAATGTTCCTTTTCGATTTCAGCTTTCAAGAGTCCTAGGAATTTTTCTTCTATGGAGCGATGCACCAAAACAAAATCGGGTGCAATACAGGTTTGTCCTGCATTCAAGAACTTCCCCCAGATTAAACGCTTAGCCGCCATCTTCAAATTGCAGTCTTCGGTAACAAAGGCTGGGCTCTTTCCCCCAAGTTCCAAGGTAACGGGTGTGAGGTGCTCGGCGGCAGCTTTGTAAATTATTTTTCCCACAAAGCTGCTGCCCGTGAAGAAAATCTTATCGAACTTTTGTTGCAACAACTCTGTGGTTTCAGGGACTCCCCCTTCTACTACAGCGATGTATTCTTCAGAAAATGCTTCGGACAATACCTTTTTCATAGCCGCAGCGGTACGCGATGGGATTTCACTGGGTTTTACCACTACAGTACAACCAGCTGCCATAGCTGCCACCATGGGCGCTAAGGATAATTGATAGGGGTAATTCCACGCCCCAATGACCAAAGCTACTCCCAAAGGTTCTGAAATCACATAACTCTTAGCAGGAAAATTCACCAAATTGGTGGCTACTTTCTGGGTCCTTGCCCAACGATACAGATTCTTAATGGCATGTTCTATATCGTGGTATACCAAAGCAAGTTCGGTCGTATAGGTATCGAACTCCGACTTCTTGAAATCTTTATGAATGGCATCATAGAAAAGCTGCTCGTTGGCTTTCAATATACGCTTTAGCTTACGCAATTGCCGCAAACGGAAACGTAAATCCTTGGTTTTATGGGCCTTAAAAAACCGACGTTGGTTCTGGATCAATTCTTTCAAAATAGCATCGTTCTTTTGCTATAGAAAGGTATAAAAATTTAAAAGAAATCAATAATCAACCACAATAGGTTCTTATCCCATATTTCGCAAGGGAAAGGACTATTCTTTCACGACTTTGTGAACTTCCCTTCCACGATCGGAAGAGATTTCTACAAAATACAGCCCGCTTGCCAAACCGGAGAGGTCCAACAAAGAAATATTGCCTACCTCTTCAAAGATTAAAGTACCTACGCCAGAAAACAACCTAACCGTTTCTATAGCTGCATTTGTACTGGGAAGCAAAAGTTGACTGGAAGTTGGATTGGGGGCCATTGTAAAATGTTTGTTTTCATGCTCATCAACACCCAAAACAATAGCATCAAAATGTATATAATCTATATAGAATTCGGTATACGCAGACTTAGAGGCAAAATTAATACCCCCTAAAAAAGCTGGGAGTTCTCCATTGCTATTTGTAAAGGGAATTTGACTAAACACAGTCTGATTATCAGCATGGAAAATCCATGTCCAAGGTCCAAAAGGGTCTACTTGATTTATATCGATGAAAATGTTAAACCACTCATCGTGTGGAAAGCTGAATTCTACCATACCCAAAGCCGTATCCTCAATATAGCCCACTCCAGGATTCAAATTATCTTTGTTAAAGTAAATATCTCCAAAAATGGACTTATCTTCCACTATAGGCACTTCCTGTTGCAAATTGAAATAAGCTTCTTTACCCGAAGGGATGTACATACGTATTTGAGAGTAAAATCCAGGCCAGTAAATATTATCGGGAAAGGGTATGCTTCCTAAGTTCAATACACTATTAATGGTCCCGTTACCATCTACGAAGGCCGATTTGTCCCCAAAATCAGAAAAGTCCGAACACAAAATAGCGTCCGCTTCGGTACCCGACCAAGTGGTCCACCAATTCTCGAATATGGGTTGACCCACTTCGTAATCTTCCATATCATCGGTAACAGGGATAATTTGTGCTAATAATACAGATGGCAACAATAATAGTAGTAGTAGGGTATTTTTCTTCATAGCGTTTTTTAATGGGTTATAGCTTTCTTTTATAGAAAAGTACAAAAAATATCATTTTATTACCCATTCATCCACATACAATCGATCGCATCGGCTACTATATGGAGCACCAAACCAATACCTATAATCCTTGTTTTTTTGAAGAAAAGCAGCAACACATAAACGGCCAATGCCCAATAAGTATGCAAGGGATGAAAACTGATGCTGCAGCGGTTGGGATCGAATATGGGTGTAGCGAATAAGTGGTCCAAATCTATAAGCATGGTAAGCACCATAAGCAACCAAGCCTTTATCCATTGATCCCTAAAGAATACATAAGCCAATAGCCCTGGCGCCAAAAAATGCAGGGAATAATGTACGATAAATTGTGTCATGGATTATCCTTTGCCCTTATCACGGCTTAGGATTCGGTATTCTTCGTAACAGTCGCTAATGGCATCCAAGATCTGAAGGTCATTGGCAGTTTGTATAAAGCCTTTGGAGTAGTTACAGTTACTAAGAATCTCGTCTATGTCGTTTTCCTCCAACTGAAGTACAGCCATGAGGGTTTCCCTATCGAATTTGGATTGCAACAAGTTGCGTATCTGGTCGTCTTCTTTCATCTTTCGCAACTTCCGCATCTGTTTCGGTCGTTTGCCAAAGACATTATAGAGGAAATCGGCGGGATTAAATATGGAACTGAGTACCTTGGAAACGGCGCCGGGTTGCGACTGCCCCCCTTCGTAACCACCGCCCAATCCAGCAATACGGTAGCGGTAATCATCGTAAATAGGAATAAGTTTGGCATCTACTTCCACATAGCCCGTTAGTTCCACAGGACGAACCACTACTTCTTCCAGGGCAATCCCCAATTCGGTCATCTTTACCTTAACTTCCCCAAACTTCATCCAGTCGTTGGTTACCCGGACCCTAATGGATTTAAAACCCAAGTACGAAAAGTACAGGGTATCGTTTACGGCGGCACGCAAAGCAAACTTCCCTTCCTTATCAGAAGTCGTCCCGATCACCTGATTCAGGTTCACGATGTTTACATTTTCCAAAGGATTATCGGTAGCATCGTTAAGCACCACCCCATTAATGATTTCGCCTTCCTGGGCAAAAAGGGAGAGGGGCAATAGTGCCAATAACAGTAGGTAAAATGCTTTTTTCATAGCAACAAATTGGGTTTAAAAGTAATCATTTAGACGCGAAATCCTTGCCAAAGTTTCGTTAACCCAATAAAAATAATATCGATCAACTTAAAAATTACCGTCTTCTGCGTCTACCACCCGTTCCTTTTTCATTGGAACGGTTGCTCTTCCTGCGATCTTTCCCCTTAAATTTTCCTCCTCGATCATCGCCTCTTTTTCCTTTTCCTTTAAAGCCTCCTTTTCCTCGGCCTCCTCCTCTATCATCACGGCCTCTTTTCTTACCACCGCCACCTCGGCTACGTCGTTTGTTGGAGATTTCGATATCGATCTTCCTATTGTTGAACTGAACGCCTTTAAAAGCTTCCAGAACTTTATCGATATGAGCTACCTCGGTATTGAAAAAGGAAAAACTGTTCATAGTATCCACATGGAACACATCGTCCTTGCCCAATTGGGTGATCTCACGTATTAAATCCTTAAGATCCATCCACTCCAAATCATCCTTGCGTCCCAAATTAATGAAGAAACGCGCACTTTCTTTTGGAGGCCTATCCGCTCCGCTGCCACCTTCAGCAACATTAAGGTCCTTAGCTTTTCTATAGTAATTGTAGAATCTTGAAAACTCTACCGAGAATACTTTCTTTATAAGTTCTTCCTTGGTAAACTCCTCCAATACTTCGCTAATCTTAGGTAGGTAGACATCGATCTCCTGGTTTACATCGGTGTTCTTTACCTTATTGGCTAAGTGGAACAACTGTATTTCGCAAATTTCCATTCCGTTGGGAACATCTTTCTTTACGAACTCCTTTTTAATGATCTTCTCGATCTGTTTTATCTTCCTCAACTCACTCTTGGAAACAATCACCATAGAGATACCCGTTTTCCCAGCCCGTCCGGTTCTTCCACTACGGTGGGTGTAGGTTTCTATCTCATCGGGTAATTGGTAATTGATCACATGGGTAATATCGTCCACATCGATCCCCCTTGCAGCCACATCGGTAGCCACCAGCATCCTAATCTGGCGGGTACGGAAGGATTTCATCACCAAATCCCTTTGGTTCTGGCTTAAATCCCCGTGCAAGGCCGCGGCACTATAACCATCCTCGATCAACATCTCGGCTACTTTCTGGGTATCCCGCTTCGTTCTACAGAAAACCACAGAGAAGATCTCGGGATTAATATCCGCTAAACGTTTTAGGGCTTGATAACGGTCCCTGGCATTCACCAAATAGTATTCGTGCGAAACATTAGCAGATCCTGTATTTCGGGTTCCTACCGTAATTTCTATAGGCTCATGCATGAACTTCTTGGCAATGACCGATACTTCCTTGGGCATGGTCGCACTAAAAAGCCAAGTGCTCTTGTCTTCGGGGGAATGGGACAGGATATCGGTAATATCTTCATAAAAGCCCATGTTAAGCATCTCATCCGCCTCATCGAGGACACAGTATTCAATTTTTGAAATATCGATCATACGGCGACCGATCATATCCTTCATCCTTCCCGGAGTTGCCACAATAATCTGAGCTCCTTTTTTAATTTTAGAAGCTTGATCGGTAATGCTGGCCCCACCGTAAACAGCAACCACATTAAGCCCTTGTACATACTTTCCGTAGTTTTTCAACTCGGAAGTTATCTGAAGGCATAGTTCACGCGTTGGCGAAAGGATAAGTCCTTGGGTAGTTCTACTCTCGGGGTTTATTTTTTGAAGCATCGGAAAACCGAATGCAGCCGTCTTCCCGGTACCGGTTTGCGCTAGCGAAACGATATCGGTTTCTTGTTCTAAAAGAATGGGAATTGTTTTTTCCTGAACTTCGGAAGGGGTTTCAAATCCCATATCCGAAATGGCTTGCAGAAGGTTCTCTTCCAAGCCCAATTGCTGAAATGCAGACATCTAGTGTGTTTAATTGTTTGGTGTGTTGGTTGGAGGAAAACGACAATTAAACCTAAAATGCCCCGCTACAACACTTCCTCACCCTGAGGAATTTGCGGCAAAGATAGGGTTTTACTTTTTAGTAATTGGTATGAAGGTACTAGTATTGAGTTGTGAGAGGCTAGTATAGAGAATTGAGAGGTAATGGTGAAAGTTTTATCAATGTCAATTATTTTGTCATAAAAGAAAAAGAGGCGCCTAACGGCAGCCCCTTTTCAAAAAAATATAATTGTTACTTAATAATCTTATCGGTGGCTTTCCTGCCGTTTACTTCAACCTGAACGAAGTAAGCCCCACTTGCCATTTGGGACATGTCGATGGTAGTGGACAAGGCATCCACGTTGGAGGCATATACTTGCTGACCCAATAGGTTATAGATCGCCACATTGGAGATGGCTTCCCTAGCTTCTATATTTAATCGGTCCCTAACAGGGTTAGGATAGATAGAAACTCCAATGGCTTCAAGATCTTCAACCCCTATGATACCGCCTTCATTATAATTTACATCATCGATGTAGTACTCATTATCTCCAGAAACCGAAAAGAAGTTAAGTCCTCCCAATCCAGTTGGAACCGTTCCTCCAGAATCTGTAAAAGCAGTTCCAGGGGGAATTACCATAACATTGTCTACTTCCATGAACCAAGTAGCATTGGAAATTCCTGCAGTGATATCCCATCCCATGTAGATTCTAAACCACTGATCGTGTGGAAAATTGAAAGTTACAGCTCCTAATGCGGAGTTGTCTATTTGTCCTTCTCCAGGAGTAGCCAAACCTGAGTTAAAAGGAATGTTTCCTACCACCCACTCACCTCCAGCAATGGGGGTTAATCCTTGGATGTTGAAATAGGCTTCCCTACCACTGGGAACATAGTACCAAAAGCTTAGGTACCAAGTTCCGAAGATTTTGTTACCCAAGTCCAATACAGGGTCTATAACGTCCCCTCCACCAGGATCGGACGGGCGGACATAGAAAGATAAAGCACCACTATAGGCTTGGTTGCTACTTGCTGCTCCTGCTGTGGAACAGTCCGAGAACCAATCGATCCACCACTGGTTTGGACCAGGAGTAGAACACACATCGGCTCCATCTGTATAAGACTCCATGTCATCAAAGAATGGATCAATTTGAGCGCTTATACTGAAAGTAAAACATACTGCCAGTAAAAGCAATAGATAGTTTTTTTTCATAATGAATAAAATTAAAGTTTAATGTATATCAATATACGATTTTTCCCTCTGGGTATGCGGACAAAGGTTGTAAGATAACTCTGAAGTCTATAGCCTCAATCGATAGCCAATGGACCTTCGAGTAATCCCGAAAGAAGTCTGTCCGCCTTTGGTTGGTATCGAGGAGTTACCACTACTAAACACCAACTGAAAAGAAAAAGGGCGCCTAACGGCAACCCCTTTTCAAAAACAAAATAATTATTACTTAATAATCTTATCGGTGGCCTTCCTTCCGTTTACTTCAACCTGTACAAAGTAAGCCCCGCTTGTCATTTGGGACATGTCGATGGTAGTAGACAAGGCATCCACCTTGGAGGTATATACTTGCTGACCCAATAGGTTGTATATAGCTACGTTAGAGATCGCTTCCCTAGCTTCGATATTCAATCGATCCCTAACTGGGTTAGGATACATAGAAACCCCAAGGGCTTTCAAATCGCTTATTCCTCCAAAACAATCACCACTAGAACAGTAGTTTACGTCATCGATATAGTATTCGTTGTCTCCAGAAACAGAGAAGAAGTTAAGACCTCCCAATGCGGTAGGTACCGTTCCTCCAGAATCGGTAAAAGCAGTCCCAGCAGGAATTACCGTAACACCGTCTACTTCCATAAACCAAGTAGCTGCAGAAATTCCAGCAGAGATATCCCATCCCATGTAGATGCTAAACCATTGGTCGTGTGGAAAGTTGAAGTTAACCGCACCTAATGCGGAGTTGTCGATCTGCCCTTGACCCGGAGTTGCCAAACCTCCATTAAATGGAATGTTTCCTACCACCCATTCACCTCCAGCAATAGGAGTTTGTCCTTGGATGTTAAAATAAGCTTCCCTACCGCTGGGAACATAGTACCAAAAGCTTAGGTACCAAGTTCCGAAGATTTTGTTACCCAAGTCCAATACAGGGTCTATCACATCACCTCCTCCGGGATCGGATGGCCGTACATAAAAAGACAAGGCGCCACTATGGGCTTGGTTGCTGCTTGCCGATCCTGCTGTGGAACAATCGGAAAACCAGTCGATCCACCACTGGTCTGGACCAGGGGTAGAGCATACTTCGGCTCCATCCGTATAGGATTCCATGTCATCAAAAAACGAATTGATTTGAGCGTTCGTACTGAAAGTAAAGCATACTGCCAGTAAAAGAAATAGATAAATCTTTTTCATAATAAATAAAATTAAAGTTTAATGTGAAGACAATATACAGCTTCCCTCCCTGATTTTGAGACAAATAACCCTTATGCCTCTCAAGATTCTTTAATAATTTGGAAACTACCAAACATTTATAATTATCTATAGACAAACATCGTTATAATACATATGGGAAAATATTGTTTGGCACTAATTCTTTTATGCTGTTTTGAAGTTATCCATTCTCAAAATTTCAACTACCCAGATGATTATATAATGTTAGCCAAGGAGTCAAAAAAGAGTGACGGGCCCTATGC
>JANQKN010000173.1 GCA_028281065.1 Flavobacteriaceae bacterium | reverse complement strand
CCTTTGTATTACGAACTGAACCCTGAAAGGGTAATTGAATCCCTCCTCGATTATGATGGCTAAGTTGATATACTACATATTCAGGATTTCCGTTGCCGTCTACACTTTGTTATCTGGCTATGTTTTTTTAAGGAAACCTGCTGGCGGCGGAGATGAACGGCTTTTTATCTCAGACCTACAACTCATACAATCGGAAGGTTGGTGGGCTGCCATCGAAAAAGGGATTTCCATTCCCTACATGCTACTGTCCTATCCCTTAACCTGGATCACGGAACCCCATATCGCTTTGCGAACGGTTAACATACTATTGTTTGGGGGGTTGTTGGTATACTTTTACAGGCGTTTGCAAATTAAACAATGGAACTTTTATGCCTTACTGCTGTTTTTTTTCAGTACCGTAGGGTACTTTATGGCAGGGACCAACGATACCCTTTTTATCGTTTCCTTGGTCATTTTTATGGTAGAAACCTATGGATTGCTCAACGATGATTCCAAGAAAACTTCTCTAGCATGGTGGGGAATTGGCCTCATTCTGGCATTTTTTACACGGGAGTTGATTTCTGTGTATCTACCCGTGGTACTATTATCGATCCTATTCCTTTGGAAGCATAAAAGGGGACGCCTTAAAACATTGATGATTCCTATGCTATTGCTCCTTTTGGGGTTAGGGGTTAATACTCCTTCCTTTAAAGCGGGTCATGGTGTTTCTTACGATCAGAAATTACCGCCGGAAGGGATTACTTCCACGTGGGCGCAACGGCAATATTTGGCCCAGATGTTGGTAAACGAAGGAAAATTAGCCAATTACAACCATCCCAATTGGAAACAAACCGATGCCTATTTAAAAGATAATGGTGAAGGGTCTTTACCTAAAACAGTAATGAGTGGCGTGCTGTATGATCCAGGATTAACCTTAAAAGAGTTTTTTAAGGATTTTGTCTATTCCATAACCTACGGTTCCAGACAATTAGGGCTTATCCTTCCAACTCTTTTAATTCTGGCAATGATTGGGCTCTACCGAATCCGTAGATTTTCTAAGGATTTTTATGTCCCTTGGTCACTATTGATGATGGTAGGAATATTTTCGCTCATCATTATTTCGTTTGTGGAATTGCGGTGGTTAGCGCCCGTGTTTATGGTTTCAATTTTCTATTTTTACACACTTTCTGAGCAACGAAAAATCCCAAAACTTTTGGTACTGGCCAACTACGCTTTTATGGCTTTATTGAGTTGGTATGGAATGTACGGTTTGATAGGTAAACTATAATGGCAAAACAGATACTTGTTTTTACACCAGATGGAACGGGAATTAAAAATTACCTGTACTCCAATGTCTTCAAGAATACCGAAGCTCAGATAAGCCTATTCCATAATTTTGATGCAGATACCCTAGCCCAGATTTCTTCAGAAATTGTACTACACAACGATTATGAAATCCCTCGCTATCAAGAAGGGGTAAAGGAGAAATTTTTACGGGAGCTTATCCATACAGTTCGTATTCGGGAGAACGCAAAACGGGAAAACAACCCAACTATTTTTGCATTCAGGAAGAAGAAACACAAAGGCTGGAAATTGAAGCTGTTTTTTGCCTTGGTCAATGCAAGGGCTGCGTTTGTGAAAGGGGAGAAGTCCATTCAGAAACTAGAGCGCAAGTATGATAAGATGCTTACCCAAAATCCTTTTTATCATCGGATTACAGAATTGTTGAAAAAAGTACAACCCGATGTATTGTTCTGCACCCACCAACGGGAGATAAAAGCAGCAACGGTTTTTAAGGCTGCTAGGGATTTAGGCATAAAAACGGTTACGGTTATCTATTCATGGGACAACATCCCAAAGGCACGATTGGCATTACGAGCAGATGCTTATTTGCTATGGTCCGAGTATATGAAAGAGGAAATGAAACGGTTTTATCCAGACATTCATGAAGATCAATTAATCGTAACAGGAACACCTCAATTTGAGTTTTATAAAGATCCCGACAATATCATTCCCAAAGCCGATTTTTATGAACGGTATGGATTGGACCCTTCCAAAAAAATCATTTGTTTTTCTGGGGACGATGTAAAAACATCCCCGTATGATCCTTATTACCTTCGGGATTTGGCAAAAGGACTTACAGAAGCAGGAATGGACGATGCTTGCCAAATCGTTTTCCGCCGTTGTCCGGTGGATGTTTCGGGGCGCTACGATTGGGTACTTAAGGAATACCCCAATCTTATTGTGGATATGCCTCCCCTGTGGAATTTCAATAGTGCTGTGTGGACGGCCATCTATCCTCAATACGAAGATGTAAAGCTATTGGTGAGTTTGGCGTATTACGGAGATTTGGTGATTAATGTAGGATCCACCATGGCTTTCGATTTTGGTATGTTCCAAAAGCCGTGTATCTATATCAATTACGATCATAAGAAAGATCCCAATTGGTCGGTCAACACTATTTATAACTACCAACATTTCAGAAGTATGCCCTCTAAAAAAGCGGTATATTGGTGGAATGAAAGAGAAGCCATTGCAGCAGTAGTGCAACAGGCTTTGGAAGAGCCGAGTACAACCATTGCAGACTGGTTTGAAGTGGTGGTGAACCATGGCGAAACCGCTTCAGAAAACATAAAAAAAGCATTACGGTAATGCATATTCTTTTTTTGTCAGGCGAATATCCCTTATGGACTTCCGGAGGTGTTGGAACTTTTATCCAAACCTTTGGTAAGGCATTGGTGAAGGCAGGGCATTCGGTAACGGTTGTGGGGCCCGGAAAGGATCGTGAAGAAGTAGTTCTCGAAGACGAAGGTATTAAGCTGTATCGGCTTCCCAAAAACACAACCCGACTTCCTGATTTTATGGTTAATGCCCGACAGATCAATAAAAAGCTGAAAGCTATCCATAAGGAACATCCCATTTCTATTATAGAAGCAGCAGAAGGGGGATTGGCTTTGCTTTCCAGAAAACATCCTGCTAAAAAGGTAATCCGTTTGCACGGCGGGCATCATTTTTTTGCTGAAGCCGAACGCCGTTCCATTAATTGGCGAAAAGGACTATTGGAGAAACGCTCTTTTGCAAAGGCAGATGGTTTTATTGCCATTTCCCAATATGTAAAGGAGCACACCCAAAAATACCTGTCGTATCATGGCAAACCCATAGAGATCATTAATTTGCCCGTGGCCATCCCTAAAAGGCAATCGGAAAATAACATAGAGAAAGACCGAATCCTTTTTGCAGGAACCATTTGCGAAAAAAAAGGCGTTAAGGAACTTGTTGAAGCTTTTCAAATTGTAAAGGAAAAGTACCCAGAAAAGCAGCTTGATTTGTTTGGGCGTGAATGGTATTATCCCAACGGAACTACCTTCGAAGCATGGCTTCGGGAACTTTTTCCTTCGAACTATTTCGAGAATGTGCATTTTCATGGAGCCGTATCCAGGGATGTTTTGGATAACAACTATGCAAAAGCAGGTCTTTGTGTATTTCCATCGCATATGGAAACCCAGGGATTGGTGTCCATAGAAGCCATGGCATTGGCAAAACCGGTTGTTTTTTCACAATACGGTCCCGGTCCAGAAACGATTACCCACGGCGAAAACGGACTTTTATGCGATGTGTATAATCCAGTCGATATTGCCGAGAAGATAGTATGGTGTATAGAGCATCCCGAGGAAGCTAAGGAAATGGGCAGGAAAGGGTACACTACCGTAAATCAGAAATACGATCCATCCTTTATCTTGGAGAAAAACCTGAGTTTCTACAAACAACTTTTAGACAACTAATGAAAGAGCACCCACCGACCGTTTTCCTAGCTTATTCCCTTGGAGATTCTTCGGTATCTGCTTTTTTTTCGCAGTTGGCAGTTGTGCTTTCCCGATCGTATAAAGTGTTGGTGTTTTCGGACAAGAAGAATCCTTTTCCTTTTGTTTCAGAATCCATCGAAGTTCGTTATTGGCCATCACCACGCCCTACAAAGTATAAGGATTATAGATTCCTTCGGAAAAACATTAAACAATACCGACCTAAATTATTGCTGTCTACCTTTGGCGCCAATAATCTATTTGCGGTCTGTGGCTACGCCAATAAAGTGCCGCATAGGGTTTTGACCCATCGTACCATATCGAGTCACTTTGCAACCACTGCGTTCAAAGTATTAAGGAAAAAAAGGGTATTCCGTTTGGCAACAGGTATTATAGCCAATTCTGAAGCTACAAAGGAAGACTTAGTGAACTCGTTTGGGGTTTCTTCAAAAAAAATAAAGGTACTTCCCAACGCCGTGGAAGACCCTATGATAGAAAACCAACGAGACGAAAATTGCATCGCTTATGTAGGTCGATTGTCCAAAAACAAAGGGACCGATGTACTTTTAAAGGCATTGAAGAATGTTATAAAAGAAAAGACTAAAGTAAAACTCCATCTTATGGGTGGCTCGCAGGGAGATGTAGCGAGTTATAAAAAAATAGCTGAAGATTTGGGGTTGGAATCGCATACGGTGTTTTATGGTTCGCAACCCAAAGAACAAGTGTTGGATCTGTTTTCGAAAGCCAGCTTTGCCGTGGTACCTTCTTTATCTGAAGGGTTTGGTTTTGTAGTGATAGAAGCTTTTTCGGTAAGGACCCCGGTTATTGGATCGCGAACAGGGGGAATCAAAGAAATTATTAGAGATGGCGAAGAAGGTTTTTTGGTCACTCCGGGAAATGTGGAAGAACTCAGTGCGGCCATGCTGCGGTTTTTGAATATGGAAAACGCAACAGCAAAGCTTGGGGAACATGCATACAACCGTTTTTTGAATCATTACGAATTGAATGCCGTGGTTGACAAATTTGCTTCCTATCTTTCAGAAAAAATTAATTCATAGCCTATGTTTCAACTTGCCTGGGTGCGATTTGTATGTGCTTTTTTCCCTCCTATATTGGCTCAGACCATTAGGGACCGGCTTATTTCCGTTTCCAAGGCAGAGAAGATGGCTATTCCTTTCAAGCGGAAATCTTTTACAGGAAGTTATTTAAGGGGTAATACCAACGACTTTCATGCCTTCAAGTTTTTGATCCATGGATATTTCGACTGGCGCAATGTGGTACTGGCGAAGAAAATCCTTCGGTTTAAAAAAGGCGATCTGGTAGAAGTGGGCGCCAATATAGGAACCGAAACCATAGGGTTGGCGGACATCAATCCAAAGGGTAATGTGTATGCTTTTGAACCCTTACCTAGTAATTTTGAAAGTTTGCAACGCATTAAGGATGATAATGGTTTGGAAAACCTGCAGTTATATAACGTACTTGTTTCCGAAACCAAAGGGGAAGCCTTTTTTAAGATTCCAGCGAAAAACAGTTCGGGATCGGGGCATATTACTTCAGGCGAGCAAGGCGATACCCAACGATTCGATGTCGTAACACTGGACGAAACTTTGGCGGCTTCCCAGTCTATATCGGCCATCATTGCAGATGTGGAAGGTTTCGAACCTCAAGTCCTTGCTGGGACTGAAATGATCCTCGAAAATCACAAGCCGTTTTTAATTCTGGAAGTGAACAAACGCTTTTTGGAAGAACGGGCTCAAGTAACCCTACAGGAATTTTATGATTATCTTCAACAAAGAGGATACTACTGTTTTTATATAGAGCGTCTGGGTCTTAAAAAGGTAGATGTTGCTCATTTTGAAAAGAAAACAAACAAAAACTGGCTCTGTATCCCCGATGGGTTTTTAGATAGAAAAGGAGCCTTTTCAAGAGCTATCCGTAACAACGCCTGGAACCCATTGCTACGGTATTTTATAATTTAAGTGTTTCATAAACATGAAATTGGCAATCATAACCCATGTTCCCCATATCCCGCATAACGACACCTATGCTGGATACGGTCCCTATGTGCGGGAAATGAATATTTGGACCAAATACGCCTCGGCGCTAGACATCGTGGCTCCCATTGCCAAAGAAGAAGCGAACAACATTCATTTGCCATATAATCATGATTCTCTTAGGGTATTTAAAGTGCCTGCCATGGCCTTTACTTCTTTTGGGAGGGGGCTTAAAACACTTTTAGATCTGCCGGTTATTTTTTTTCAACTCTGGCGTGCTATGCGCAGGGCAGATCATATCCATTTGCGTTGTCCGGGGACATTGGGTCTTATGGGATGTTTCGTGCAAATACTGTTTCCAAGGAAACCCAAAACAGCTAAGTATGCCGGTAATTGGGATCCCAAAGCCAAACAACCTTTCAGCTATCGACTTCAGAAGAGATTGCTGTCCAATACCTTTTTAACCAGGAATATGAAGGTTTTGGTGTATGGGGAATGGCCCAACCAAACCCGAAATGTGAAACCGTTTTTTACGGCTACCTATCCTGAAAGAAAAATAGAAGCTGTTTTGGAGCGCGATTACCAAGAACCCTATCAGTTTATCTTTGTAGGAACCCTATCTCCAGGAAAACGGCCCAGTTATGTAGTACAACTAGTTGAATCCTTGCACCGAAAAGGGATTCCTGTTTTTCTGGATTTTTATGGTGAAGGTGCCGAGGGAGACGATGTAAAGAAATATGTTGCAATGAATAATCTAGGGGATATAGTAACCTTTCATGGCAACCAAAGAGCAGACGTGGTTGAAAAAGCCTATAAAACAGCCCATTTTTTGGTACTCCCTTCCCGATCCGAAGGTTGGCCCAAAGTAGTAGCAGAAGCCATGTTTTGGGGTTGTATCCCCATAGCTACCAAAGTATCTTGTGTACCTTGGATGCTGGGGAATGGAAAAAGGGGTGTACTATTGGAAACCCGTCATGAAGAGGACACATTGCAATTGCAACGAGTAATAGAAGATAAGGAACAATTAACCCATATGTCCCGATTGGGCCAGGAGTGGTCGCATGCGTATACCCTGGATCGTTTTGAAAGTGAAATTAAAACCTTACTGCAATGAGAGTGCTACAGCTTATAGATTCTTTGGATGCAGGGGGTGCAGAGCGTATGGCTGTGAGTTTGGCCAATGGGCTTGTCCAACATGTAGATAAATCTTTTTTGTGTACTAGCCGAAAGGAGGGACTGTTAAAAGAAGATATCGATCCTTCGGTTGGCTACCTTTTTCTAAAAAAGAAAAACACCATAGACCCTGGAGCCATCCTACGATTGCGTTCGTATATAAAAAAGAACAACATTACGGTAATCCATGCCCATACCACTTCATTCTTTTTAGCGGCACAGGTAAAGATGGTTTATCCTAAGATTAGCTTGATATGGCATGCCCATTACGGTAACAGGATAACTACGGGGAAAGATCAGAACAAAGCTTTGTACTTGTGCTCTCGTTATTTTAACGGAATCATTACTGTAAATGAAGAATTAAAGCACTGGTGTCTGCAAACCCTACAGACCAAAAGGGTTGAATACTTGCCCAATTTTGTGTCTTCAGAAAGTATAGAACCAGCTATGAATGAAGGTTTGAGGGAAGATACGATTGTTTGCGTTGCCAATTTAAAGACGCCTAAAAATCACATGAATCTTTTACAGGCTTTCAAGCAAGTGAATGCTCATTATCCAAAATGGAGACTACAACTGGTAGGTAAGGATTTTAAAGATGATTATGCTTCGGTGTTGGATGACTTTTGTAAAGAACATGGATTGAACGAAGCAGTGGAACGATTAGGCCAGCGATCCGATGTAGCGGAGCTATTACAATCAGCCTCAATAGGGGTGTTGTCTTCAGACAGTGAAGGCTTACCCATGGCCCTATTGGAATACGGTGCAGCAGGTTTGGCAGTGGTCACTACCGATGTGGGGCATTGTAGGGAAGTAATAGCAGGATACGGGAAACTGGCACCTCCCAAAGATTCGGATGCCTTGGCAAAGGCACTTATTGCGTATATTTCGGACGAAAAATTGAGAAAGGAAGATGCCCAAGGTTTTAAAGGGCATATCTTGGAGCACTATACAACGGGGGCAGTAATCCCTAAGTTATTGAATATGTATTAGTCTATGGCGAGCAGGGGAATTAAAAAAGTAACCTACATTCAACTTCTTTTGTTGCATGCGCTTTTTGCGTTTATAGTGTACCTGTTCGGTTTTATGGCAAAGTTTCTTCTGGTGGCCATAGTAGCCTATTTTTTAATCAAGATTTTTACCACCAACAACCGAAACGATGAGGTGCTCATTGCAGCTGCCTATATGACGGGTATTGAGGTTTTTTCACGAATGACGGGGGGAGCTATTTCGTATGAGTTTGCCAAATATTCGGTAACGGGATTTTTGATTCTTGGGATGTTTTATCGTGGATTCAACCGAAACTCATGGCCGTATGTTATTTACCTCGTATTTCTGGTCCCGGGGATTCTGTTTTCGGCTATCAACTTGGATTACGAAACCAGTATGGTAAAGGCATTGGCAGGAAATCTTACAGGTCCTATTTGTTTGGGGATTTCCGCATTGTATTGTTACGACCGTAAGATCAGTTCTGCTAGACTTCAACACATTCTACTTGCGGTACTTTTCCCTGTAATAACCACTACGGTATACCTGTATCTATATACTCCTTCCATTAGGGATGTGGTTACGGGAACCCAATCCAATTTTGAAGCTTCCGGGGGATTTGGTCCCAACCAGGTGGCTACCATACTAGGATTAGGGATGTTTATTTTATTTACAAGACTATTGCAGTATAGAAACTTGATGCTGAATTTGGTCGATTTGGCAATGTTGGGGTTAATAAGTTATCGTGCCATTGTCACTTTTTCCAGGGGAGGAGTCTTAACGGCAGGGATATGTGCTGTTGCCTTTTTATGGGTATATTATTGGTATTCTAAGGGAAGTACCCGAGTGGTATTGGTGCCCAAAATAGGGATCATTGCCTTTGCCATGGTATTGGCTTGGGGATATTCCTCTATTTCCACCCGTGGACTTATCGATAAGCGGTATGCCAACCAGGATGCAGCGGGAAGGGAAAAAGCAGATATTACTACGGGAAGGATTGCTTTACTTAATTCGGAATTGGAAGCTTTTTATAATTTTCCACTCACGGGGATTGGGGTAGGAAAGATCAAGGAATACCGTTTAGAAACCACCGGAAGGGAATCGGCCACGCACAATGAGGTGAGTCGTATCCTTTCTGAACATGGTTTGTTTGGCTTTTTTGGGCTAGCCATTCTACTTTTTAAACCAC
This sequence comes from Flavobacteriaceae bacterium, assembly GCA_028281065.1. GTDB lineage: Bacteria > Bacteroidota > Bacteroidia > Flavobacteriales > Flavobacteriaceae > Aureisphaera. The sequence continues at coordinate 16,310 of JANQKN010000173.1, read as the reverse complement.
TGTTAAGGCGATTTAAGGACCGTTCCAATATGTTTCTGTATTCCTTTGTTATTTTTTGGTTCCTAACTATTAACCACTCGTCCATGCGTATTGTGGCACCTGCTTTTATATATGGCTTGGCACTTTTAACCATTGTAAGTGAAAAAAAGAAAAATAGTATACGTAGGCAACAACTTACGGGGTGAGAAAACGAATGTCACCACTATAGAAACCCTATCCGAACAATTACGGGGCCTGGGGTATGAAGTGGTGACCACCTCTTCCAAGAAACAGAAGGCTTTACGGATGTTGGATATGCTATTTACCGTGTTTAAACATCGAAAAAGCACCTCCACAGTCCTTATAGACACTTATAGTACCCAGAATTTTTACTATGCAGTTGGAGTGGGCAATGTGTGCCGTCTTTTTAATATACCTTATGTTCCCATTCTGCATGGAGGGAACTTACCCCAAAGACTTCAAAAAAGTAAGGCATTGTCTTATAAGCTATTCAAAGGGGCGAAGACCAATGTGGCGCCTTCGGCTTATTTGCAACAAGAGTTTTTATCGCAAGGGTACAACAACATAACCTATATTCCCAACACCATTAAAATTGAAGATTATCCTTTTTTAGAACGGAAAAATCTCACCCCAAGGTTGTTATGGGTACGCTCCTTTGCCGAAATATACAATCCGTTAATGGCCTTAAAAGCATTAGCTCAATTAAAGCCTGATTTCCCCGAAATTGAATTGTGCATGATTGGTCCCGATAAGGATGGTAGCTTGGAAAAATGCAAGACATATGCAAAGGAGAATAATCTCCCCGTGAAATTTACGGGTAGATTGACCAAAGAAGCTTGGAGGGAGGTAGCCAAGGAATACGACATTTTTTTAAACACAACTCATTTCGATAATACCCCTGTAAGTGTCATAGAAGCCATGGCCTTGGGATTGCCTGTAATTTCAACCCATGTGGGCGGAATACCGTATCTTATAGAAGATGATAAAGAAGGGAAGTTAATTCCTCCTGACAATGTAGAAGCCCTAACAACATGTATTAAAGAACTATTGAAAGCCCCTGATTTAGCCCTTCGTTTGGCAAACAATGCTAGGGTAAAAGCCGAGGGTTTCGACTGGAAAAAAGTAAAACTAGAGTGGACAGAACTTTTAAAGGAATAAATAAATAGCTAATTTTATCGACAAACCAACCCCGATGTCCCAAAAATCAAGTATACATTTTGATATTTCGGAACGAAAAGTACTGCTGCGCATTTTTGATATAGCCTGTGTGTTGGGAGCACTGTACTTGGTGGGGATACTCTTCGATTTCGATTACTTTATGATCAATTCCCAACACTGGGTTTGGTCCATAGTATTGGGGCTTTATCTAACGATTTTTGCTACGATATTCGAACTGTACAATCTGCAGAAAGCCAGTAAGTTTGAAATCGTGGTGCAGAATATCATCCTTACCTCTTCGGTAACGGTTCTGTTTTATTTGCTTACCCCTTTCTTTACGCCCGAACTTCCCGAAAACCGTTTGCAAATTGTGTATTTCTATATCTCTATTAACCTTTCGTTGTTTATTTGGAGGTACGCGTATATTGTATTGATTTCGGCTCCGAGGTTCTTTAAAAGGGTACTTTTGGTAACGAGTGGGTCTAAAGTGAATGAGGTGATTTCTACCCTTCAAAAAAGTGATCCCAACTACAAGGTGTTGGGTTTTATTAATACCGATAAGTCCGAGTATGTCCGTGATGGAATTATAGAGCTGAAGGAATTTGGCCTTAACAATGTTTCGGAAACCGTTACCAATCACCAGATTTCGGAGATCGTGGTGGCAACTTCCCAGGATAAGGGGATAACGGTTAAACTCTACAACCAACTGATCGATCTACTGGAAAACGGAGTGCCCATTAGGGAATACACCCAGGTATACGAGGAGATTACACGCCGCGTTCCTGTACAGCACGTGGAAAAGGACTTTTACCGTTACTTCCCGTTTAGTAGGAGCAACCAGAATAAACTATACCTTTTCTTCCACCGCTTGTTGGATTTGTGGTTTTCCGTTTTGGGACTAACCTTTGGGTTGCTCATAAGTCCCGTGATCATTTTTGGAAATTTGTTTGCAAACAGGGGTCCCATGTTTTATACGCAAACAAGGGTGGGGAGAAATGGGAAGCATTTTAAAATCTACAAATTGCGGAGCATGGTGAAGGATGCCGAAAAGCACGGTGCACAGTTTGCCCAGAAAAAAGATAATAGGGTCACCAAGTTTGGTAAATTCCTCAGAAAGACCCGATTCGATGAAATCCCACAATTCATCAATGTAATAAAAGGGGATATGAGCGTGATTGGTCCCCGTCCTGAGCGCCCTGTTTTTGTAGAGGAACTGTCAGAAAGGATTCCATTCTACGAAATACGCCACATTGTGAAACCTGGGGTTACGGGTTGGGCACAGGTAAATGCCGATTATGGCTCTTCGGAAGCAGATGCACTCGAAAAACTACAGTACGATCTATACTACATAAAAAAGCGAAGCCTTTTCCTCGACATTAGTATCGTGATAAAAACCCTAAGTACCATAATCTTCTTTAGGGGACAATAAGGGTTAAGCCATTCTTTTCAAAAAAGAAGCTACATACACATAGCGAATTCCCAAGGCAATAAAAAGTGGAATAAAACCAATGGCAAAACGCTGTACCCCTGTAATGGAATGTAGTGCAATGAGTAATAGCATGAGGATCAATAAAACCATATAGCGGTACAACCATTTCTTGGGCTGTTTTTTTCCAATGGCAAATGTGAACAATACCGATGGCGCAAAAGCCCATAAGAGGTTGTAGTTAAAAGCAGTGGTAGAATGATCGGTCCCAAACCATAATAGTAGCAGAAAGATCCCGATAAGTCCCGTGAGTGCAAAAATCAATGCATCCATAAAACGACTTCGGGAAGATTTTTTTGAATCCCTGTAGGTAACCCAAATAATGATAAGTGCCAAAAGTCCAAATACAAACAAAGGACTTGTAAAAAAGGAATTCTTTTCTTCAGTAGGTGAGTTCTCAAAAAGCTCCCTGCTTTCTTTTACCAAAGGAATCGGGGACCCATTTAGGTTGATGGTTGCATTTTCGGCAGCTTTGTAAACATAGTTGGGGAGAAATTGATGTTCCCAAGCCGTAGCCTGTCTATCGGTTACCGCTCCAATGGCCACGTCCATCCCCAAGCTTCCCCAGGAATTGGCATTTACGTTTTGCTGAATCAATTGTCGGAAGGTAGACGATTTTTCGATATACGAATCATCGAAAGTGAGCTTGTCGCCCAAAACTTTTTTTAGTACATCCCTAGGGCGTGTAGCGCAATTGTCGAAAAAGAAATCATACAGATAGGCTCGGTTTTCCACTTTGGCATTGTTCTGAAGGAACTGAAAAAACTCGCTTTTTTCTGAAGGCGAAAGGTTAAGTACCTGTTCCTTCACCCAACGGTTTTGCCGTTTGTAGCTTTCTATAAAAGAGTCGAAACGACGTACGTCCAATAGATAAAGTAATTTTCCTCGGGCGAATTTTAGGTAGAAGTTAGGGGTGTTAAAATCGTAAACCCCATAATTATAAGCTACATCGAAATCGGCGTCTTTTACCCGAATGGCTGTGTGACCAAATTTATCGTAGAGGTTTTTCCCGGGACCAATAGTAATGATGCTAATCTCCGCATCATCGGATAGTGTAGGGGATTGACAAAATAGGATTGAGGACCAAAATAGCGCCAATACTGGGATAAGGAAGAAAAATCGTTTCACGAACGTAAAAAATTGGTGTAGTTAAATTTCAGAATTAAAACCAACACTCACAAGGTTTGTATGTAAAATAAATCCTAACGGAATAGTGACCAGTCCAACTTAAGAGAAAAAACGTTGGAGTAGAGGGCCGCACTTTGGTCACCAATATCGGTAAGGGCGTAATCCACTTGTATCCCCTTGTACTTAAATCCAACGCCTATGTTGGGTTGAAAACCAATGGAATTACTTCCGTCCAACTGAGTAATGTTCTGGAAGTTACCCACTCCTGTTCGCACAAACACAATACCTGCATATCCGGCTTCCACTCCCAAAGCAGGAGTAATACTGGTAAAGGAGGAGGAGATGATATCGTTGGTTTCGGCAAATCGGAAATTAAGGTCGGCTTCGGCCATGAGTGAAAAATCGGAATGGAGATCGAATTCCTTGGCCATTCCAAACTGAACCTTCGGAATGGTGATCTCAGTACTTTCAGGCAGTTCTTGGTTTTGTCCTTCCACAGCTCCCTGTATGGTGGCAAATTCGTCCTCATCGATGCTCCAGGCGTTAAACGTGGTGGTAATATCGCGCACCATTAAGCCAAACTTCCAATCGCTTTTTTTGGTTTCGAACTGAATGGCTGCGTCCAACCCAAATCCCCATGAAGAAGCAAAGTCCCCAATAATCCTTCGGATTACTTTGGCGTTTACCCCAAGTTTTAGGCCATCTAAGGGAAGGTGGCGGGCGTAGGAGAAAGTAACCCCATAATCGGCCGTAGAAAAGAGGCTGATACGGTTAAAATCTATATTTCCTTGATCGTCTATAAGCTGTGTGGTATTCAGGATGTCGTCTACCCCAAAACGGATAATGGACAACCCAACGGCACTTTTATCGTCCAAAGGCATGGCGAAAGCAGCATAATCGTAATTGGCAATATTGGCGAAGTAGGAAGCATGCATTAAAGAAAGCTGTTTGTCCTCCAACTTCAATAAACCGGCAGGGTTCCAATAACCCGAATTCACATCACCCGTAGAAGCTACCACGGCATTGGCCATACCAAAGGAGGCTGCATCCACCCCGATATTCATGAATTCGTTGGAATATTTCCGCGTTGTTTGAGCCAACATCGCAGAGGATACCAGTAAAAAAACGATAAAAGTTGTCTTTTTCAAGCGTTTAATTTTCGACAAATATCTCACTATTTTACACAATAGTAAACTATTATTTTTAATACATATTGTATTCCTAAGAATGTAGACGGAAATACTTTGTTATTTTTACAAAACCAATCAAAACTTTTATGATTAAACATATTCCCAACGCCATTACTTCGTTAAACCTCCTGTCTGGCTGTATTGCAGTGTTATTCGTGTTTTCTGGGGATCTTGTGGGAGCGGCATTTTTTGCTTTATTGGGGATCTTTTTCGATTTTTTCGACGGATTGGCAGCACGTCTGCTTAAGGCGGAAAGTGCTGTGGGATTGCAATTGGATTCGTTGGCAGACATGATAACCAGTGGACTGGTTCCTGGGTTGGTGATGCTTAAATTACTCGAAATAGCAACTCAGGCAGAAGTGGTGACATCAGCTTCTTATATAGACGAAACCATGGCGTGGAAAACAACAAAGATGTCATTGGAGCCCTTGATTGGTTTATTGATCGTGGTGGCTTCCGCCTACCGTTTGGCAAAGTTTAATGTGGATACCCGACAAACCACAGGTTTTATTGGCTTACCAACGCCAGCCAACACCTTATTGATTGTAAGCCTGCCGCTTATTCTGCATTTTCAGCATACCGAAACCCTTCAGGAAATTATATTGAACAAATGGGTTCTTATAGGGTTAACCATAGTAAGTTGTATTTTATTGAATGCAGAAATCCGGCTATTTGGGTTAAAATTCAAGAAATGGGACTTTAAGTCGAATGCCAAACGTTATATATTTCTTATAATTTCCTTAGCTTTATTGATAGTGTTTCAGTTCCTAGCCATTCCCATGGTTATTTTGATCTATTTGATCATGTCCTTGGTCTGGCGGGATAAATAATCTTGCTATGAAAAAAATTACACTATTAGTATTCCTATGTTCTTTTTGTACAACTTGGGCCCAAGATGCTTGGACCCAAATGAATGCTTTTCCTGAAGCAACAAGATTACACGGTTCTTTTGTTACCGATGATTATGCTTATGTTTTAAAAAACAATTTACCAGGTAGCCTAGAAATCTATAGGTACAATGTGGCTCAAGACAGTTGGACGCAAATGAATCCTTTTCCTATGAGTTCCGTGGTTCAACCTTATGGATTTACTTATAATGGAGATGGATATTTGTTAACAAGAAACGAATTGGCGGATTCTGCTGTTATATGGAAATACGATGAACCTTCAGATACTTGGAATGTAGTAACTACCGAAAACTTTGGAGGGTTTGGGCTGTATGATTTTGACGGATCTGTATTTGTTCAAGGCGATAAGGCTTATGTGTTAACCTCTGCTTCTCAATCCAATTTTAGATCCTACGATTTTATAACCGATACTTGGGAAGTGCTTACCAACTATCCAGAGGAATCAGCTTATGCAACACGGTCTTTGAGTGTTGGGGATAAATCGTACGTTTTGTTTTGGTGGGATATGGGTGCTGGTTTTAGAACCCCACAGCTCTATGAATATGATATACAAAACGATGAATGGATCGAACGACCCGAATATCCTCCCTTTTTCTTGGCATTCCCATTAGCAACATTTGTACTGGATGATTATATCTATGCAGGCGTTGAATATTTGGTTCCCGAATTCCATAGATACAATACGCTCGATAATACCTGGGAAGAAATTGAGAATTATGGCCAACACGGAAGTATTGGAGCCAGTTTTAGTTTTCAAGGAAGTGGTTATGTGGTTGGGGGGATTGCTGAAGACTTAGATGATCAAGGAACTTACTTATTGGACGAGGTTTGGCGTCTTGAACCCGAATTCCTAAGTGTTTCCGAGAATGATAGGTTGGCAATACAAATTGCTCCCAACCCAGCCAAGAACCATTTAGAAATATTGGGACTAACGGGGGAAGTAAATTACGAAATACGGAATGTAAATGGGCAGCTTTTAGATATAGGGATTACCGAAAATAAAAGAATCATTACAGAAAGATTGGTTTCTGGCCTGTATTTTCTTTCCATCCATTCTGGAAATAAAACATCTGTAATAAAACTAATAAAGGACTAGTTTAAAATTCTATTTTCTTTTTACGCAGCTCGAAGTTCTGCCCAAGGTATACCTTACGTACCATTTCGTCACTGGCCAACTCTTCGGGTTCACCATGCTTTAAGATACTCCCTTCGAACATGAGGTAAGTTCTGTCGGTAATGGCTAAGGTTTCCTGTACGTTGTGGTCGGTGATAAGAATACCGATGTTCTTGTTCTTTAATTGGGCGACAATACGCTGTATGTCCTCCACAGCCACAGGGTCTACCCCTGCAAAAGGCTCATCCAAAAGGATAAAGTTAGGGTCGGTAGCCAATGCCCTTGCAATTTCGGTCCTTCTACGTTCCCCACCACTTAGAAGGTCTCCACGGTTTTTTCGGATGTGGCCCAAACCAAATTCCTCGATAAGGGATTCCATCTTTAAGTGCTGCTCTTTTTTGGAAAGATTGGTTAACTGAAGTACGCTTAAAATATTGTCTTCTATGCTTAGCTTCCGGAAAACAGACGCTTCCTGTGCCAAATACCCGATCCCGTTTTGGGCACGCTTGTACATGGGGTAGGTGGTTATTTCGGTATTATCAAGAAAAATTCGCCCACCATTGGGTTTTATCAACCCGACAATCATGTAAAAAGAAGTGGTTTTTCCAGCTCCGTTAGGGCCCAAAAGCCCAACAATTTCCCCGCGGTTTACTTCCACGGAAATTCCTTTTACCACCTTTCGGCCTTTATAGGATTTTATAAGATTGTCAGCTTTTAACTTCATACTATGGCAATACTACAACAAATGTCGTATTCTTTTCTTAAGAATTCCCTAAACTTGATTTTCCAATGCATCCCAGTATTCATAGGCTCTTCGCAAGTGTGGAATTACAATGGTTCCACCCACCAAAAGGGAGATACTCATGCCTTCCACAACCTCCTCTTTGCTAAGTCCCAACTTATGGCATTCTTCCAAATGGTAGCGAACGCAATCGTCACAACGCAGTACGAGCGATGTCCCCAATCCAAGAAGCTCCTTGGTTTTTTTGCTTAAAGCTCCTTCGGTATAGGCATTGGTGTCTAGGTTAAAGATACGCTTCAGGATCTTATTGTTATCCTCTAGCATTTTTTCGTTCATTTTAGAACGATAGGCGTTAAATTCTTCTACAAGGTTTCCCATGGGTGTTAGGATTTTGAAGCTAACTTTTTCTTTTGTCTCTTAACGACGGCTTTAGAAATAAAAATACTTATTTCGTACAGAATAATCACTGGAATGGCCACGATTACTTGGCTCGCAATATCTGGAGGGGTAATGATGGCTGAAAGGATCAACACAATAACCAAAGCAAATCTTCGGTATTTCCTCAAGAATTCGGGGGTTACCAGTCCTATCTTGGTTAATATGAATATAATGATAGGGAGTTCGAAGATAAGCCCACTGGATAATGCACAGGCACGAACCAAGCCTATGTAACTGCTTATATCGAATTCGTTGAAAACCTCTGTACTTACCTGATAGGTTCCCAAAAAGTTAATGGATAATGGGGTTACGATAAAGTACCCGAAAAGCACCCCAATAAAAAAGAGCAAAGAAGCAATAAAGATAAAGCCGCGTGCCGATTTTCTTTCGTTGGAGTGAAGCCCTGGGCTCACAAACTTCCAGAATTCATAAAGTACATAGGGAAATGCTATGATGAAACCCGCCGTGATAGAGGTCCAAATATGGGCCGAAAACTGCCCTGCCATGGTCCTACTCTGAATCTTGAACGGAAGTTCTTCGAAACAAAAACTGTCCAAGCCCAATGCTTGTGCCGATTTACACAATAGCTGATAGGTGGGAAAGGCTGCATCCTTGGGCCAAAAGATGATTCCATCGAAAATGATATTCTTAAAAATAAAAGCTAAGGTAGCCACCAAAACCACTGCGCCCGTGGATCGAATTAAATGCCATCGTAACTCTTCCAGATGATCTAGAAAGGACATTTCCTTTTCTTGGTTGGCATTTTTGGCTGTCATTAAATAATCCCTTCTTTACTTAGGTTATGAATGTGAACGATTCCGGCATATTTTCCGTCTTTTTCGGACAAAATCTGCGTAATCCCGTGTTTATCCATGAGTTCCATGGCTTCTATGGCCATAGCATCGTTGTCTACTTTTTTGGGATCTTTGGTCATAATGTCTTTGGCGGTTAAGCCCGCGATGTTGTCTACTTTGGTCAACATACGACGAAGGTCCCCATCGGTAATGATACCAACAATGGTATCGTTTTCCACTACTGCAGTTACCCCTAGTAGTTTTTCGGAAATCTCCATGATCACCTTCTTAATGCCCGTGTCTAGGCTTACTTGGGGTTTTTCGTTTAGGGAAGTTAAATCGCTTACCCTTAGGTAGAGCTTTTTTCCCAACGAACCCCCTGGGTGAAATTTAGCGAAATCACGACTGGAAAACCCTCTAAGTTCTAACAAAGACATGGCTAGGGCATCGCCCATGACCAATTGTGCCGTTGTACTGGTAGTAGGGGCCAAGTTGTTGGGGCAGGCTTCCTTTTCAACATAGGCGTGCAGTACATAGTCGCTTTGTTGTCCTAGAAAAGACTCTTTGTTGGATGTAATACCAATGAGCTTATTTCCACTTCCTTTAATAAGGGGCACCAATACCTTTATCTCGGGGGTATTTCCACTTTTAGAAATGCAGATTACCGTATCGCCTTCCTGTATGATTCCCAAGTCACCATGAATTGCATCGGCAGCATGCATAAAAATGGCAGGGGTTCCTGTAGAGTTTAATGTCGCCACGATCTTGGTGGCGATATTGGCACTCTTACCGATTCCGGTCACGATAACCCTTCCTTTGGATTGGAAAATGTACTGGGTTGCTTCAGCAAACTCCCTGGAAACCAAGTTAGATAGGTTTAAAATGGCGTTCCCTTCTGTTTCAATTGTCTTCTTTGCAACCGAAATTATTTTGTCTTCGTATTTCACAACGTTACCCTTTGTTTTATTTTGTCTCTCATAACTTTTTTATTATATTTAGTTACGCAAAGCAGCAGTAGCTACTTGCCCCCAAATACAACAATTAGATACAACTTGACCAAATAGGTTGCAAAATTACAATTGTTCTCTTGTTCACACAATTTTAATTTTTGCTCCCATGGAATTGAAATAAATGAATACAGCGTGAGCGAATTAGACTTATACGCATCCCTAAAAAAGTACTTCGGGTTTACGCAATTTAAAGGTTTACAGGAAGATGTAATAAAAAGTATCCTGGCCGATAAAAATACCTTTGTTATTATGCCAACGGGCGGAGGGAAGTCTCTTTGTTACCAGTTGCCCGCATTAATGAAAGAAGGTACTGCGATCGTAGTTTCCCCTTTAATCGCTTTAATGAAAAACCAAGTGGACGCTTTGCGTTCGCTTTCTTCAGAAGAAGGAATTGCACACGTGCTTAATTCTTCCCTCAATAAAACAGAGGTAAAAAAGGTAAAGAGTGATATCACTTCTGGCGTTACCAAATTATTGTATGTAGCCCCGGAATCGCTGACTAAGGAAGAGAATGTAGATTTCCTGAACTCAGTCACCATTTCCTTTGTGGCTATAGATGAAGCGCATTGCATTAGCGAATGGGGACACGATTTTAGGCCCGAATACCGGAACCTACGGAAGATCATCCAACGCATAGGCGACAACATCCCCATTATAGGATTAACCGCTACAGCCACCCCCAAAGTACAAGAAGACATCCTCAAGAACTTAGGTATACAAGATGCAAACACCTTTAAAGCTTCCTTTAACCGTCCCAACCTCTATTACGAAATCCGTCCCAAGACCAAGAATGTAGATACCGACATCACCCGTTTTGTAAAACAAAATGAAGGCAAGAGCGGTATTGTATATTGTTTAAGTAGGAAGCGGGTGGAAGAGTTGGCACAGACCCTTCAGGTAAATGGTATTAAAGCCGTTCCCTATCATGCTGGGCTCGATGCCAAAACCCGTGTAAAACATCAGGATATGTTCTTAATGGAAGATGCCGATGTAGTGGTAGCGACCATTGCCTTTGGAATGGGGATCGATAAACCAGACGTACGGTTTGTAATCCACAATGACATTCCCAAAAGTATAGAAAGCTATTATCAGGAAACCGGGCGTGCCGGTAGGGATGGTGGAGAAGGACATTGTCTGGCCTTTTATAGTTATAAGGACATCGAAAAACTGGAAAAGTTCATGAGTGGAAAACCCGTAGCCGAACAGGAAATCGGTCATGCACTGTTGCAGGAAGTCGTTGCTTTTGCTGAAACTTCCATTTCCAGAAGAAAGTTCATCCTGCATTATTTTGGGGAAGAATTCGATAATAAAACGGGTGAAGGTGGTGATATGGACGACAACATGCGCCATCCCAAAAAACAAAGTGAGGCCAAAGACGAAGCCGTAACCCTGTTGAGTGTCATTAAAGATACCAACCAACAGTACAAGTCTAAAGAAGTAGTAAATGTACTTGTAGGTAACGTAAATGCCTTGATAAAATCCCACCGAACCGATACCCAGTCCTTTTTTGGAACGGGAAGCAGTAAGGAACCCACGTATTGGATGGCTCTCCTGCGACAGTTATTGGTGGCTGGCTATTTAAGAAAGGATATAGAGACCTATGGGGTGATTAAGCTTACCAAAAGTGGCGAAGCGTTTCTCAAGGCCCCAATATCTTTTATGATGACCGAAGACCACAGTTATAAGGAAGCTAATGACGATACCATTGTGGTAAACCAAAAGGGAAATGGAAATGCTGCCGATCAGAATCTGTTTGCCTTATTGAAAACGGAACGCAAAAAAGTAGCCGATAAGCTCAACTTGCCTCCCTTTGTGATCTTTCAAGATCCATCTTTGGAAGACATGTCCCTTAAGTATCCCATTAGTTTGGAAGAACTATCCAATGTGCATGGAGTAGGGGAAGGCAAGGCCAAGAAGTATGGAACGTCCTTTGTAAACCTCATAAAGAACTATGTGGAGGAGAACGATATTGTACGACCCGATGACTTTGTGGTAAAATCCACAGGGACCAATAGTGCATTGAAGTTATACATCATCCAAAGTGTGGACCGTAAATTGCCTCTGGACGATATTGCTGATGCCAAAGGATTGGAAATGGCCGAATTCATCAAGGAAATGGAAGCCATTGTTTATAGTGGTACCAAATTGAATATCGACTATTGGATCGATGAGGTGTTGGACGAAGACCAGCAAGAAGAAATCCATGATTACTTTTTGGAAGCCGAAACCGATCGAATAGACGAAGCCATGGAAGAGTTCGATGGCGATTACGACGATGAGGAATTGCGTCTGTACCGTATTAAATTTATTAGCCAAGTAGCCAACTAACACGGCACTGCATGAGAAACCTTTTTGTATTCTTGTTTTTGATGATGGTGTATCATCAAGCTTTTCCGCAACTTACTGCAGATACCCTAAAAGTAGCCTATACAAATGCTCCCCCATTTATTATGGCAGGGGAAGATGATTTGCAAGGTGTTAATATGTGGTTGTGGGAGCATGTAGCAGAGGACTTGGGGATTACTTATGAAATGGTTCCCATGAACTTTTCTGAAATGCTCACGGCGGTAAAAACCGGGGAGGTGGATGTGTGTATCAACCCCCTTACCATCACCAGTGAGCGGAATGAAGAAATGGAGTTTACCTATTCCTTCTTTGCCAGCAATTCTACGATAGCCATTGCACAGCAATCGTCACTTCAGAAGTTTCTCGATTTTTTCATGGCTTTCTTCAATGTCAATTTTTTACAGGGCCTCTTTGTATTGTTGTTTATTATTTTCCTTTTCGGATTACTGGCTTGGTTTTTCGAAAGAAATAAGAACCCCGAACATTTTAGGCATGGTCCCAAAGGGATTTGGGATGGAGTTTGGTGGTCTGCTGTTACCTTAACAACCGTTGGCTATGGAGACAAAGCCCCACGATCAAAAAGCGGCAAAATCACAGCCCTTTTGTTGATGTTTAGCGGGTTACTGTTTATTTCAGGTTTAACTGCGAGTATTGCTTCTAGTCTTACCGTAAACGAACTGAGTAACCACCCCGATGGCTTCAATGAATTCAAGGACACCAAAGTGGGAACGATTGCTAATTCCGGCACCTACGATTTTTTGAAAGAGCGTTTTTTTAAAGACGTGAGCACTTTCGAAAACTTAGAATCGGGTTTACAAGCACTTAAGGAGAATGAGGTGAAAGCCTTCATATACGACGAACCCATCTTGAAGTATCGCATCCTAAGCGATCCGCAATTCGAAAAGCTGGAAATACTGCCAATTAAGTTCGATGCACAATTCTATGCCTTTGCTCTTTCCAAAAACAGAATCGATCTGGAAGAAGCCATTTCCCAAAAAATACTCGAAATCATGGAAAGCGGGGAATGGGAGATCGTTTTGAGCGAATTCAGGCTTTCCGAAATTTAGGCGATCCTTCCCTTTTATTCCAAACGGCTTTACACGCTTTAGCTAAATATTTTCATTCAAAAAATACAAGGGTGTCCAATTTTCCTTTGTAAATAATCCATAACTTTTACGTCCAAGATTACAACTAACAGAACATTCACTACTAAACAACCCAAAATATGTCTAAAGACCTTGTTGAAATTGCCAAGATTTCCCAGCTCCAAGAAAAAGAACCCGCCCACGCTTTAGTAAGTAATACCGATTTGGTCATCATAAAATATGGTGATGAGGTATCTGTATTGTATGGTCGTTGTTTGCATAGGGGAGCCCTGCTTTCCGATGGATATATAGATGGCCATAACCTCATTTGTGGGGTGCATTATTGGGATTATCGATATGACACCGGAGTAAGCGAATACAATAATGAAGAAGCGCTTCATAAGTTTCAGGAATATGTAGAAGGGGATTCCCTGTTGGTGGATAAAACAGAAATTGAAGCCTTCGAAGTAAACCATCCGCAACCCTTTAATCGGGATGAATATTTAGGCGCTTATGCCGACACCCACCCAGAAGATACCGAACCCTATACAGGGTACATCAAGGAATTGGCAAAAAATGGATTGTCTAAATTGGGTCACCACGGTTTTTCGGCTTCCATGGGAGTAGATAGAAATACGTTGCCCAAATGGAACGACATTCAATTCCTTCCCGCTCAATTGTCCCGAAGACCCCTTCTGGATGAAGATGATGTAGCTACTAAGATTGTGATTGGTCCACGGGCCAAAAAACCCTTGGAGCTAGATATTCCTCTGTTTGTAAGTGATATGAGTTTTGGGGCTTTGTCTCGCGAAGCGAAAATAGCCTTGTCCAAAGGGGCTGAAATGTCAGGAACGGGAATCTGTTCAGGGGAAGGGGGAATGCTTCCCCATGAGCAAGAGAACAACTCCCGGTATTTCTACGAATTGGCTTCCGCCCAGTTTGGTTTTTCATGGGACAAGCTGGACCGAGTACAAGCCTTCCATTTTAAGGGTGGACAAGGAGCCAAAACAGGAACAGGGGGACATTTGCCGGGAACCAAGGTAAGTAAGGAAATCGCCGAAGTACGAGGCCTTAATGAAGGAGAAACCGCTATTTCCCCGGCTACCTTCCCCGATTTTCATGGGGTGGAAGACTTTAAGGCATTTGCTGAAAAAGTAAGGGAACGTACAGGAGGAATCCCCATAGGATTTAAAATTGCCGCCAGTCATATAGAAGAAGATATTCAGTTTGCATTAGATGTTGGGGTGGATTATATCATTCTCGATGGTCGAGGGGGTGGAACAGGTTCGGCACCGACCATTTTGCGTGACAATATCAATGTGCCTACCATTCCTGCTTTGGCAAGGGCTCGTAAGTATTTGGACGATGTAGGAGCAACCGATATCACATTAGTCATTACAGGAGGGCTTCGTATTGCCGAGGATTTTTCGAAGGCCTTGATGCTGGGGGCAGATGCCATCGCGGTTTCCAATTCTGCTTTGCAAGCCATTGGTTGCTTGGGAATGCGTGCCTGTGGAACTAACAATTGCCCCGTAGGGATCGCGACGCAAAAAGAATCGTTGAGAAGTCGTCTCATTATAGAATCTTCGGCCAAGCAATTGTATAATTTCTTTACGGCAACCAACGACCTTATCAAAGTAGTGGCAAGGGCGTGTGGTTACGATGATATTTCGAAATTCAACAAAGACGACCTTTCTACTTTCGATAGGGAGATGCATAAACTCACTGGAATTAAATACGCAGGAATAATCTCATAAAAAATATGGAACAAATCATGCATAGGGCAGCGCAATACCTTGCGACTGCAGCCATTAGTTTTCTGGAAAAAAAAGACGATGATAGCCATACCAATTTAGGATGGAATACTGAAATCCCTGGGTTGGAAACACATCCACTTACCCACGATGGGCAAATGTTAGCACTTAATTATGCTTCTTTTTCCTTGGAGTGGCGTCAGGATGGGAAAGCACGTCATACATTTCCTTTGGAAGGAAGTACCCATGCTGAAGCAATAAATTGGGTTTCTAAAACAAGCAAAGAGCAAGGATTGGTTAAGGAGTATTCCTATTCCCTGCATTACGAACTTCCCTACGAAGCCATAACCGATGGGTATAGGTATACATTGGAAGATCGAGAACAATTAGATAGGCTAGTCCAAATCCGTAGCCAAGTAAATAATGCACTTTTCGCTGCTTTACAACAAAATGGGTTGCAATCCGATGTACGTATATGGCCGCACCATTTCGATTCGGGAGGATTTGCTATGGCAAATGATATTTTGGGAATTGGCTTGGGAATGGCTGTACCCGACACCATGATCAATGATTTTTATTTATACGTAAGTGGTTACCACGGTCATAATTTTGTGGATACTGCTGCTTTTGGACCGCTACAAAATGGTACCGTTTATTCAGAAGGTTGGAAAGGGATTGCCTTGGCCGTTCATGACTTGGATGAAACACAAATGGTTTCTTTTTTCAACGAAGCTATTTCCAGATACCTAAGCTAAAGGCTGCATGGATACCTTTCAACTATTCATAGCCATTATTTCCCTGGCAGCAACGTTCAGCTTTATAAACAAAAAGTGGCTTAAACTACCGGACACTATTGGCGTTATGATCTTAGCGATAGTAACTGCCCTTGGGTTTGGAGCTTATTCCTTTGTAGATAAGGAATCCTTTTTAAATGCCTGTCAAGTTGTAGAACATATCGATTTCAAAGAAATTGTTTTCGACTTTCTTCTGGGATTCTTGCTATTTGCTGGATCCATTCATGTAAATCTGGGTTCTTTAATTAAAGAAAGAGGGTCTGTAGTTACCTACGCCTCTTTTGGGGTTTTGGTATCCACCTTCCTTATAGGTACAGGTATTTATGCTATTGTTTCTTTATTATCCCTTCCCATAAATTATAT
>JANQKN010000084.1 GCA_028281065.1 Flavobacteriaceae bacterium | reverse complement strand
CCAAAGGCTGTACGGTCTTTGTGGTATACGGGGCTTCTGTTTCCAGATTGGAAAAGCCAAAGCCGTTTTGGTACACGACGGAGTCCGCATTAACTATAGCAACGCCATAGCCCACCAAGGGGTTTTCTTTTTGAATCTGTAAGAGCACTGCCTGCAAGGAATCCATTTGTAAAGATACTATTGAAGATTCCTTGGTTACGGATGCTTTTTCGGGGTCGTTTTTGCAACTTAAAAGCAGGCTTGCAAAAACAAAAAAACATACTAAATAGTTTAGGGGTTTCATGGGTTGGTTTACTTTATTTCTAAACGGTTTTTAGCACCGTTCTATTATTCGATTTCAGCTGATAATAACATGATCTCTTCTTTCTGTTTTACACTCAAGGAGGCTAATTCCCCAGAATCTGTGTCTTTAGCCAATCGTATCAGCATATTTCCAATTTCGACAAGTCTTCTCATTTTGGTTCCCCAACTTGGAGACCAAACGGTTCCCGTTTTTAGTCTTTTGTCTGCTACCGAAAAATAAAAATTAGTCCCATCGCTCCCCCAAAATTCTTCATCGGGATACTTTCGGTTTCTTATGGCTTGTTTAAATAATTCTTGAAAAAGCAACATATCGGATTTTGTAATTTCAACTTTCTTCTTGCGGACTTTAATCTGTTTTGGATTCTTCTTTGTGTACCATATGCTCTCTTCCATTTCATGATAAATTATATAGTAATTCCCATCCTCAACTTCTATGGAAACAACCTTTTCTGCTGAAAAAGAGGGAACGACCAAAAACCGAACCTCGGGATAGGGAGACATGCCGTCCATTAATACCGTGCGTATCTTTGAGTAATACTTGAATCTAAGGTTATAATGATCAAAAATACTTTCTACGGGTTCCAAATGGTCGTTTTGTGCACAGACTGAAAAAGAAAGCAACATACCAACCACTAGAAGAAGCCAGCTTTTTGTGAACTTATGTGGGTTAATATGCTTCAACACCACTCTATTATTTTTGTTTCAAAATAGATGGGGATCACTCCAACACATCCGCCAATTTCTTCGGCATAGCGATCGGCTTCGGTTTTCCCAATGATCCATGTGCCTGATGTGTGTTTCATTAAGGTACCTTCAGTGATTATTTCCCCTCCTGTTAACGGGTTCTCTTTGTTATTGTAAACCGTGATCTTATTTCCTGAGATCACTATCTCAACAGGTAGGTTTTGCATTCGCCCTCCAAATTCGGCAAAGTACAGCCCGTAAGTCATTCTTCCTTGAGGGATAATTTCTTGTTCGTTAAATCCCAAATCCCCAGAGGTCTCTCCAAAAAATTGAGCTACGACAAAACCATACATAAAGAACGATAGGCAAGCGACAGCAAAAAGCGTAAAGGATATGTTTACTATTTTTTTCAAATGATGAGTAATTAAAATCAGTAGTTTATCATTTCTTCTTCTTTTCGTCTTCAGGGTCTTTTATTACATTCATCCATGTATAACCGTCTTCTGTCTTGAAGGGTAATGAAAAGCTAGTTTTGTTGTCGATATTGATTTTGGTAAAATAGTCCTTGTAATACCAGGCAAAGAAAACACTCCCTAAGGTTGGTTTTTCTTTTTCCATGAAGTCCAGCCATATTTCCCTAGGCTCCCCTACTTCGAACCCCAAGAACTTACCCTTGTAATAGCTCTCGTCTTTAACGATTTCGTTTTGGGGTGAAATTTCATACACGAACTCACCTCCATACACCGCTGTCCTACTGGGCTGAAACGCAGGAAAAATATAAACATCCATATTCCCCCTTTCGTTTTCCTTTATGTAGTGGTTAAACTGAATGGACGTCGACTCATAAATAGGTTTCATCTCCTCAAAAGCCCTTGCCAAGGCTTTTCCATGCCTGTTTAAAAAAGCAGGATCTATTTGTTCGTCGGTTTCTATCACCTCGCTTTGCGATTTTACAATGAAATGAAAAACCTGGTCGTACTTTCCATTTTCGTACTTTCCATATACGGAGTGCCATGTATCTGTAGCATCCTGAAAACAAAACCATTCCCTACCCAACCTATTGATCCGTTCTTTATCCCTCGTCATTAGGGTATCGGTGGAAAACCAAGCCACCAAATCATAATCGAAAAGCCAATAAGCCGTCTCGGTCTTTTTGTTGAAGTCTTCTATATCGAAATCCTGGGCTTGAACAGCGTTGAATCCAAAAAGTGTAACTATTAGTATCAGTATTTGTTTCATATATGGATGGTTTAGTAGATCAATAGTTCCCAAATTACACAATTTCCCCTTAGGGTACTTGGTTTTCTTCCAGCAGCCATTTTTTATCTACAGGTTGATGGCTTTCCGCAAATTGCGAGGGTTCCATGAGGAAAAAAGTGTTGTCGTAATTAAACTCGAACGTATAGTTGGAGACATCTATTGTCCCGCTGGACCAGGTGGCATCGCATAGGTACCATTTGCCATCCAGTTTTACGGCGTTCCAGGTGTGATTGGGCGTGTCCAGTTCGTCCAACTTGGCCTTAATGGTCTGGCCATAGCCATACACCATTTCGCATTCCAATCCCGCCAGATTGGCAAATTGTTTTATGAGGTAGGCATAGCCCGTGCAAAGGGTTCTCTTTTCGTTGTACAGTTTTGTTACCACCTTCTTTTTAAATTGGTGGTTCCATTGCTGCAAGGCTTCTGGATCGTCCTTTAGTTTTTTGCGTACCTCGTCATTCTCCGTAGTGAGGTAGTAATCGCCCTTTATGTTATGGCATACCCAGTAATAGATGGCCCGAAAACGTTCCACATCGGTGTTTAACTGTGTGGTTATCTCGTGTACCATCATGGGCATTTGGTTTAATTCTTCACCTTCATACCCCTTAGCAATGTACTCGGCCCTCCAGAAGTCGATTTCACTAAAATCGCTCCTTTGGGCTTGTACAGACAGTACAAAGGTGAAGATTAGTATGTGAATGAAATGTTTCATTCTAGGGAAAGTTAGCTATTCCTATTAGGGTTTGTTGGATTCTTTCATCCGCAAGGCTGCCACGATGACGATGGGATCGTCTTTTAGGAAAGGCTCCACATAGGTAGTATTGGAAGTAATGGTTACTTCTGCATTTTCATAACCCAAGTAGCTCACCACCAGAACGTCGTTTGCCTGTAGTTCCTGCGGAAAGGTAAACTCCCCGTTTTCGTTGGAAACCACGCCTACGGAGGTTCCTTTCAATACAATGGTGGCGCCCAATAAAGGACCATCGGTGCTTTTTACCACTCCGGAAACTACTTGCCCTTCGCTTTGGGCATATAATGGAGAGGCAAAAAGGGATAGGATCATGAACAAGGCCAAAAAGCCAAAAGGTTTTAGCATTTGCTGTTGTGTTGAGGTGTGTCGTGTTTTCATAGTCTCTATTTTTAAAGTTCCCTCTAACTTAGATGTATATGCAGGGGATTTAAAACACAACTGAGGTAATCTCCTTTTAGCTTGAGCCAAAGGGGTATTTGAGTGAGTAATCTATAAAGTGTGTTGAAGAATTTATGTGAAGGCGGTTATTCTTGCTTGTCATATGTGCAATTGGTTCCCTCATCGAAAGTACCATCGGTATCGCAGGTTTTAATCAACTTTCCGTTGTTGTAGTATTTACGGATTGTATATTCCCCGTGTTCCATAAAGGTTTCTACCTTTTCGTAGCCGTCAAAATCGTAATAGGTTGCCGCGAGGCCCGATATTTTTTGATTGTCCTTATATACAATCCTTCCGTGGGGTTTCCCGTCTTTCTTGTTATAAACATGGAGTCCTTGCTTTAAACCATAAATGTCTACATAATTTATGGTGTCATTGCCAACCACATCGAAAGAGGGCTTTCTCCTTGTTATTTTGTATTTATGTTGGGTTTGGTAGATTCGTTTCCCGTTTGCCAGTACTACGTAGTCTTTATCTTCCATCCCTTTAATGCTGTAGCTTAGGCTAAAAGCACAATCACAATCGGCGATGGTTTCTGCCCATTCTTCTCTTACTATTTCGATGGAATCGTTTACCCTTTCCACCACTACGATTTCTTTTTTTATGGTTCCGATATAGGACAAATTCAGGGTGTCGTTTTTCAATATTACTCTTCCTTGTTCTGTTCCACCGCAATGGGTAACCACAAAAATTTTATACAAATGGTATTCCTCTGTTTTGTCGATTTCTACGATGCGGTTCTGTAATCTTCGGATGTTTTCATAATACACCCCTTCGCATTCGCTCGAATGAAAATCTATCAATTCGGCTTTGGATTGAGAGATGGCATATGGACCAACAAGTAAAAGGGCAAGCAATACAATTGAGGAAAGTATATTTTGGAATGATTTCATAATACGATTAATTCCTTCAAAAAACATACCCTTTATTGCTTCAAATTACTTAAAACCCTCTGTTATTATTTTCTCTGCAGGTTTTCCCTGAGGGGTAAAATCTTTGTTGTTGGCAGTGCTATCTACTACAAAATCACTGCGGACTTGCCAAATATAAGCGCCTGTGAACCATTTTTTGGGCCAAACGGTATTAAAAAAGGCTTCGTATGAATGCGTTTGGGTTTCAGCAGAAAATCGATAGTCAGGATTATAAGGGTCATCGACCCACTCCCAAGGCTTCATAGCCCCATCGGAAGTACTTTTGTAACCCATTTCGGTAAACAGTATTTTTTTGTCAAATCGATTGGAAACAGCTTCCATGGTAGGCAAATAGCGATTCCAGCCTTCGGAAATTTCTTCTACACTGGGGTATTCATGATCCACCAATGGGAAATAAGCTTGAATTCCTATGTAATCCAACTGATCCCAAAAAGTGATTTTTTCATACTCTTCGTGCCAATTAGCGGCATAGGTAAGTTTTCCCGAATAGATACTTTTCACTTCTTTAATGAGTTCCTTCCAAAAATCGGGCTTTTCCACAGAAAGCCTAGAAAACTCAACCCCTATGCAAAACATTTCAGCTTGTGCCTGTTCAGCAATCTTAGCATACCGTATAATGAAATGGCGATAACTGGCCTTCCACGATTCCCAATCGGTTTCACTATTGGGGAAAATATTGGAGCGCCAGGTACCTTCGGTAGGTTCATTGATCCAAACGTGTGGTTTTACAAATATTTTAAAGCCTGCATTACGCACTTGGTTCATTTTGTCAAGCCAATTTTTGTTGTGCTGCTCCATATACAGGCTATCCTTGTGGTGATGACTTACAACGGAGCCATCGTAATCTTTTTGAAACCCCCAAGGTACCAAGGCAACCCACTCAACGTTCATACGTCTTAAATGCTCAAAATCTGTGGTATTGTTAATTCCAAAGTCATGAACCCCCTTTTGCTTGGCGGGAATGGTTTCTGTTTCCAAGACAGGGGTTTCTGGATTGTCTTCTTGGGAATACAGAAAAAGAAAAAACAGCAAACCTATAGGCAGTGCAATAAAAAGAAGGGACCTGGTGACGTTTCTCTTTTTCATTTTTTGGCTTTTTGATAGGTTTCCAAGCAAGTATCTAGGTCTTGTCCCCGTATGTGAATACATTCGCAAAACTCCTTCCCTATTTGCTCATGCGGGGTAGCAACAAACTGCTTGTTGCATTCAGACAACGAATTCCTAGGCATAACTTCGTGACCATATATAAAAAAGAGGACAAGAGCGCCTGTGGTTGTGAGGGCCCCGGTAAAAAACAGCCACGGAAACCGGTTGCTGTATTTTTTGGGCTTTTGAACCAAAACGTTGCTATCGGTTGTTTTGAAGGGAAGGATAAACCGGAGCCTATCGTAATTCCAGAAAAGGACATACAAATTGGCAAGAAGCATTAAAGGGGCGGAAACGAAGGAACCATCGAACCGAACGGCATAGGAAAGGATGCAAATGTTGAGAATGATGGGCAAATACAGCAGGGCACCCAGCGTAACGGTACGAGGTATCAGCAAAAGCAGGGCTGCCAATACCTGTACAATACCAATGGAGGTATAATAGTAGCCCGTGTGGTGCAGGGCCTCCAAATAGTTTCCCATGGGATGGGTTACGGATAGCCCACTGGCAAAGCGTTCACCCATGATTTTGGTAAGCCCCGCAGGAATAAAGCCCAAAGCCAACACAACCCTACAGAAAATAGAGAAGTACCAAAGCCATCGGTTTTGCCTTGCTTGTGTATGTATGCTGGTAAGCCTAGACGAACTATTCAATACTCAGATTGTTTAAAGTCTAACCCATTGGTTGGGTTATCCTTATTACAAATCTATAAATGAAATTGAATACTTCTGTAATTACTATCTAAGCATTTGGAATTTTTAAATGGCAGGTTGGGCATTCGAAACTGGTATCTCCTTTTTTAAGATGGATACCGTTAAGATGGGTTACCACAAAATCCTGAATAAACGCGTGGTTGGCTTCGTGGTTATTAACATCAACCTGCTTGTCCTCATACATTTCACGGATTTCGTTGTCATACTCCTGACTTCCCCAACAGTTGGGGCAATACCCTTCTGGGGCGTTGCCTTGTGTTTCTTCTTTCGGTCTTTTGAAAAAGGCTACTAATTTTTCAATCATCTCTTACTTTGTTTGTTACGTTTGCCCAGTCATGGGCTTTTTGTTTTTATCGTCGTCTTGGTCGTGAATCCATTGCAAAAATTACCATTCCGCTTCTCCCACACTTCTATAGCGTATTGAGATGGGTATGGATCCTTTCTTTTAGATCCTGCCTTACTTGGGCCTGTTCGGCATATAGATTCCATGACTTAACGATGCTGTTGATCTCACCTATGATCTTCTCCCCTTTTTTAATGTTATTGTCCTTAGCCAATGTCATTAGGTCTTCTCTTGTAATTTGAAGCCTTTTCCCATTCACACTCAACGTTTGTTGGCTTACCCAATGGTTGGTGGGATCGAACGAAAAACAGAGGTCATAAGCTGGGGATAACCGCCATGACTCGTTCTTCTTCATGATAAAAGAAAAGTTCTTTGTGTGGTCGTCGTAATTGGTCGCCAGTACGTTAAAAACCATCCTTCTGAACATTTCTTCGGCTTCTGGGTAGGTTAACCGAAGGATCCGCATGGTTTGGAACAGCTGTTCGTAACTGTACCCGTACATATCGTTAAAATCGTAGTGCTGCAAACCGCATAGGGATTGGATGTGGTGTTTGGTATTGCCTTCCCTGTCAAAACGTTTGGTCATAAAATGTGCCCTTCCGTTTTCTTCCAGGAGTTGACACTCATTCATTTGGATCCCACAATCCTTCGCCATGAGGTAATAGGCATATTCTACCCGTCCCCATCCAGCACTTTCTCCAAATTGCTCGCCACTTACACCATCCAACTTAAGCAGCCAATGCTCGAAGCCGTTGGGTACATCGCCTTGCCCAGAGGTTACTTCCCCCGTTTTTGGGTTGTATGCAATAATGGCCTTGGGACGTGCCCCTCCAGCCGAGGTACCAATCTTCAATATTTCCATCATGGCTTTTTCCTCGTCCTTGTTTAGGTTGGTTAAAAAGGTTTCGCGCTCATGAAGCATCTTTTTGGCCACGGCTACCAAACTGTCCAATTCCAACGAAAAGGTTTGGGCTCCTGCCCGAATCTGTGCCGGTTCAAACTCCAAAGCCCCCATACCCCGCATACCGATAAAACAGAGCTTTTCTACAGGGTTCATACTGTTT
>JANQKN010000201.1 GCA_028281065.1 Flavobacteriaceae bacterium | reverse complement strand
GGGTTTTGGGGGGATGATTTGGAGATTGTCATTACACTGCCAAAAGCCACTAAAATTTCAAAAGTCACGACGAGGTTCTACGATGCTAACGGACAATGGATTTATGCGCCTCCAACAGCATCGCTTTCACTTCAATTGGAAGATGGGCGACTCGTATCAACACTTTCGCGGGTAGTTCCTTCCGAAGATGAAAACATAGCTATAGTAGATTTAATAGTGTCTGACGATCCCGAGGTTGTAACTAAGAAAATGACATTAACAATCCCCAATTATGGAACCATCCCAAAAGGAAGTCAAGGGGAAGGTCATAAAGCTTGGACTTTTATTGACGAAATTGTTATTGAGTAAGTGTCCCCTTGAGGGGACTACAGGGGTGTAAAATCATGAAGAACGAAATCATTCCATACCAACCTTATTTGCGAAATTTCGCACGGCAGCTCAGAAAAAACAGTACTCTCAGTGAAGTATTGCTCTGGCAAAAAATAAAACAACGAAGCTTTGGTGTTCAATTTCATAGACAAGTACCTATGTTGAATTATATTGTTGATTTTTATTGCCATGAACTCAAGCTAGCTATTGAAATTGACGGGAATAGCCACAACTTTAAATATTTTGAGGACAAGCATCGACAAAACAGACTGGAAAGGTATGGTGTACATTTTCTAAGGTTTAGTGATGAAGAAGTAAAAAAAGATATGTTTAGTGTGGAAATGTCAATTCGTGAAAAGATTATTGAACTTGGGGAATTACACCCCCCTAACCCCCCCTCAAGGGGGGAAACCCAACCCCTTATGATCCTCGAAATATGTGCCAATGGATTTGAAAGTGCCCAAATTGCCCAAAAGGCAGGGGCCAACCGTATTGAATTGTGTGAAAACCTTCCCGTAGGGGGAATTACCGCATCGTATGCACTTATTGAAAAAGTAGTAGGTGAATTGGATATTGAAACCCATGTCCTTATACGCCCCCGAAGTGGTGATTTCTGTTATTCGGAAGATGAATTACAAGGTATGGAGCGGGACATCGCCTTTTGCAAAGCTATGGGCTGTACTGGGGTTGTAACTGGTGTTTTAACGGCTGAAGGTGATTTAAATATGGTTGCTACACAACGCCTTTTGGAAGTTTCCCAAGGAATGGAATTTACATTTCACCGTGCTATAGATGTAGCCAAAAACCCTAAACAACTTTTTGAAGGTCTCATCGAACTAGAAGTAACACGGGTATTGAGCTCTGGGGGAAAACCCACTGCCGAACAAGGACTATCCTTGTTGAAAAAATTTAAGGAAATAAGTGGCGGAAAGCTTCAGGTTATGCCTGGGGGTGGAATTACCTCCCAAAACGTGTTTCAATTTAAAAAAGCAGGCTTTCAGATGATTCATACTTCGGCCACGCAAAAAACAACTTTGGGTAATTCCAAAGATTTAATGTATTCCTCCAGCAAAGGGTTTTCCAGTGCGGTTGAAATCAGAAAAATAAAAGCGGTCTTATCGTAACGGGAATCCTTTTGCAGCCCACCACGGTTTCAGTTATAATTAAAATGGATCTTTTTTAAACTTGAAGTCTATGAAACTATTTATCTCACTATAGTATCTTTGTTTAGTACTGAGTGTATAGGTGATTGTTTTTTAATGTCTTTCTGGAATTTACAAAACATATATAGAAGTACTTTTTATTAAAAAAAGCCTATATCCCCCCTCCTTGTATTAAGCCCATTGGCTACATTTCAAACTAAATTTATTAGTATGGTTAAATGGTTATGCATTTTATCGCTTTTTTTGAATTACTCACTTCTAGCTCAATCAACTTTCTACGGAAATAAATTAGACAGCATCACTGCAGTAATGAAGAACGCTAAGAGCAAGAAAGACAGTCTTGCTTCATTAGAATATTTAGTTGGACTACAAAAACATTATAATAAATATGATGACCTAAAAAAAACGATCGAAGTTTTTGAAAAGACTATAGAAGAATCAAGCTCGAAAAAATCATTTGGAATTTTATTTAAATATAAAGCGCTCTTAGCCTATAGTGATTTAGATAGTATAAATGCTTTGAAGTACAATGGAGTTGCTTTAAATCATTTTAAAAATCACGTCAAAGAACTAGGCTTTGCATATTATGATAGAGCCAATTTTTATAATAAGTTTCGGGGGTTCCCCTATGCTGGAGATTCAGCAAGGTTTTATTATAGAAAGATACTAACACTCGACGTAGATAATAATATGATGTGCCGGGCAGAATATGGTCTTGCCAGAATTTTAATGAATGAGTTAAAATATGATCAAGCATACTTACATTTACAAAATGGCCTGAGGCTATCTGAAGGGCTTCCGATAAAAAGAAAGACAGATATACTTAGAAAACTTGGAGAGCTTTATTTTTATTTAGGGGATTACGAAAATGCGCTAAAAAAATACAACGAAGCACTTCCGGAGATTCCTATTAACAATTCTACTATAAAGACCAGGGCCGGCCTACATACCCTTATTGCAGATGTATATTATTCTAAAAACAACTATAAAAAGGCATTAATCTACTTTAAGGAAAGTTTAAAGCTATACGAAAGCACAAAATTCTCTCCTACAATTGCCTACATTAAAAATAGACTTGGAGAAGTATATCTGTCCTTAAATCAGATTAATAATGCTGAGTCTTCTTACTACCAAGCCAAAGACTTGATTTTCAATAAAAATCTATTTTCTTATTTAAAAGGGGATAATTTCTATCTAGAATCTAGGATTCACTATGCTAAAGACGATTTTGAAGCTGCAGAAAAAGCCATCGTAAAGAGCCTCTCGTTCTTGAAAAAAAATTCTGATTATCGAAAAGAATTGTTGATCAGGGAAATGGAATGCAAAATTTATAAAGCACTTGGGGAGTTAGCAAAAGAAAATGATTGCCTAAGGGAACTGGTAATAATTAAAGATACCGTCCAATCAAAGGATTTAATAAGGGAGATGTACCTTCTTGAGATTAATTCAAGAAAAAATAAGGATCAAGCTTCCCAATCGACCGAGAAGGTTAGTCCTAGGGTTAAATGGCATTATTATGCGTTACCTATACTAGTAATAGGTGTATTACTTGTTCTTTTTAAAAAGAGATTTTATATAAAAAGTGAGGAAACCCAAATTAATAAAATATTGAACGAAGGTAATTTATTGTACTATGATAAAATGCGGGTTTATGTTGACTATAAATCCATCGCTTCTGAAAATGAGACTTCAAACCAAAAAAAAGCAATCGAAATTAATACGGACGATATTGTAGAAATCACTACCATTAAAGAAAATTCTACACGAAAAAAAGTAAAAGCCAACTATGCCAGGGTCGTGGATAAAGAAAATAACTCTTATTACAAACGGGAATCCCTAAAAACCATATTATCTAAATTGCCAGATTATTTTGTAAGGGTTAATGGGCAATATATAGTAAATGTGAAATCTAAATTAACTGTAAACGAAATAGAAAATAGTATCGCCGTTAATAAAAAGCACTTACCAATAACCCCAACATATGCTGAACATTTCTTTGCCATATATTCCAAATACAATAGCAATTAAAATTTCACGTGAAAAATTAATCTTCACGTAAAATATTATATGTAGGAACTGCCAGATATTTTCGTAAAGCAATAAAAAACAATGCTCTATGAAAAATATTTTGCTCTTTCTAGGCCTGTTCTTTTCAGGCTTGATATATTCTCAAAATTGCGGCACAGGAGATGTTACACTTTCTTCACAAACAGATGTTGATGCTTTTGTTGTTGCACATACTGCTCCCAATCCTACATGCAACACTATTGATGGAAATCTTATCATAAACAACCTATCTGTAACAGATCTATCAGGACTGTCTTTTATTACAGAGGTTAATGGCTTTGTTATAATAGATCAAATCAGTAGTTCTACCCTCCTCGGGATAGATCAGATTGAAAATATTTCTGGAGGGATCACTCTAAGGAATTGTCCAAACATTACGGATTTAATTTTTTTAAACCTTCAATCATTAACCTCTTTAGGCGGGTCAAACAACCAAAACCTGACAAATGTATTTTTCCCCAACATTACTTCACTAGAAGGTGGAATTGTTTTTAGGGAAAATGGTTCTATAGAATCTGTAAGATTACCCCTGTTAGAATCAATCCTGGATGATACCGTTATCATATCGCAACAAAATCCTTTCAATCTTGACAATTATTTATTCATGGATGAGCCCAATTTAAATGAATTAGACCTATCATCTTTTAATGGTTCCTTTAACGAATTTGAAATTAGAGGCTCCCAACTTACTACACTTCTAGGCTTGTCTAGTTTTACCACAGAGCCCTCTACGAATCTTAGATTGAGGATTACAAACAATCCTGCATTACAAAACCTGGATGGGTTGGAAGGTGTTATAAAAGTAGAAAGGGATTTAATCGTATCTGGAAATGATCAATTACAAAATATCTCTGGATTACAAAATCTAAAATTTACGGGGAGGAGTTTTATAATATCCTCCAATCCTGCATTACAACAAATAGTTGATATTGGGATAGAGTCTACAGGCTTAAGTATGAATATAACCGACAATAATACGTTAACAGACATTTCCTTTTTAGAAAACTTAAACTATATAGGAGCCAGTTTAATCATTCAGGATAATTCCTCGCTTTCAGATTGTTGTATTGTTTTAAACTATTTCCAAGGTAAAGGTTGGATACAGAATAATGCTCAAATTTCTAATAATTCATCGGGCTGCAATTCCATTGGCGAAATTTTCAGCTCTTGTGATGACGATGATGGCGATGGGCAAGATGACAGTAGCGACAATTGCCTAGAAGTATCTAATCCCAACCAAGAAGATACAGATGGGGATGGAATCGGGGACGCTTGTGATAATTGCCCAATCGATGCCAATAATGATCAATTAGATACAGATCTCGACGGTTTTGGTGATGTCTGTGATGGTCTAAATGGTCCTGGAAATGGGGGAGGCGTTGGTATTGGTAATACAAACCCCAGGGAATCATTAGACCTAAATGGGTATATCCGTATTAGGGAAATAAGTAAAGGGATCATTTTACCTTCTCCAGACGGTTCAGAATGGATAATCACTATTGGAAATCAAGGTCAATTGTATACCAAAAAGCTTTAGTTTTTTAGCGTAACGGGAATCCTTTTGCAGCCCACCACGGTTTCACTTCGATCTCCAATCGCCCTGCTTGTACCGATGGGTCCATATTCGCCAAACTATCGGCCATTTGTAAGGTAGGCACATTGTAAATCGTGATTCCCCTAAGGTCGCCATCGTCTCCAAAAGGTCCTGAAATATCGGCATACCCTTCTTCATACATTCTACCTAAATGCGCCATATGAAGCCCTTGAAGGCTATCGGCTTCTTCTTTGGTTTGGGAACGATTTGGCCCCCTTTTTAGAAAAGCCAAAAAGTATTGTTGCATGATAATGGTATCCCCTGTTTTTTCATCCATATATTCGAAAATCTGAAAGCCCGCTTCCTTCAATTCCTTGATTTCCTGTGCTACAGATTTTGTTTTCTCATCTACCTCATGCACGGCATGTTCTGTATCGTGATCATTTCCATTATCGTGGTCATAGTCATGCTCTTTCCCTTCATGCTTACACCCAACCAGTGCAATCATCAATACTAATGCCGCTAAATAGTTGGCAATTCCTTTCAATCTTTGTTTTTCCATAATGTATACGGTTGTTTGCTTAATTGTGAATTGTAATAACATTCATCACCTGTAACCTCTTTGCCAAGCCAATGGGGCCGTTCGAAATCATCATTTTCATGGGTAAGTTCTACCTCAGCAATGACCAATCCTGTATTGGTACCAAAAAACTCGTCTATTTCAAAAATATGGTTTTTCACCTTGACTTCATAACGTACTTTTTCGATAATTCTCTCTTCGCACAACTGCATTAAGGATTCTGCTTCATTAACAGGGATTTCCTTTTCCCATTCAAAACGGGAAGTGCCAGTGTCATTCGATTTCCCCTTTATGGTCATAAAAGCGGAATCCCCTTTAATACGAACACGGACAGTACGTTCTGGATGACTGTTTAGATAGCCTTGCTTCAATTGGGTTTGGGAATGGGCTTCTTCCTTGTACTCGTTGGAGGTGACCAAAAATTTACGTTCAATTTCTATCATGGGTCTAAGATACGCCAAGGTGGGTTTTTTCGGTTCTCACCGGCATAATAAATAATAATGCTGTTACCATCGGGGTCTTGCAAGCGGGCTTCGGTCCACAACCAGGATTGTTCCTTAACTTCAGTTTCGAAAACAATTCCTTTTTGCTCCAATTCCTTTACCTTTTCGGCAACATCATTCACTTCAAAATACACCGAAACGCCTTCCTTGGGTAGTTCTTCTACATAATGGATGGAAAACGTACTATCCCCTTCTGGACATTCGAAACGGGCATACTTATCATGGGTATGCACAATAAGCTTTAAGCCCAGTTGTTTATAAAACAAAATGGCCTTGGGGACATCTCTGGAAGGAACAGTAACTTGGTTGAGGTTCATTGTATTTTAAAGATAGTAAATTTACCCTATGGAACCCTCTTTCCCCATACGCAAGATTATTCATGTGGATATGGATGCATTTTATGCCTCGGTGGAGCAACTGGACGACCCCAGTTTGCAGGGCAAACCCATTGCTGTAGGGGGAAGTAGCAAAAGGGGAGTCGTCCAGTTGCTCCACCGAGGCATAAAATGCATCCATATCCACATGAATAATCTTGCGTATGGGGAAAGAGGGTTCCATAGGGTAAATTTACT
>JANQKN010000170.1 GCA_028281065.1 Flavobacteriaceae bacterium | reverse complement strand
GTGTATTTTTTTCCCCTTAGAAAAAGCGCCATCAAAGGACGCAGTACATAACTAATACGTATGAGTAAGGGTCTTGGGATAAGGTTCAGGAAAAACTTTGCAATTCGTTGCATAGCATTGCTATAAGACCAATTCATTTTGCCTGAATTCGTTCTCCTCGTCACTTTGTATCCCCAGGGCTTCATATACATAACCAAAGGTAGATAGTAGTTCGGGTTTTCCGTCCACAATGGCGATGTTGTGCTCGAAATGAGCACTGGGTTTACCATCTTTAGTGACGATGGTCCATCCATCCTTCAACTGGCTTACACGATGGGTTCCCATATTGATCATGGGTTCTATGGCAACGGTCATTCCTTCTACAAATTTCTTACCCCTTCCACGTCTTCCGTAATTAGGCATTTCGGGATCTTCGTGCAGCTTTTTGCCCAATCCGTGACCTACGAGCTCGCGTACCACACCATAACCAAAGGACTCGCAGTAGGTTTGTATGGCATAGCCTACATCGCCCACACGGTTGTTTAGCACGAGCTGTCTGATTCCGATGTAAAGGGATTCTTTGGTTACCTGGAGTAATTTCTTGGTTTCGGGAGCTACTTCTCCCACCTCGAAGGTATAGGCATGATCGCCATAGAATTCGTTCTTGATGGCACCGCAATCTATGGCTACGATGTCTCCTTCTTCCAACGGTTTGTCGGTAGGGAGGCCGTGCACTACGGCTTCGTTTACACTGGTCAACAGGGTCGAGGGGCAACCGTACAGTCCCAGGAAACCAGGAACAGCTCCTTGATCCCTAATAAACTCTTCCGCGATTTTGTCCAGGTAATTTGTGGTAACACCAGGTTTTACCTCTTTGGCAAGCATTCCCAAGGTTTTGGAAACTACCAAGGCGCTCTCACGCATTAATTCTATTTCTTCTCTTGTTTTTGTAATAATCATACTAAAAGCCGAACCAGTTTTTTTTCTTTTTTCTCTTCACATTCATAGGCTTTGCTTCGCCAATGATTTTCTGATAGATTTCCCCCCAGCTTACCATACCACCAAAATTCCTGTCGTCTATAAAAACATCTGCATTAATCTTCCTGCTGTATTTGGTTTCGTATTGCTCTTCGGGAAAACTTTTGTTCACGGCATAAAACGTAATTCCGTTTTCCTTGCAAAAAGCTACGGCTTCTTCCAAGGGTCTTCCGTGTCTATAGGTCCATAAAATAAGTCGATGCCCTTGGTCTTGAAGCTTTTTAAGCGTTTCAAAAGCAAATAATTGGGGCTTTCCAATGTTGGGATAATCGTCTTCCACGATAGTGCCGTCGAAATCCACAGCAATGGTTATAGTTTCTTTGATCATAAGGGGATTGTTGAATCCACAAAATTACGAAGAATCTTCTTACGAAACCTATTCTTCGTAAGCATGCTTATAAGGTTCTCCCTTAAGGATAGTAAGTAGGTCTTTCTCCAGTGTTTGCTGAGGATATTCAACAATTCGGTTCATTTCTTCCCCATCTTTATTATAGATAATGATGGTAGGGACATATTCTATGTTCAGATCCTTTTCGAATTCCTGTGGGGTAGTCTTTTCGTGGTTAACGGCTACCAAACTGATGGCATCGTCTTCGTACTCCACTTCATCCAATATTTTGAACAACGCTGGTACTTCCCGTTGACTGTCCTCGCACCAAGTTCCCATAAAGGTGGTGATCTTCACATCCTTTAAAAGTGGCTTTAGACTGTCCATTAAAATAGAATCCAAAACGTGACCGTTGTAGTTTTCGGTAAACCACTCCTTGAAGGGTTCTTCCTGAAGCCCTTTACAGTTTATCTTTCCCAACAACATTTCGCCTCCGTCTTCTTCGTCGGGTACGCGGGTGTTGATGCCATCGGTAGGTATTCCTTCTACAATTTCTTCTTGGGTTGTTTCTTCTACGGCTTCCTTTTCGGTATTGGATTTACAAGCGATAAGGGATATGAGAACCAAACAAGTTAGTATGTATTTCATTGTATTGTTTTTTAAATTAAAGCTTCTTGTGTCATTGCTTCGGGTTGCGCCACCCCTATCATTTTTAGTATGGTGGGCGCAATGTCCCCTAAAATACCATTTTTAATAAACTTAATGTCTTTGTCTACCAGAATAAGCGGGACTGGATTGGTGGTATGCGCTGTATGGGGCGAACCGTCTGGGTTTTTCATGGTTTCGCTATTGCCGTGATCGGCAATAACCAAGGTGGCGTAGCCTTGCGCTAAGGCAGCTGTTACTATTTCTTGGGAACATTGATCTACAACTTCACAAGCTTTCATGGCGGCTTCCATGACCCCTGTATGGCCAACCATATCTGGATTGGCAAAGTTGAGGCAGATAAAGTCAGCGGTTTGCTGTTTTATTTCTGGGATGATTTTATCCCGGATTTCATAAGCGCTCATCTCGGGCTGTAGATCGTAGGTCGCAACTTTGGGTGAAGGGCATAGAATACGCTTTTCGCCTTCGTAGGGCTCTTCACGACCTCCATTGAAGAAAAAAGTGACATGCGGGTACTTTTCGGTTTCGGCAATTCGGATTTGGGTTTTGCCAGCATTTGCCAAGGTTTCGCCCAGTGTGTCCTGAATGTTTTCTTTATCGTATACTACGCGGATTCCTTGAAAGGTATCGTCGTAGTTGGTCATGGTAACATAGTACAACGGAATGGTTTTCATGCCGAAATCGGGGAAGTCCTTTTGGGTGAGAACCTCGGTTAATTCCCTTCCGCGGTCTGTCCTAAAATTGAAAAAGACAACCACGTCGTCTTCGGAAAGAGTTGCAACAGGAGCGCCATTTTCGGTAACCACCAAGGGTTCTATGAATTCGTCGGTTACACCACTGTCATAGCTAGCTGCCACACCTTGCAGGGGATCTTCGATAGCTGCTCCTTTTCCATGAACAATAAGGTCATAGGCTTTTTTTACCCGCTCCCAACGTTTGTCCCGATCCATGGCAAAATACCGGCCTATAATGGAGGCTAGTTTTCCTGTGGTTTGGTTCATGTGCTGTTGAATTTCTTCAACAAAACCCAACCCACTTTTTGGGTCTACATCACGACCGTCGGTAAAGGCATGGACAAAAACATCTTTCAGTTCATTTTCATTGGCTACATTCAGCATACCTTTTAGATGGTTTATGTGCGAGTGCACACCGCCATCGGAAAGCAATCCTAGAAAGTGTACTTTTTTGCCTTCTTTTTTGGCATATTGAAAGGCCTCTTGAATCGTAGATTCATCCTTCAGGGAGTTGTTTTTTATAGCTAGATTGATCTTAGCTAGGTCTTGATAAACAATCCGTCCTGCTCCTAGATTCATGTGTCCTACTTCGCTGTTTCCCATCTGTCCTTCGGGCAAACCTACGTTCATACCGTGGGTAAGTAGTTGCGCATTGGGGTATTTATGGGGGAGGGAATCCATAAAAGGGGTTTTCCCTTTGGCAATGGCCGAAACGTCTGGGTTTTGGGTAATGCCCCATCCGTCTAGGATGAGCAATAGGACTTTTTTGTTCATGGCGCAAAGATAGTAAGTTCGGTTGCAGGTTTTAAGTGCATTTGCACTTTATTAACCTGTTACTTTCCGTACTTCTTTATAGATGCCTTGATTTGCTCGATGCGGTTTTCGGGGTCGGGATGCGTGCTTTTGTGCTCGGGCACACGATTGGGACCTGCAGCTGCTTTCAGGATTTCCATGACGTGGATCATTTCGTAGGGGTCGTAACCAGCCTCTATCATAAAACGTACCCCGAGATCGTCGCTTTCCAGTTCGTCGCCACGTCCGTTGGTCAATAATCTGTTTTGCCCTATACTAGCAACGATTCCCCCTGCATCGGCTCCTACAGAGCCTGCGGTGGATAGATCTTTCCAGAGTCCTGCTTCGGCAATGCGCTCACTGGAATGGCGCCCCAATACATGACCTATTTCATGACCCAAAACCCCAGCCAATTGGTCTTCGTTTTCCAGTTTGGAATAAAGGGCAGCGGTAATAAAAATCTGTCCGCCTGGAAGGGCAAAAGCATTTATGGCACGGTCGTCTGCCAATAGATGAAACTCGAAACTGTCTTTGTATTCACTCGTTCCTGCCATACTGTTTACTACCAATTTGTTTCCAACGCGATCTACAGTAGCCTGGGCAGCTTGGTCGGGGTGCCAACCACCGTGTTGTTGTGCCATTTCGGGTTTTGAACTTATACCCAGTGCTATTTCCTCTTGGGGGTCTAATGCGATGGCTTGCATTCTTTTTGTATAGGGGTTCTCTTCCTTACTGTTACAGTATTTAAAAAAAGCAAAAGCCGCTAGGGCCAAACCTATGAATATTCGGATTTTCCAGTTGCCTCTCATGATAGTTGGTATTAATTCTTCCCCTAAATTTACTAAAGTAATTCTGGGTTGATGTCTAAAATATTGTCTTTTCGATATTTGGCTATGAAATCATCGGTAAAATACTCGTGTCCCAAGATGTTTTCTTCTTGCAAAATGGCCTTTACATCCAACTCTTTATAAGCTTTTAACATAGGTATTGAAACTGGGGCATAGCTAAAATGCCAAGGTTCGTAGGCAAACCCTTTGCGGTTGGCATTGTTGGTATATACTTCGTAAAAACCAAAGGATTCGGCGTGCTTATCCATCCACTCCTTGAGTTTGCAGTAGGGGCCTTTTCCGTGATAGTTCTCTTCCTGCAAAACACTTTCGGGTCGGGGGGCATTGGCATCGATCAGGTCGAGGTCGGTCCCCCAATGGTGACGGGAAGTCCCAGGGATGGTGGAGTATTCGATAATTTTTTCGATGGCTTCGGCGGGAGAAAGACCCTGTTGGGTAAAGCGTTTGTATTTGCCTTCAAAAATTTCCTTTTGCCGTTGGAAACTTCGGTAAGCAGATACTACTTCAATAGCGATACCATCTGCTTGAGCAGCAGCTTTCATTTTTTCCAATGCTTTTGCTGTTTCGGTATGCATGGTACTGGTGTAGCTATCCCCTGCAATATCCGGATTGCCCTTGCCAATAAGTTGATCCCGGGTGTAACCTCCTTGAAATAAGCCATGGGACATGGAACTAAACAGTCCCCATCCAGCACTGGCAATAAGCGATGTTTTTATAAAATCTTTTCGGTTCATTTCTTACTTTAGCGTAAAGATTCCGCATCTAGTGCGGAATGACATTTTTAACGGAACCCGTAGTCAAGCTACGAGGAATTCCTGTAATTAAAAGTACTATTAATTTGTGAGTTATGGTTATCGATTTTCGCATCATTCCTTCTGCTTCTATTTTGGATATTTTACAATATGTGTACCAACTTAATGAAGGGAGGATCGATAAGGAAACCCTTAAGGAACGCATTCTGGAAATGAGCGAGCAGAACTACGAGTGTATTGGTATTTACGACGACACCAAATTAATAGGCGTTTGCGGGATGTGGTTTCAAACCCGCCATTATGCTGGGAGAAGCTGTGAAGTGGATCATGTTATTGTGGACGAATCCTATCGGGGGCAAGGCATTGGGGAAAGACTCATGGAGTTTGTGTATGACCATGCTTTGGGGAAAGGCTGCCGATGGGTAGAGCTCAATACCTACGTAAGTAACTTTCCTTCACACAAATTTTATTATAACCAAGGCTTTGTGGCCAAGGGGTATCATTTTATAAAAGATATTACTAAGTAAGATAAGCCACGGAACTCTCGGTTTCCAACTCATAAGGAGCTTTCCCGTGTTCGAAAATACGGGCGGTTAGGGAACCTTTCAGGAATATTTCTTCCCCTTTTACATACAGCCAACTGCCTTCGCGCAATCCCACCACGGGAATGTGGTTCTGGGTATGGAATTCCTTAATTCGGGTTTCCCGGGTTTCGCCCATGTGGGTGCTTCCTTCAACAGGATCTAGATAATGTGGGTTTATATTAAAGGGAACAATCCCCAAGGTTTTAAACGAAGGCGGATACACAATGGGCATATCGTTGGTGGTTTGCATGGTAAGGCCGCAGATATTACTCCCTGCACTGGTACCCAAATACGGTGTCCCGGAATGAATGGCTCGTCTAAGGGGCTCCATAACCCCGTTTTTATACAATTGCGAAACCAGTACAAAGGTGTTTCCACCGCCTGTAAATAATCCTTTGGCGTTTTGTATGGCTGCTATGGGATCTTCGAATTCGTGCAGGCCTTTTACAATTTTCCCGATTTTTGAAAATGCTTTGGCGGCAACTTCAGTATACGCCTCATGCGATATCCCCCCGGGACGGGCATAGGGGATAAAAAGGATTTCTTCTGTTTCTGAAAACAATTTGGAAAGATCCGGCAGAAGATATTCCAAATAACCGCTTCCATACACGGTGGAGGTACTGGCAATGATGAGGTGCTTCATAGGATTCAAATTTAACAAAACCTTGGCGGGTACGTTAGGATTTTACTAAGAAATGAACCCCTACTTTTATGGTATGAAGACTAACTACCTTATTTATATTTTATTCATTGTATCTTTTTATCAGGGTTTTAGCCAGCAAATAGAGCGGGTGGAGATCGATGGGAAAATCCGAACCGAAAAAGGAGAGGAGTTGGAAGGAATTCATATTTACAACATTTCTTCGCAACAAGGAACGGTGACCAATCCCCAAGGAAAATTCATCATGGCGGTAGCCGAAAACGACCGCCTTCAAGTCACATCGTTGCA
>JANQKN010000153.1 GCA_028281065.1 Flavobacteriaceae bacterium | reverse complement strand
CGGCGTTCGGCGCGGGCGACGGCTTTTTCGGGTTGATCGAAGTGGTCGGCTCGTTGGAGGGGCCGGTCCCCTCTTCAGTTATCGACATGTTGATACTTCATAGGATAAGGTAGTCTTCCAATTGTTCCTTATCCTCCAGCAAACGATCGTCTATAGTAATCGATTTTAGGGTTCTATTGGCGGTTAGGGTTACTTTCAGGAGTTGGTCCGAGCTGCTCTCGTCTACCAAAACAGTATCGAGTCTTTTCTTGGTGGCTTCCACTTTTTCTTGGGTTTCTTTCAATTTACCCATCATACCCATTATGTCTCCAAACATGAATCTAAATTTTAAGTTTAGTGCAAATTTACTACTTTGGTATTTTATTAATAAGAAATTACCCCTAATGAAAAAGATAATTTTTGTTTCGGTTCTATGCCTTATTTTTGCAGCTTCTTGTAAAGAAAAAGAAACGATCGAAACCTCTATGAACATCACACCTCCCAAAGCCGATAAAATAGCCAAGAACCTCGAAAAACACGGAGACGTGCGGGTAGATAACTATTACTGGCTCAATGACAAGGAAAATGAAGAAGTAATCGATTATTTGGAGCGTGAAAACGATTACTACGAGAAGATGACCGAGCATACAAAAGGGTTTCAGGGCGATCTTTTCGAAGAAATGAAGCAACGTATTAAGGAAGACGACGAATCGGTTCCCTATTTTTATAATGGGTACTACTACATTACTCGTTATGAAACAGGGAAAGATTACCCTATCTACTCCCGTAAAAAAGGCTCCTTAGATGCCGAAGAGGAAATCCTCTTTAATGTAAATGAGATGGCCAAGGACCATTCCTATTACAACCTACGGGGACTTAACGTAAGCCCAGACAATACATGGATTGCTTATGGTGTGGATACCCTAAGCCGTAGAAAGTACACCATTTACATAAAAAACCTGGAAACAGGCGAAGTACTCAACGAATCCATTCCCCTTACCACAGGAAGCTCTACGTGGGCGAACGATAACAAAACCCTGTTTTATACCCGAAAGGACGACGTAACCCTTAGGGCCAACCAGATTTATAAGCATATACGGGGAGAAGCCAGCGATAATGACGTGTTGGTGTATGAAGAAGAGGACGAGACCTTTGGAACCTATGTCTATAAAACCAAGAGCCGAAAGTATTTGGTGATTGGAAGTTACAGTACCCTTACTTCTGAATTCCGCTTTCTGGATGCAGACAACCCTGAAGGGGAATTTACCGTCTTTCAACCCCGAACGCGAGGGTTGGAATACAACATTTTCCATTATGACGACCATTTTTACATTGTAACCAACAAGGACGGTGCGACGAATTTTAAACTGATGAAAACTTCCGAAGATGCTACAGGAATGGATGAGTGGGAAGAAGTAATCGCACATAGGGACGATGTACTTTTGGAAGATATCGAGATTTTTAAGGACTATTTGATAGTCGATGAACGTAGAAACGGGTTGAACGAGATCCGTATAAAGCGTTGGGACGACACAGCAGATTATTACCTACCGTTCGATAATGAAACCTATACGGCGTATCCTATGCAGAATATAGAGTTCGATACACCCATCCTACGCTATCGTTACAACTCATTGACCACACCCGCTTCTGTGATCGATTTTAACATGGAAACCAAGGAGAAGGAGATCAAGAAGGAAACCGAAGTGTTGGGTGGAAAATTCAATAAGGAAAACTACGAATCCAAACGCGTTTGGGCTACTGCCGAGGATGGAACCAAAATCCCCGTTTCACTGGTATACAAAAAAGGTATGAAGCAAGACGGTTCAAACCCATTGCTTCAGTATGCCTACGGATCGTACGGATCTACCATAGACCCTTATTTCTCTACCGTACGCCTTAGTTTATTGGACCGCGGATTTATCTATGCTATTGCCCATGTTAGGGGAGGGCAATACCTAGGAAGACCTTGGTATGAAGATGGTAAACTGCTGAAGAAGAAAAACACCTTTACCGATTTCGTGGATGTTTCCAAGTATTTAATCGAAGAAAAATATACATCCCCAGAGCATTTGTATGCCTCTGGAGGCTCTGCAGGAGGATTGTTAATGGGTGCTGTGGTAAATTTAGCCCCAGAGCTCTATAACGGTATCGTAGCCGCTGTACCCTTTGTGGATGTGGTAACCACGATGTTGGACGAGGACATACCCCTAACAACGGGAGAATATGACGAATGGGGGAATCCCAACGAAGAAGAATACTACCATTACATGAAATCGTATTCCCCTTACGATAATGTAGTGTCTAAAGAATACCCCAACATGCTAGTAACCACGGGGCTTCACGATTCGCAGGTACAATATTGGGAACCTGCCAAGTGGGTCGCTAAGTTACGGGACATGAAGACTGGGGACAATGTACTGTTATTGCATACCAATATGGATGCAGGGCATGGGGGAGCTTCGGGACGTTTCGAGGCCCTCAAGGAAATTGCCATGGATTACGCATTCATTCTGGATATGGAAGGAATTGAAAAGTAATTCAAAAATTTGCAGTAACTTTGTCCCGATTTAAATGATAGGTAATACCTTGATTTTTAATTAAAATCCCTTTTATGAAGAACATACAAGCCCAAGAGAGTGTGCTGGCACTTATAGGAAATACGCCCCTAATTAAGCTAAACCGCATCACTTCGCAAATGGCCGGAAACTTTTACGCAAAAGTAGAGGCCTTTAATCCAGGGCATTCGG
The DNA here is from genome assembly GCA_028281065.1 of Flavobacteriaceae bacterium. Classification (GTDB taxonomy): domain Bacteria; phylum Bacteroidota; class Bacteroidia; order Flavobacteriales; family Flavobacteriaceae; genus Aureisphaera. Next base: position 9,497 of record JANQKN010000153.1, on the reverse strand, counting down.
CTAAGGACAGGATTGCACTGTATATCTTGGAGCAGGCCGAGAAAAAAGGTCTTTTACAACCCGGAGATACCATTATAGAAACTACCAGTGGGAATACAGGATTTAGTATTGCCATGGTTAGTGTATTAAAAGGATACAAGTGTATTTTGGCTGTAAGTTCCAAATCTTCACCAGACAAAATAGATATGCTTCGTACTATGGGTGCCGAGGTACACGTATGCCCAGCACACGTGCCTGCCGACGATCCACGTTCGTATTACGAGGTAGCCAAGAGGCTTCATAAGGAGACTCCAGGATCCATTTATATCAACCAGTACTTTAACGAACTTAATATCGATGCCCATTACCACAGCACGGGACCCGAAATCTGGGAACAGACCGGTGGACAGATTACCCATTTGGTGGCCTGTAGTGGAACCGGGGGAACCATCTCTGGGACCGCCCGTTTCCTAAAGGAGCAAAACCCCGATATTAAAGTGTTGGGTATTGATGCCTATGGAAGTGTGATACAGAAGTACCACGAAACCCGTGAGTTGGACAAAGACGAGATCTATCCGTACCGTATCGAAGGATTGGGAAAAAACCTGATTCCTTCCGCTACCGATTTCGATAGTATCGATTCCTTTACCAAGGTAACCGACGAGGACAGTGCCCATACCGCAAGGGAATTGGCCAAGACCGAAGGGCTTTTCCTAGGTTATACCAGTGGGGCTGCCATGCAGGGGATCAAACAACTGAGCGAAGAAGGTGTTTTCGACGCCAACAGTGTGGTGGTAGTGATCTTCCCAGACCACGGATCACGCTATATGAGCAAGATTTACAACGATGAGTGGATGAAGCAACAAGGCTTTATGGATTTGGAGGAACAACCTCAAGAACAATCCATACAATACATCCGATAATCATTTCGATAAAGATATAGAACCGCCAATCCCTTGGCGGTTTTTTTATGCCCTGTGTTTATGTTGATTCTTTCTGGTTCCAGAATATGGCTATACTGCATAAAATACTTACTTTTGCAACTTGTATTTGAATTAAATGAATATTGATGAGAGACTTATTCGATAAGATTTACAAAGACAAAGGTCCATTGGGTAAATGGGCAGAACAAGCTGAAGGCTACTTTGTTTTCCCCAAATTGGAAGGCCCTATAGGCAACCGCATGAAGTTTCGGGGAAAAGAGGTAATCACTTGGAGTGTAAATGATTATCTAGGGTTTGCCAACCATCCCGAAGTACGAAAAGTAGATGCAGAGGCGGGAGCCAAGTACGGATCGGCTTATCCTATGGGTGCCCGTATGATGAGTGGGCATACCGATCTTCACGAGCAATTACAGAACGAATTGGCAGCTTTTGTACACAAAGAAGCGGCTTACTTATTGAATTTTGGATATCAGGGAATGGTTTCTACCATCGATGCCTTGGTGTCTAAAGATGACGTAATTGTATACGATGTGGATGCTCACGCTTGTATTATAGATGGGGTGCGCCTTCATTTGGGGCAGCGCTTTACCTATAAGCACAACGATATAGAAAGCATAGAGAAAAACCTAAGACGTGCCGAAAAAGTGGCCCAAAAGACCGGAGGGGGAATCCTTCTCATTTCCGAAGGGGTGTTTGGTATGCGCGGGGAGCAGGGAAGACTAAAAGAAATAGTAGCCCTTAAGAAAAAATACAACTTCCGTTTGTTTGTGGACGATGCCCACGGTTTCGGAACCCTAGGTAAAACAGGGGCCGGAGCAGGAGAGGAGCAAGGTGTACAGGACGATATAGACGTGTACTTTGCCACTTTCGCCAAGTCTATGGCGAGTACCGGGGCTTTTATTGCAGGTGATGAGGAAATCATGAATTATCTGAAGTACAACCTGCGTTCGCAAATGTTTGCCAAGTCTTTGCAGATGCAATTGGTAGAAGGCGCGTTAAAGCGTTTGGATATGATGCGTTCCAGCACTCAATACAAGGACAAGCTTTGGGACAATGTAAACGCCCTACAAGGCGGTTTGCGTGAGCGTGGTTTCGATTTGGGAACCACCCAGAGTTGTGTAACGCCTGTATACCTAAAGGGAAGTATCCCAGAAGCCATGGCTTTGGTGAAGGATTTGCGCGAAAACTACGGGGTGTTTACCTCCATCGTAGTATATCCAGTAATCCCTAAGGGATTGATCCTATTGCGTATGATACCAACGGCTTCCCACACCATGGAAGACATTCAGGAAACCTTGGATGCATTCTCTGCCATTAGGGAACGACTGGAAAACGGAACCTACAAAAGACTTTCTGCTCATGTTGCTGCGGCAATGGGAGAGTAATACTTTGTAGATATAACCTATATAGAAAACCGCCTCAAATGGGGTGGTTTTTTTGTGGAGGTATTTTAAAGCAGTTAGGATTTGATTATATTTGAGTTCTCCCTGGTTTTTTATTGCACCGATTCATTACAGGTGAAGGTTATGTGTCATACCAAAATAAAAGTATTAATTAACAGTTGATTTCCCAGTGAACTTATCCTATGGATGGTTCTACTATGAAACCATAGTCAAGGCTGTTGTAGACTATTAAAATTAAATGTTTAACTTATTTAAGAAAAAAAATAAAGTTGGTTGTCCTGTTTGCCACGAGAAGAACATTATTGGATTTGGAGCTGATTATTTAGAGTCTAAATTTGATTCAAGAATTTCGGAGTTTGATAAAATAGCCAACATTCAGACTTATCAATGTTCAATTTGTAAATCAACATTTTATAAAGAAGGAGAAATGTTCCAAAGATTTGCAGACGGACAAATGGAAACACTTAAAGAATTTTCAAAAAGGAAGTTGACATTATCTAATAAGCAAAAATCAGAATTGGAAGCAATAGGACTGACTTCTGATTGGAGTATGAATATGCTTGCTCCAGCTAAAGTGACTTTAAAGAACGGAATGCAATTAGATTTTGCAACAGTTCGAGTTTCAAAACAACCTCCGATAGGCTACTATGTTGACCATTTTAAAAGACTCATTTTTATTGATGAAATTGAGAAAATTGAACCAAGCAATTATGGAATTTCAAAAGAAATAAGGGAAAAAGCAAAGGATGCTAAAGAAATGAGAATGGGGTTTTATCCTGTGACTTTAATGGACAATCATGGAAAAAAGATTGTAATAAATGGACAAGTCTTGTTTTTTAAGAATGGTGAGATATCAGGATCTGACCTTAATCTTGATAATGAAATTTGGAATCATAAGGGAAAGTACATTTATGAAGATAAGATCGATAATCAGGTTTTGGTTGTTGCAAAAGAGTAAAAATAATGTACAGCATTGTTTATAATACATTGAAACCTCCGTTAACGCCCGACTTTGTCGGGTGCTAAAAACCACCAACTTCTTCAAAGAACCACTAGAGTACTAGCTCTTTCCAAGAGTGTATAAAAGTTGGGCTTATTTTACTACAGAAATTGCTTTAAGTAAGAAATAGTGATGACCTTCGTTATCTTAAATAAAGGAAGTCAAAACCCTGGCTGTAAGTCCTTAATCTAAAATGAAAGTTATAAAATACTTTATAGTAGCCCTTGTTGTAATAGGTCTAACCGGATGTGAAGAAAAATCAACTGAACCAAGAATCATGCAAATAAAAGCTTCAGGAGATAAATTTGAACATTTGGATACAATTTACATGAAAAACATAAGCAGGTCAGATTCAATTATGTTTTGGTATGACAATGACGATTTTAAAGGAAGTATGGATACATTACTGATTTTAAAAAACGAAACTCGATTGATGGGTAAAACCCTAGAATTCATATCAAATAAAGAATTTACAACTACTAACGGTAATAGACATGAAATCAAAAAATATTACTATGACGGAGATGGTTTTCATGGCTTTAATATCTTCTACATCAATGAAGAAAAGGGAGTTGTAATAAATATAACCCATAACGATATGATCATTGAATATGATTATATAAAAAATGAGGAACTAATTGAAAAAATTAAATTCGACACCATATTCTTTGGATACGAATAGTAGTATCCCGCTAGCCTCCAATCCAATCTCATATCTTCCCTAACTTTAGCTATCTTAGACCAACCAACGAAATCATAATCGAGACCGTTGTGGTGCATTTAAGAAACAAACATTATTTATGAAAATACGTCTGATTCTATTCTTAAGTTTAATTTATGCTGTTACTTACGGACAGCATGAAAATCTAATCAAATTTCAGGATGAAAATAATTTGAACGGATATAAAAACGATAAAGGGGAAATAATTGTAAAACCAATTTATAAGAATGCTTCTGTTTTTAATCAAGGTTTAGCATTGGTTTCGACCGATCAAGGTTGGACAATAATAGATAATAATGGCAATCAAATTGTAGATTTTGGTGGAATTCCCGGGGCAATTTATTCCAATTTAGAATATGAGTATATCCGGCATAAAGTAAATGATAAATGGGGATTTGTTGACCGAAAAGGAAATGTGGTTATTGATTATCAATATGTGGATTCTAAAGATTTTAATGAGGGGCTTGCACCTGTAAAAATTAAAAATAAATGGGGTTTTATAGACATAGAAAATAAACTGGTTATTAAACCTATCTATGAAAATGTTCATCTGTTTTCGGACAGTTTGGCCGCAATACAATTAAATGGGAAATGGGGATTTATTGACAAAAAGGGAAATTTGATTATAGAACCAAAATATACTAGTGTATATAGCTTTTCTGAAGGACTTTGTGCGGTAAATACGCACCCTTTTAATTCGGCTAATGGAGGATGGGCAAACGAAGTCATTGATAAAAACGGAAAAGTAATATTCACAGGAGAGTTTTATATTTTCAGCGGATATTCCAATGGAATTGCGAATTATTGGGAAGGAAGTGATTTTACTGGAAAGAATGTTTTCATTGACAGAAAAGGAAAAATAGTCAAAACCGAATAAAAATAGCCGCTGCTAGCGCCCGACTTGCATTTTGCCCAACGAAGTACCAAAGGAAGCAGTTGGGTCGGGTGCTAAAACCCTACCAACTCCTTTAAAGGCAATTCTATTTTCCTAACAATTTTTAAGGGAGAGTATCCAATTAGCATTTGTCCCAAGCTTGCCCTTCTATATTAAATACCTTCTTTCGGTGTTCTACTCCCCAACGATACAACTCACTCATAACAGATTTGCAGGTTTTTCCATATTCGGTTATGCTGTAAGACACAGTAACAGGTCGCGTGTTTTCCACTTTTCTGACGATCAATAAATTCTCTTCCAGGAACTTCAACTCTTTGGATAGCATTTTTGGTGTTATTCCTTCTACGATCCGCTCCAGTTCCTTAAAACCACAGGTCTCGTAAAAGCTTAGCGCTGTAATAATGGGAATCTTCCATTTGCCGCTAAAAACTTCCAATGCATCCCGAACGGGGATCATGTAATTGCCAAAATGTTCCTTCATGGGAACCTTTATTTCTTTAACTCCCTTAGTATCCATACGACTATACTTTTTGATACCACTATATTTTGTATATCGGCTTTACAAAATAAAGCAATTCGGTTAAGTTTGCCATTAAATACAAACAAAATTTCAACATGAAAAAAAGAGATACAATCATCTACAACGTGGTAACGGGAATATTCAGTTTAATGCTTTTAGCAGGAGCTGTTACCTATTTTGTACAATATGAGATGGTAAGTGAAATGTTCACCAGCCTAGGGCTTCCCACCGAAATGATTTATCCTTTGGCCATCACAAAAATACTGGGGGTACTGGCCATTTGGTTCATTAAAAACCGTATCATTAAAACCCTGGCCTATTTAGGGTTTGCCCTTGACCTTGTCTTTGCTATAATCGCTCACTTAAACGCTGGTGATGGTGGAGCCTTTGGACCAGCCATACCATTGGGCTTACTCATTATATCTTATGTGTTTTATAGAAAAAAAGAAAAACACTTAGCCTAATCAACTTCACTTTGTAACAGCGAAAAACACACGTACAAGAATCATTTTATTTGCTTTTACTACTATCCCTGTTAGCACCCGACTTACATTTCACCCAACGAAGCTCCAAAGTAAGTAATTGGGTCGGGTGTCTTCCCTAAACTTTAGCTATCTTCGGGCAACCAAAATCATAGCCAACCCCGTTGGCATTAATTTTAAAAAATGAATAAGTACCATTTCAGCATTATATTTTTATCGTTCTTAATTTTTTCAAATTCGATTGGACAAAATACGTATCCAAATAAGTTAGAAGGATGTAACACCGAACAATTTGCACTAGAGAGTGACTCTGTTTCTGCCAGAAAAAGCAAATCGCATTTGGCAGAATTAGTATCGAATAATTTGGATACCGGGATCAGAAAAAAAATACTAGGGATCCTGAAAATTCAGGTCATTGCTTACGAAGATAAATCATCTTGTATGATGAGTTATGAGAACGCTACGAACGTAAGTGATACAGAACTAAACATCGTGAAGCTCAAAGAAACAATTGATAGTAGCTTAATTTGGGATGAAGTTGAAAAAAGTGCTTCACCAATGATTGAATTTTATTTTTTAATAGATAAAGTCAAGGTTAAGAGAATCGGAGTGAATGGGAAAAAAGGTTTTCACGAATTGATAGAGTAGTACTACTGCCAACACCGTGTATAGCTCATTTCGGCTGAATTCCTAATCGAAAAGTCCTCGCACTTTTACTATCTTGGCTCCTAACCTGAAAATCCGCGGGGGTTTTCACCGAAACAAACTATATACAAACACTTAGGTGCAATTAACAAATAAAATTAATATCTAAAGTTTTAATATAACTTGTATGTTATAAATCATCGATTTAAATTCAAAACCCAAATATTTTATAAACTATAGATATTAATTAATGGAAATTACACCAAAGAAAGGTTTTAAGGGATTAATTGAAAATTGGCAAAGTGATTTAATCGCGGCGGTTAGTGTCTCGCTCATTGCTTTACCTCTTTCATTAGGTATTGCCTTGGCAGCGGGCGCACCTGCGATGTCGGGTATTATTTCGGCAATTGTTGGTGGCGTTGTAACAACCCTTTATCGTGGTGGCCATATATCGGTCAACGGACCTGCGAAAGGGGTTATTGCTGTGATACTTTTGGGAATTGCATTGATGGATGATGGTTCAGGGCAAGCCTTTAATTACGTATTGGCAGCAATAGTTGTTTCGGGTGCCATTCAAGTAGTATTGGGGTTGTTGAAATTAGGTCGATTAGCGGATATATTCCATTCTTCCGTAATTCACGGTATTTTGGCGGCCATCGGAATTATCATCTTTGCTAAACAAATTCATGTTGCCTTAGGCACGCATTCAGATAGTCCGAGCATTATACAAAACCTAATCGATGCGGTTCTACTGCTCCCTGAAGCAAATCCTTTTGTAGTGATTATTGCTTTAGCAGGCTTACTTTTAATGTTGTTTCATTCCAAAATCAGTAACCGGATTTTCCATATTTTGCCTACGCCAATGTGGGTCATAGCCCTTTCCATTCCGTTTGTTTATGCTTTCAATTTCTTCGATCTGCATTCACTTTCTTTTTTTGGAAAGACCTATGGGGTAGGGCCTAACCTACTGTTGGATATTCCCAATAATATTATGGATTCAATAATGCATCCTAATTTTAGTAAAATTAATACCATTGAATTCTGGACAACCGTGGTATCCCTTTTAATCATTACAAGTATTGAATCGTTAGCCATTGCAAAGGCAGTTGACAAAATTGACCCTTATAAACGAAAGACGGGTTTAAATAAAGATTTAACTGGCATTGGATTGAGTACGATGGTAGCTGGCCTAATTGGAGGTCTGCCAATTATTGCTGTGATTATTAGAAGTACGGTCAATATTCATAATGGTGCGAAGACAAAGTGGTCCAATATGTATCAAGGACTTTTATTATTGGTCTTTATAATGGTTTTGAGCCCCATAATGAGACAAGTACCGCTATGTGCTTTTGCGATTTTACTTGTGTATACTGGGTTTAAATTAGCTTCGCCTGCCGTTTTTAAACAAATTTATAACCAAGGAATCGAGCAATTAATATTTTTTGTTGGTACTATGGTTTTAACGCTTTACACTAATTTATTAATTGGATTACTTGGTGGATTATTATTGGCAATGGTTACTCATATGCTATTGGCAAAGGTATCCATACCTCAATTTTTTAAAATGGTCTATCGTTCGGGTTCAAATTTGGTTAAGAAACCAGATGGCAGTTACGAGATACAAGTTAAAGGGATTGCAAACTTTTTGGGCATCTTAAAAATCGATAAAATGGTAGGACAAATTCCTTCTGGAGCGGATGTTAATATTGATTTATCAGAAACACGTTTAGTCGGTATTACTTATATGGATTATATAGTAGATTACCTCAAGTTACATAACAACACCGGTGGTAAAGTCATAATTAAAGGACTGGATTCCCATGTTTCGTCCTCTACCTATAATAGAGCATTAAAAATTGCTTTAGGGAATCAAGTAGCAAAATTATCACCAAGGCAAATTCGATTACAAAATTTAGCTAATGAAAAGGATTATCAATACACGAGTCGAGTAGATTGGAATACAACATATTTAAAGAAATTTCACTTTTTTGAAATTAGACCTATCGAGCGCAAATCAAATTGTCTAAAAGGTGAATTTAAAGATTCGAATATAACTTGGGAGATTGCGGATGTAACTTTTAATGATGGCGGAGCTTTTACGGCTGAGACGTTTAATACGACGCTAATGGTTTTAAAATTGAATAAAAAAACACCCGTTTTCACCATGGAAAAAGAAGGGGTATTAGAAAAAATATTTGATCGAGTAATGGCATATACGGGCTATAAGGATATTGATTTTGAGATGTATCCAGATTTTTCCAAAAAATTTCTGATTATGGGAAATAAGGAGTCTGAAATTCGGTCTTTTTTTAAAGATGATATCATTCGCTTTTTCGAAAATCACCAGATTTATCATTTAGAAAGTAATGGGGAAGCACTAATCATTTTTGATAAAATTAAATTGGCCAGAACAGATGAAACCATTGCTTTTATAAATTATGGTAGAGAATTAGCTACGCTATTAGATTCAATAGATTAGTACATAGAAGAGGATTACAAAATAAAAACTGGCTACAATACCATATAAAAATACATTAAAACGCATTTTATACTAAACGGTAGATCGCACTCAGCTGTCACCGACCCAAGTTACGCTATCTCGAATACTTCAGGTTCCCTTTCCCCTGCAAGCGCCCGACTTGCATTTTGTCTACCGAAGTCCTAAAAGGCGTAGTTGGCTCAGGTACCTTCCCTAAACTTTAGCTATCTTCGGGCAACCAACAAAATGATAGCCATGACCATTGTGTAACATATAAAAAATGAACAAACTCTTTATCTATACCTTAATGTTTTTGACTTTTAGTTGTGCTGACTCGAAGAAAAAAGAGAGATCTGAAAAAACACAAACTAAACGAAAAGAAATCACAGTTTCCGAACGTGAAAAAACCAAAGGGACAATTTTTGACAT
>JANQKN010000135.1 GCA_028281065.1 Flavobacteriaceae bacterium | reverse complement strand
GGCTTACTGGGCGATGATGACCTGTAACGTGTTCTCACCACAGTTTATGTGGTTCCCTAAATTGAGAAGAAGTATCATGTTCTCGTTCTTTATCTCCATTGTAGTAAACATTGGAATGTGGTTTGAGCGTTTCGTGATTATCGTAACCTCCTTGCACAGGGATTACCTACCGTCTTCTTGGACGATGTTCTCCCCAACATTTGTGGATATCGGAATTTTCATTGGAACCATCGGATTCTTCTTCGTGTTGTTCCTATTGTATTCAAGAACTTTCCCAGTAATCGCACAAGCAGAGGTGAAGTCTATTTTGAAGTCTTCCGGGGATCGTTACAAAAAATTAAGAGCTGAGCATGGAGATGATGCGAAGCATTACGATATGCCTGAAGGAACTGCAACTGTTGCAGCTTCAGAAGAAGATCATTCAGCAAAAGCAGCAAGTTTGTTGAGCAGTATCGGAACTTTCGATCCAGATACCCAAACTGCAGACGATCTTAAGAGAATTAGTGGTGTAGGTCCTAAGATGGAAGAAAAACTACATCAGTTGGGCATTTACACCTTCGAGCAGGTAAGTAAGATGACCGAAAGAGAATACGATTTATTAGACAGCATCACTGGCGAATTCCCAGGACGCGCTAAGCGTGACGACTGGGCTGGACAGGCTGCTAAACTTAAAAACAGTTAAGGTATGGGTTCGACGAAAGTAATTCACGCTATCTATAACGACGATGATATCTTAATGAACGCTGTAAAGGCGGTTCGTAAAGAGCACTATCATATTGAAGAAGTATATACGCCGTTTCCAGTACACGGACTCGATAAGGCAATGGGATTGGAGGATACACGTCTTGCTATCTGTTCCTTTATGTATGGTTGTGTAGGATTGGCTGTTGCCATTACCATGATGAATTACATCATGATCGAGGACTGGCCCCAAAACATTGGAGGTAAGCCTAGTTTTAGTTACTTGGAGAACATGCCCGCTTTTGTGCCGATCATGTTTGAGATGACTGTATTTTTTGCCGCTCACCTTATGGTAATTACTTTTTATATGAGAAGTAAGTTGTGGCCTTTCAAAAAAGCAGAGAACCCAGATGTTCGTACCACTGATGACCATTTCTTAATGGCTATCGATGCAGGTCACCACGATGTGGATCAAGTTTCCCAGTTCTTAAGCGATACTGGAGCTATAGAAATTAGTTTACACGATAAAGAAGACGATCACTAATATGAAACATATTTTAACCATAGCACTTCTGTTAACAGCATCCATTACGATGGTGTCGTGTTTTGACAAGGGGCAACCCAACTATCAGTATATGCCCAATATGTACCAACCTGTAGGTTACGAAACCTATGGTGAGTACGAGGTGTTTCCTAATAAGCAAGAAGCTATGCTTCCTGCAGAAGGATCCATACCAAGAGGATGGCAGCCTTACGATTACCCCAATACTACCGAAGGATTGGAATTGGCAAAGGTAGAATCGAAGAACCCACTTCCTGTTACCCAGGAAAATTTAGATAACGGAAAGTATTTATACGATATATATTGCGGTGTATGTCACGGTGAAAAAGGAGATGGGCAAGGTATTTTGGCAAAGAACGAAAAGATTTTAGGAGTCCCTAGCTATGCCGATCCAGGAAGGGTGATTACCGAAGGAGGAACCTATCATGTACAGATGTTTGGATTGAACTCTATGGGATCGTATGCTTCCCAAACCAACGAAAAAGAACGTTGGCAAATCACCATGCATGTCATGAACCTTAAAAATACCTTGGAAGGGAAACCCCTATTGGAGGTTGAAACTCCCATGAAAGATGTTGCTGAGGCTATTGCCGTTATGATTGATGAGACATCTGAAGAAGGTCACGGAGAAGAAGGTGAAGAAGGGGACGATCAAGAAAACGAAGAACAACACTAACCAAAGAACAAAGAGAATAGCTACAGATATGGATATGTATAAGCTACCAAGTAAATTAAGACTTTTTGCGCTAATCTTTATGGTGGTTGGAGCCGGTGCGATGATCTACGGATTTATGGATGCACCTAGCACTATTGAAGAGGTAAAAGAACTTGAAGCCAAAAGCCATGATGCGCATGGCGGAGGTCATGGTGATGATCACGCTGTTGCAGATGCCCATGGAGATGATCATGCCGATGATGCCCATGGTGGGGATGAGCATTACGAGCACGTATTGCATCAAATGCAAAACAGACCTTGGTCTGCCCTGTATATCGCTTCTTTCTTTTTCTTCATGATTGCATTGGGAACTTTGGCGTTTTATGCTATTCAGCACGCTTCCCAAGCAGGATGGTCACCCGTATTGTTTAGGGTCATGGAGGGAATAACCGCCTATCTACCTTGGGCCTCCGCAATTATATTGATTTTGTTGGCGTTGTCCGTTGCACACGTAAACCATATTTTCCACTGGATGGATCCCGACTTGGTGAAACCAGATAGCGGTAAATACGATAAATTGATCGCTGGAAAGAGCGGGTGGTTAAATACAACCGGATTTATGATCCGTGCCGTTATTTACTTATTGGGATACAATGCGTATCGCTACATATCTGCCAAGTGGTCATTGAAACAAGACGACGCAACCGATAACCGTTGGTTCAAGAAAAACTTTAAACTGGCAGCAGGATTCTTGGTATTCTTTATCTATACTGAATCTATGATGTCTTGGGATTGGATCATGAGTTTCGACCCTCACTGGTTCTCTACCCTATTTGGATGGTATGTATTTGCCGGAATGATGGTAAGTGCCATTACTGTAATTGCCATGATCACCATCTATTTAAAATCACAAGGCTACTTAGAGTTTGTGAACGATAGTCACATCCACGATTTAGCCAAGTTTATGTTTGCTTTCAGTATTTTCTGGACTTATTTGTGGTTCTCCCAATTCATGCTGATTTGGTATGCAAATATTCCAGAAGAGGTAACCTATTTTGTAACACGTATCGAAGACTATAAATTACCGTTCTTCGGAATGCTTGCTATGAACTTTATTTTCCCACTACTTATCCTTATGAACAGTGACTACAAACGTGTAAACTGGTTTGTAATCATGGCAGGGATTGTAATCTTGGCTGGACACTATATCGATGTATTCAATATGGTAATGCCAGGGACTGTAGGAACTTCTTGGTTCATAGGATGGCCAGAGATTGGTTCCGTACTATTCTTCCTCGGATTGTTTGTGTTCATAGTGTTCACGGCACTATCCAAAAAGCCATTGCTGGCGAAGGGAAGTCCGTTTATGAAGGAAAGTAAGCATTTTCATTATTAATTAAATTAAAGAAGACAGATAACGATGACCGCATTTTTAGTTGTACTAGTAATCATACTTTTTGGAGTTGCTGTTTGGCAAATGGGTAAGATATTCCAGTTGTCCAAGGGCCAGCAGAAGGATGACTCCGAAGTAGCTAACGACAAAGACAATAACGTGAACGGATGGCTCATGTTGGGATTTGTCATCTTTATATATGTACTCTCTATTGTTTGTTTCTGGAAATGGGGAGACGTAATGTTGCCAGAAGCCTCTTCGGAACACGGTGTTGATATAGACCAGTTATGGTTAATCTCCATGATCCTCATTTTTGTGGTAGGGATTGTAACACAGTGGTTGCTTCACTACTTCGCGTTTAAATACAGAGGGAGAAAAGGACAAAGAGCCGTTTTCTTTGCAGATAACGATAAGCTGGAGTTCATTTGGACCATCATCCCAGTAATTGTTTTGGCAGGATTAATTATCTACGGTCTGTTTACTTGGACCGAGATCATGGATATTAATGAAGATGACGACCCATTGGTAGTAGAGTTGTATGCGTATCAATTCGATTGGAGAGCCCGATATGCAGGAAAAGACAATACCTTAGGGGAAGCCAATGTTCGTTTAATTGAAGGAGCTAACCAATTGGGAGTGGATATTTCCGACCCTAATTCACCAGACGATATTATTGTAAATGAATTACACTTGCCTGTTGGAAGAAAAGTGTTGTTCAAAATGCGCTCCCAGGATGTATTGCACTCAGCATACATGCCGCACTTTAGAGCACAAATGAACTGTGTGCCTGGAATGATTACCCAATTTGCTTTCACCCCTACCAAGACAACCGTGGAAATGCGTGAGAGCGATGAGATCATTCAAAAAGTAGCCCACATTAATGAAATTAGAAAAGAGAACAGTATAGCGTTACTTGCCAAGGGAGAAGAAGCCCTTGAACCGTATACCTTCGATTACATGCTTCTTTGTAATAAAATTTGTGGAAACACCCACTATAACATGCAGATGAAGATCATTGTAGAATCCGAAGAAGAATACGAAGCTTGGATTGCAGAACAAGCCACATTGGCTGAAACCTTGAAACAGTAACAAAAAATTAGCTTAGATAGATATGTCAGCACACGCACACGACTTAGCAGTAGATCACCACGACGATCACGGACATCATCACAAAGAGACTTTTATCACTAAATATATATTTAGTCAAGATCATAAGATGATCTCTAAGCAATACCTAATTACAGGATTGTTCATGGGGATTATCGGGATTGCCATGTCGCTTCTGTTTAGAATGCAGTTGGCTTGGCCCGACAAAGAATTCACCATTTACGAAGTATTGCTTGGAAAATGGGGAGAAGGCGGAGTTATGGATCCAAGTGTTTACTTGGCTTTGGTTACCATTCACGGTACCATTATGGTATTCTTTGTATTAACAGCGGGATTAAGTGGTACGTTCAGTAACCTGTTAATTCCATTGCAGATTGGTGCAAGGGATATGGCGTCAGGATTCCTGAACATGATTTCTTACTGGTTGTTTTTCCTTTCCAGTGTTATTATGGTAATTTCCCTTTTTGTAGAAGCAGGTCCTGCTTCTGCAGGGTGGACCATCTATCCTCCATTGAGTGCCCTACCTCAAGCCATTCCAGGTTCTGGAGCAGGGATGACACTTTGGTTGGTATCTATGGCTATATTCATTGCCTCATCCCTTTTGGGATCACTAAACTATATTGTAACCGTATTGAACCTTCGTACTAAGGGAATGTCCATGACAAGACTTCCATTGACAATTTGGGCGTTTTTCATTACCGCTATTATCGGTGTGGTTTCTTTCCCAGTTTTGTTATCGGCAGCCTTGTTGCTGATTATGGATAGGAGCTTCGGTACTTCGTTCTTCCTTTCGGATATATATATTGCAGGAGAGGTCTTGCACAACCAAGGAGGTTCTCCAGTACTTTTCGAGCACCTGTTCTGGTTCTTAGGACACCCGGAAGTATATATTGTATTATTACCAGCATTAGGGATTACGTCGGAAATTATAGCTACGAACTCCCGAAAACCGATCTTTGGATATCGTGCGATGGTTGCCTCTATCTTGGCAATTGCCTTCCTATCTACCATTGTATGGGGGCACCACATGTTTATTTCGGGGATGAACCCATTCTTGGGATCTGTGTTTACATTTACAACACTTCTTATTGCGATTCCATCTGCAGTAAAAGCATTTAACTATATCACGACCCTTTGGAAAGGAAACTTGCAGATGAACCCTGCGATGCTATTCTCCATCGGTTTGGTTTCTACCTTCATTACGGGAGGGCTTACAGGAATCCTTCTAGGAGATAGTGCTTTAGATATTAACGTACACGACACCTATTTTGTGGTAGCTCACTTCCACTTGGTAATGGGTATTAGTGCATTGTATGGACTTTTTGCCGGAGTGTACCATTGGTTCCCAAAGATGTTCGAAGGTAGAATGATGAACAAGAACCTTGGATATATCCACTTTTGGATAACGGCTATTGGTGCCTATGGAGTATTCTTCCCGATGCACTTTATTGGAATGGCAGGTCTACCAAGACGTTACTATACCAATACCGAATTCCCATACTTTGACGATCTGACCGATGTAAACGTAGTGATTACCATATTCGCTTTCGTTGCAGCAGCAGCTCAAGTTATATTCCTGTATAACTTCATCTCGTCTATGTTCTTTGGTAAGAAAGGACCTAAGAACCCATGGAACTCCAATACGTTGGAGTGGACTGCAGAAGTAAAGCACATCCATGGAAACTGGGATGGACCCATTCCTCATGTATACAGGTGGGCTTACGATTACAGTAAGTTGAACAAAGACGAAACCGATTATGTGATTCCAGGGCAAGACTTTGCTCCGCAAACCGAACCACTTCAAGATGGTGAAGAAGAGATGAATCACTAAGAAAGAAAAGATATTCTTATTAAAAAACCCTTCCGATCATCGGAAGGGTTTTTTGTTATCTTTACGGGCTAACTCAAACCAGACCCATGACGGTTTTAGAAAAAATCATTCGTCACTTTCCCAAAGCCGTAGCTGGAAAAGAACAGGAATTCACCTCCGGAAGTATTCGGAAGGCGGTTTTTATGCTTTCCGTTCCCATGATTTTGGAAATGATGATGGAGTCCATTTTCTTCTTGGTAGACGCCTATTTTGTTTCCAGTTTGGGTGCTAATGCTATTGCCACGGTAGGCTTAACGGAATCGGTACTTACTTTGGTGTATGCCATTGCCATAGGGTTGAGTATGGGGGTAACAGCTATCGTAGCTAGGAGAATAGGTGAAAAGGACATTCCCGGGGCGTCCCAAGTAGCGGTACAGGCCATATTTTTAGGAGTAGTGGTGGCGATTTTAATAAGCGTCATAGGAATTATATATCCAAAGGAGATATTAACCTTAATGGGTGGTGAACCCGATTTGGTGGCTGAAGGGTACGGTTATACCCAAATTTTGTTGGGAGGTAATGTAACTATTATGCTGCTATTTCTTATCAATGCTATTTTTAGGGGAGCGGGTGATGCCTCTGCGGCTATGAAGGTGTTGATCTTTTCAAACCTTTTGAACATTGTACTCGACCCGCTGTTTATTTTTGGATGGGGCCCTGTTCCAGCTTTTGGAGTAAAAGGAGCAGCCATAGCCACAACCATTGGTAGGGGAAGTGCCGTCATTTTCCAACTTTGCATCCTGTTCTTTGGCTGGACCAAAATAAAATTAGGCTTCAAAGACTTAGTGATTCGTGCTGGAATCATGCTTAATTTGATAAAAGTATCATTGGGGGGCATAGGGCAATTCATTATAGGGACTTCCAGTTGGGTGTTTTTAATGCGGATCATGGCGGAATTTGGAAGCGAAGTAGTAGCTGGGTATACCATTGCCATCCGCGTACTCATGTTTACGTTAATGCCTTCGTGGGGAATGAGCAATGCGGCCGCTACACTGGTAGGTCAAAACTTAGGGGCTGGTAAACCCGCTAGGGCAGAAACTTCGGTGTGGAAAACAGGGAAGTACAATGCTTGGCTTATGATTGTGGTATCTTTGTTTTATTTGGTTTTGGCTGAAACCATAGTAAAAATATTCAGTGACGATCCCGATGTTATAAAATATGGAGCGTTAAGCTTGCGGATCATAGCTGCCGGTTATGTGTTCTATGCCTATGGTATGGTAGTCATACAGGCATTCAATGGAGCGGGGGATACCAAAACCCCTACCGTTATCAATTTCTTCTGTTTTTGGTTGTTCCAATTACCGTTTGCTTATGCAGCAGCTATTTACTTTGGTTGGGGTGTTTTGGGTGTACTCCTTGCCATTACCATTGCCGAAGCCCTCATTGCTGTTATTGGAATCATTTGGTTTAAAAAAGGAAACTGGAAGCAGGTAAAAGTCTAGCTCATTTTAACATATCGAAATACGTATTTTTACGTATTGTCCATTAATTATTCCCTCGATAACTTTACAATATAATACTAGAACATCACGGGCTGGGGAGCCTTTTGGTGTGAAGAGCCGCAGGAAATTCCTGCGGCTTTTGACAACTCGCCAAATCCTTTGTTGGTTATTCAAAATTGATAAGGGTATAAATAATTTTGACGCAAACCAAATGTGGTAAGACAATTGCCACGACCAAAAACCGCACTGTTTAAGTGCGGTTTTCTTTTTCCGAATGAAGACCACATGCCCAACAGTTCGTATATTTGTTATATGAACGAACACCTCGATCCCACGGGAGAGCATCTATCCCCCCAAGAACTGGATATAGAGAAGAAGTTGAGGCCCTTATCTTTCGATGATTTTGCGGGTCAAGAACAAGCGCTCGAAAATCTGAAAGTGTTCGTGCAAGCAGCCAACCTTCGTAACGAAGCCTTAGATCATACCTTATTCCACGGCCCTCCGGGTTTGGGAAAAACCACCTTGGCGCATATCCTAGCCAACGAACTCAATGTAGGTATTCGGGTAACTTCTGGCCCTGTATTGGACAAACCCGGCGACTTAGCAGGTTTGTTAACCAATTTGGAAGAAAGGGATGTGTTATTTATTGATGAAATCCATCGGCTGAGTCCCATTGTGGAAGAGTACCTCTATTCTGCCATGGAAGACTATAAGATCGATATCATGATCGAAAGCGGTCCCAATGCGCGTACCGTACAGATTAATCTGGCTCCCTTTACGTTGGTAGGGGCAACCACCCGTTCTGGTTTGTTGACAGCACCTATGCGCGCCCGTTTTGGTATTTCTTCCCGCCTACAGTATTATACTACCGAATTGCTTACAACTATTGTACAGCGAAGCGCCAAGATATTGGATGTGCCCATTACCATGGAAGCTGCTATAGAAGTGGCTGGAAGAAGTAGGGGAACCCCGCGTATTGCGAATGCCCTATTGCGGAGGGTGCGTGATTTCGCCCAGATTAAGGGAGATGGAACTATAGATATTAAAATTGCGAAGTACGCGCTCCAACAGCTTAATGTAGATGCCCATGGTTTGGATGAAATGGACAATAAGATCCTAAGCACTATTATTGACAAATTTAAAGGAGGTCCCGTAGGGATCACCACCTTGGCAACAGCGGTTTCAGAAAGTGCCGAAACCATAGAAGAAGTATACGAACCGTTCCTTATCCAGCAAGGGTTTATTGTAAGGACCCCAAGAGGAAGGGAAGTCACCGAACATGCGTACAAACACTTGGGTCGCTTAAAAGGGCCATCTCAAGGTGGTTTGTTTTAAGAGAATCCTTTCGAGCGCAGTCGAAGGGTAAATATTCAATAATAATTCAATTTAATAAAGGTCTCGACTGCGCTCGACCAGACAATTGAATGCCCAATACCAAAAAGTACAACTACCCCAAATCCCTATCCATCCTCAAGTTCTTTTGGAATGCCGAAGCCATTCGTAAAAACCCCATACCTTTTCATCGTCGTTTTTTTGATAAACATGGAGATACCTTTGCCTTTCGATTAAGTAGAAAGAAGTACTTGTTACTTTCGCGCGATAAAGAAGTGGTGGAGCATATCCTTCGGAAGAATCATAAAAACTACTATAAGTCCAAATTACAAACCCACTTCCTGTCCAAATATTTGGGGCATGGGTTGCTCACCGTTAATGGGGAGTATTGGCTCCAGCAACGAAGGCTCATTCAACCTGCGTTCCGCAAACACAAAATGGAACAATTGGTAGGATTGATGCAAGCAACGATTGAGGCAGAGTTAGCTCAAGTTTCAAAAGAAAGGGAAACCGATGTGTTCCCCATCATGAACCGGTTGGCATTTCAGGTAGTGGCCAAATCCCTGTTTCATTTGTCAGCAACAGAAGAAACCCTAGAGCGTCTTCAGTATATCATTCAGCAAGTACAGGAGTTTTTGGTTAAAGAAGTTCGATTGCCACACAAAGGATGGTGGTTTAAACTAAGCGGGCAAGTAAAGCGACATTTGGAACTTTCGCAAGAGAGTAGGGATATCCTTCAGGAAATTATTGAAGAAAGAAAGCGATCCCAAGAAAACCATGACGATTTGTTGGATATGCTTTTGGCTACTCGTTACGAAGATACGGGGGAGCCCATGAGCCTTAAGCAACTCATAGACGAGATTACCATTTTGTTTGTTGCTGGGCATGAAACCACGGCCAATGCTTTGTCATTTACGGCATGGCTACTCGCCAAACATCCGGAGGTGCAACAGAAAGTATACGAAGAAGCTAGTAAAGTAGCTCAACAAGCGTCCAATCCCATCGAGCAGATTCAACAGTTGGAATACACTAAAGCTGTGATCGATGAATCCATGCGCTTGTATCCCCCAGCATGGATTACCGATAGGGAAAATCTGGAAGACGATACCTTGGCGGGTTACCACATAAGAAAAGATACCTTGGTAGGTGTTTCTTTTTATGAGTTGCATCGTCACCCCGATTATTGGGAAGCCCCACTTCTTTTTAAACCCGAACGCTTTTTGGGCGAAAACAAGAAAAAATCGGCTGGGGTGTATTATCCGTTTGGTGCAGGCCCAAGGTTGTGTATAGGACTCGGTTTTGCCATTTATGAAATGGTTTTGGCGGTATCCCATTTGGTTCAAAATTATAGCTTAACTACCCAAGAAGAAGTCATAAAAGTAAATCCATTGATTACCTTAAAACCTGTGGATGTAACGGTGACTTTTAAACCGCGCTCTTAGAAAAAAGCAAAAATTCTTCATAAAAATCTCATAGTGATGAAATGATTTGGGTTTCCTACGACTTAATCCCCAAACCATTCAAAAAATAACTATGAGAAAACTTTTATTATTCAGTGCATTATTGATTTCTGCACTTACGGTGAACGCCCAATGTCTTGAAGATGTTGGCGATTTTGGAAATAACAACAGCATCCCGATGTACAACGTGACGGGTACGGTAGAAGTAACATTAAACACCGATGGAACCGTTACCTTGGATTTAGGAAGTGACTTTATGACGGCTGCTGGTCCCGACATCAGGGCTTTTTTGGTTAATTCTGGCGGACTTTCGGACGGACAATTGGCCAACACCCTAATTGCCGACCTTCAACACGTGGAGTTTGGCTTGGTAGGAAGCGCTTCAGTACCTCAAAACGGCGCAAAAACTTTTACGATAGACATCCCAGCAGAGGATAATATTGAAGATTTCGATAAAGTCTTTTTTTACTGTTTGCAGTTCGATCAGTTCTGGGATTTTGGAAGCTACACACCATTTGTACCTAGCGAATGTGGTATTTTAAGCGTGGAAAGTCAAGACTTGGAAAGTGTGCAATTGTACCCAAACCCTGCTAGGGATTTTGTGGAAATTGCCCAAAATGGGGATACTTCCTTACAGATCGCTGTTTATGATGTAAGTGGGAAGTTAATAGCAGAAGAAACTTCATCTACACAAAACCAACGTTTGGATGTTACTAATTTGGTAGCAGGGATCTATTTGGTTGAAATGACCACTTCCGAAGGCAACAGAAGAGTACAGCGTTTGGTAGTTGAATAAAAAATACACGATAAGAAATTTTAAAGGTGTCTCATTCGGGACACCTTTTTTGTTGCTTGGTATTTTGTAAAGGTACTATCTTGGGGTACAATAATGTAATTGATCGGTTGTTTTAGTAAGACATCTCTATGCGGTACTATTTTCTTCTTTTTACAATATTGGTTTCTTGTTCTGGGTATGGTCAAGAAAGGATTTTTCATAAAATTTTAAACGAATTCAGGAGTAACTATTCCAATGGAAGTCTCGAAAATTTCTATGAAATTGCCCCTTTGTTAGATGTAGATGCCGAAATCTATGATCCTTTGGGGTATCACTCGCACTATTCTAAAGTAAGTATGGTAGCTTCTCGGCTTATTAGGGAAAATACATTGTTTAAAGATGTCGATTTAGATTCCATTACCTCAAGCAGGGAGAGGTTTGAAGAATTTCTGGATAGTAACCGTTCCAGTTTATACTACCTTCCAATAGTAGATATATATCTTAATAGGGACATAGGCGAGTATGATGTTGCCTATCGATTAAAGGATAAGACAGAATCCGCGAAACCACCTGTTTCGTTCTTTAGTGAGCAGGAGTTGGATACGATTTCCTTAAAACGAGATGATTTTGACAAGGAAGTTGATTTTTTCGGTGCCCTTTTAAAGAAAACCAATCGATATGATAATAGTAAAAAACTTCTAAAGATTGCCAATCATTTAATCGCTACGAAAGACCCAAAGGCACTATTGTATCTGTCGAGTGAACTTTATAGACACCGCTATAAGTATGATATAACTAATTATAATGCAGATTTCTTTTTCGAGCTGGTAAGTGCCTATGTAAATAACACTATAGAAGTTAAGGATAAGGGAGGTGATTTTTCTTACTTAGTCACAGAAGATGACTATAGCAATATAAAATCCAAGCACTACTTTTTGTATTGGCAACAACATTACCAAGATTATGTTTGGGACGATGGGATGGGCCTATTTGTTAACCAGAAAGAAAAGATACAAGAACTTTCTCCATTAGAGTTATACATTAAAGATTTATATTCCGATGATAGTAAAAAGGCTCGAAGTTCTTTCAAGAAATTGGTCCAGAGTGACCTGCAATTGGTTAATGAGTATATACAATCTCATAGATTCGACTATTACGGGACTAATAAAGTAAATGACACCCTCCCAACTTTTCTCAAAAAAAGGATAAAGGCTTTAACCCAATTAACCAACTTTTATAAAGAAACCCAAGTAGAGTACGATCTAAGCTCTAAACTATCAAACCTTCTTTATCAGCTAAAGGAAGAAAAAACCTATAAGGGCAAAATCCGGATCGAAAATGAAATGATCAATACCTTGTCTTATAACGAAATTACCCAACTGGAATACTGGTTGTCGTTAGAAAAGCATAGTCTAGCGAATAGGGGTGGAGTGAATAATTCGTTGTCCCGGGTGTTCGATTATTATTATTCTAATAATTTAAATCAAATCATAAAAGATGAATCCCTGCTCCGCATTTACTTTAAAAAAGCAATGGTTTATGATAGGTATGGAATAATAGGATCCCAAAACAACTATTTGTTGAAATTCCAGAAGTTACCGAAAGACCAAAGAAACAGCTTGTTCAAGCTTTTGGAAACTGAAAAGGATGAAGATATTATACGTTCTATTTCTATCATTTTGGATTTAAAGAAAACCGCTAAAGGTTTTATCTCTAAACCTGCTTCCAACTTCAGGCACATTAAAAGTGAAAATAAGGACTCTTTGGATCTAACCATGAATTTGGTGAACGATTATCTTTCAAGCACATATAGGAAGTATAGATATTTTCTTTTCAAAGAAGGACGAATGTTCGAAGTTGGCGGAAATCTTTTTCTAACCCATGAAGAAATTTTTGAATTGCACGAATTATATGGGGATTCGATTACTCATAAAAATTTGTACAATTACTTTGTTGCCAACCTATCTAAAAAAGATAGTTTAACAACGTTGGACTTTAATAGGGTATACGGTTATAAGGAACATATATATTATGAAAATGTGCCTGTGGGTTCCCTTTCCAAAATTAAAAGAGGTGCAGATGTTACGTCAATAAGGTTTAAAAAATTGCCGCAAACATATTTTGATTCCTTAATTACTTATTTGAATGACAAAAATGATTTGGTAAGTTATCTGAACTTTTTTGGGGAGGATATAGATCCCCTAAAGGCCTTGGAAGTGTGTAGCCGTTTTTTTAAGTATACCAAAGATGACGAAGGATTCTACAGACATTTGATCAATAATTCAGAATTCACATTTTGGTTGTCGCAGAATAAGGATTTTTTAAGTAAGGATGAAGAAAGGAATATACTTAGGTTGTTGGAAAAAGGATTGCGGAAGAATAAGGATGATTCCTACGATTATGAAGATTTCCTAGAAGCGTCGTTTTTCTTCGAAAACAGGAATTTAACATTAGCAGATAAGATAGCTGCCGCCAATACTACCAAATACCTGCCTATAAAGTGGGATGTAGTACGTTTAATTTTTATGAGATCTAAAAAAGAAGACTTTGCATCGGTATTGGAACAGTTCATAAATACGGCATCTCTATTTAAAAGACATAGCAAAAGAGGCATCGTCAATGATGATTTGGGAGTTCCTCTAACTTCTTACGATCCTAAAACAATCCAGTCTGTTATTAACGATTACCAAACTAAAGGAAGGAAACTCTTCTTTTCAGATTTAGTAAGAGACATATACCCGTATGCTTTTAAAGGTGAAAAATTGGATTATGGCGAAGTCTATAAAATCTTATCCTTCGATAATGTTTTAAGCTTTATTAGTGGACAAGGGGATGATAGGAACGATGGGGTTAAGACATTGATACGATTACTAGAGGAGGAGTTTGAAACGGATCTAGGATTTCAGTATAATTTGAGGAATTTGGATTTAATACACATTACTTCGTTGGATAATCGTCGTAATGCATGGAAACACTTTTTAAAGGAAAAAGGACTAGTGCCAAGAAATATAGAGTATTTTTCGCTATCCGATGAAGACTAAATCCAATCATACCCAATTCATAAAGGATGAAGCTAAGCGACTTGGCTTCCTATCCTGCGGTATTAGCAAAGCAGGATTTTTGGAAGAAGAAGCCCCACGGTTGGAACAATGGCTTAAAGAAGGGATGCATGGCGAGATGGGGTACATGGAAAACCATTTTGACAAACGCCTCGATCCCACCAAGCTGGTGGAAGGTTCCAAAAGTGTGATTTCTTTGTTGTTGAATTACTATCCTTCCGAAGTTCAAAAAGAAGATACCTACAAGATTTCCAAGTACGCCTACGGCACCGATTACCATTTTGTCATTAAAGACAAGCTAAAGGAATTGTTGCACAGCATCCAGTCCGAAATTGGCGGTGTACAGGGCCGTGCCTTTGTAGATTCGGCTCCAGTATTGGATAAAGCCTGGGCGGTTAAAAGCGGTTTGGGTTGGATGGGAAAACACACCAATGTGCTTAGCAAACAAGTAGGGTCCTTCTATTTTATTGCCGAACTTATTGTGGATTTGGAACTGGAATACGACACCCCAGTAACCGATCATTGTGGGAGTTGTACCGCTTGCATCGATGCCTGTCCTACCCAAGCCATTGTGGCTCCTTATGTAGTAGATGGCAGTAAATGTATTTCGTACTTCACCATAGAATTGAAAGATGAAATTCCTCGGGATTTTTCAGGCATGTTCGACGATTGGATGTTTGGTTGCGATGTATGCCAGGATGTGTGTCCTTGGAACCGTTTCAGCAAAAGCCACAAAGAACCCTTGTTCGACCCTAATCCCAAATTGCTCTCCATGTCCCGAAACGAATGGGAAGAAATCACCGAAGAAGTCTTCCGTGAAATCTTTAGAAAAAGCGCCGTAAAGCGTACCAAATATTCAGGATTGCAGCGCAACATAAAATTTTTAAAATAACTTTCGGTATTTGTAAGGGTCAGTTACCTTTGTAAGTCTTAAAATTACTTCCATGAGTAAGCAAAGTAAAAGACGGGAAGCGCTATTATACCACGCAAAGCCTAAGCCAGGTAAGATTCAGGTAGTTCCAACCAAGAAATATGCTACCCAACGCGATTTGGCGTTGGCCTATTCCCCAGGGGTGGCAGAACCCTGTTTGGAGATAGAAAAAGATCCCAACAATGCCTATAAATACACAACCAAAGGTAATTTGGTCGCCGTAATTTCCAACGGGACCGCGGTACTGGGATTGGGGAATATAGGCCCCGAAGCTTCCAAACCGGTTATGGAAGGAAAAGGACTCCTTTTTAAAATCTTTGCGGATATCGATGTGTTCGATATTGAAGTGGATACCGAAAATGTAGAGGAGTTCATAGCTACCGTTAAGAACATTGCCCCAACATTTGGGGGAATCAATTTGGAAGATATTAAAGCCCCTGAAGCCTTCGAAATTGAAAAAAGGCTGAAAGAGGAATTGGATATCCCTGTCATGCATGACGATCAGCACGGAACTGCCATCATCTCCGCAGCAGCCTTGTTGAATGCTTTGGAAATTGCCGAAAAAGATATCGATAAGGTTAAGATTGTAATAAGTGGAGCAGGAGCTGCAGCTGTTTCTTGTACCCGACTCTATAAGGCTTTTGGAGCTTTATCCAAGAACATAGTGATGTTGGATAGTAAAGGGGTGATCCGAAAAGACCGTGAAAACCTAACCGAAGAAAAAGCAGAATTTGCCACTTCCCGAAAGATAGACACGCTGGAAGAAGCTATGAAAGATGCCGATGTTTTTGTGGGACTTTCCATTGCAGATATTGTAACCCCCGACATGCTGAAAACCATGGCCAAGCGCCCTATCGTTTTTGCTATGGCCAATCCCGATCCCGAAATAGCCTATAAGCTGGCTTGTAAAACCAGGGATGATATCATTATGGCTACGGGACGTAGCGATCATCCCAACCAAGTAAACAATGTCCTTGGGTTTCCGTTTATTTTTAGGGGTGCCTTGGATGTTCGGGCGACCAAAATTAACGAAGCCATGAAAATGGCTGCCGTAAAGGGCCTTGCCGAATTGGCAAAAGAACCCGTGCCCGAGCAGGTAAACATTGCCTATGGCGAAACCAAGTTGGCCTTTGGAAAGGATTACATCATTCCTAAGCCCTTCGACCCACGTTTGATAGAAAAAATACCTCCTGCCGTAGCCAAAGCAGCTATGGAAAGTGGTGTGGCCACAGAACCCATCAAAGATTGGGAACGGTATGAAGAAGAATTGCGTGAACGCATGGGTAGCGACAATAAAATTACCCGACTGCTCACGGATCGTGCCCGTACCAATCCTAAAAAGGTTGTTTTTGCCGAAGCAGATCACCTTGATGTGTTAAAAGCTGCACAGATTGTACATGAAGAAGGCGTTGCCATCCCTATTTTGCTGGGAAGAAAAGCGGTGATCGAAGAATTGATGCAAGAGCTCGATTTTGAAGAGGAAATGGAAATCATAGATCCCAAGAGTGACGAACAGTGCGATCGACTCAATGAATATGCTACCAAGTATTGGCAGCAACGAAAACGAAATGGGGTTACCCTGTATGATGCCAAACGAATGATGAGGGAGCGAAACTATTTTGCTGCCATGATGGTAAACGAGGGGCATGCCGATGGAATGATTTCTGGATATGCCCGTGCCTACCCAACCGTACTGCGTCCCGTTTTGGAGACTATCGGGAAGTTCGATGGCGTAGATAAAGTGGCTACAACCAACCTTATGTTAACCAGCAGGGGCCCTGTTTTTATCTCGGACTCTTCCATTAACATAAACCCTACAGCCAAGGAAATGGCCAACATTGCCCAAATGACCAATTACACGGTAAAGATGTTTGGGCTTACCCCGGTTATTGCCATGATCTCTTATGCCAATTTTGGTTCGTCCAAGGATCCACATGCGGCCAAAGTAAGACAAGCTGTTTCCATGCTTCACAAATCCAACCCAGATATGATTGTGGATGGAGAGGTGCAGACCGACTTTGCCCTAAATCCAGAAATGATGAAAAGCAAGTTCCCTTTTTCCAAATTGGCCGGTAAAAAGGTGAATGCCATGATTTTCCCAAATTTGGATTCTGCCAATAGCAATTACAAAATGCTAAAAGAACAAAAAGGCGTAGAATCCATAGGGCCTATCATGCTTGGAATGAAGAAACCTGTGCATATATTGCAATTGGGAGCCAGTGTGGAAGAAATGGTGAATATGACGGCCATTGCCGTAGTAGATGCACAACAAAAGGAAAAGAGGGCTAAAGAGGCCGCAAAAAAGGGTAAAAAATAGCCGTTTTATTTTCATATTTACGATGCAAGCACTTGCAAATAATTATACTATATTTGGGCAATTAACTTATGTTAACGAATGATTACCCATTTACAGGGAAGACTTGTTGAAAAAAACCCTACCAGTGTTGTTATAGATTGCAATGGTGTGGGTTATTTTTTGAACATATCGTTACACACATATTCTCAGCTCCCCAATTCGGAGAATGTGAAGTTGTTCTCGCATTTGCTTGTTCGCGAAGATTCCCATACTTTGTATGGCTTTTCGAGCCAAGTAGAACGTGAAATTTTTAGATTGTTGATTTCTGTTTCTGGAGTTGGGGCCAGCACAGCACGTACCATGCTTTCATCGCTAAGCCCCGAACAGGTGAAAGAAGCAATTGCGAGTGGTGATGTGGCAACCATTCAATCCATTAAAGGGATTGGAGCCAAAACAGCACAACGGGTAGTCCTTGACATAAAGGATAAGATTTTAAAAGTATATGGCTTAGAAGATGTTTCTGCCGTTTCGAGCAATACGAATAAGAATGAAGCGTTATCTGCTTTGGAGACCTTAGGTTTTGCACGGAAACAAGCCGAGAAAGCTTGTGATTTGGTCATTAAAGAAGATCCAAATGCATCGGTGGAAACGATCATTAAACAAGCGTTAAAAAATTTGTAGGAATTGAGTACAAAAAATTACGATTCGAGATACAGTTTAGCGAAAATATTTATTTTGGGGATGTTGCTTCTAACTACGAATCAATTATTCTCCCAAGATTCTACAGCTACGGGCTCTACCATGGGCCGCTTAGACCTTCCAGATCCGTCTAGCATTCAAAACCTTTACACGTACGATCCCATTACCGAGCGTTACATACTAACGCGTACGTTGGGGGATATCGATATTTCGTATCCCGTGATCCTAACTCCAGAAGAATATCAGGAGTTGGTCATGAAGGAACAGATGAAAGCTTATTTCAAGGAAAAGATCGATGCTGCCGATGGACGTAAGGATGGTTCTGAAGAAGCACAGAAAAACCTATTGCCCACCTTTTATGTGAATTCCGACTTTTTCGAAAGCGTATTCGGGGGTAATACCATAGAAGTAATTCCACAAGGTACCGTAGAAATGGATTTGGGAATCCTGTATACCAAACAGGACAACCCAGCCTTCTCGCCCAGGAACCGAAGTAACCTTTCGTTCGATTTTGACCAAAGGATCAGCTTAAGCCTTTTGGGTAAGGTAGGGGAGCGACTTCAAGTAACCGCGAATTACGATACGCAGTCCACTTTCGATTTTCAGAACATCATCAAGTTGGAATACACCCCAACCGAAGACGATATCATTCAGAAAATAGAAGTAGGTAACGTAAGTATGCCCTTAAACAGTTCCTTGATACAAGGGGCGCAGAGTCTTTTTGGGGTTAAGGCCGAACTTCAGTTTGGAAAAACAACCATTACGGGTGTTTTCTCCGAGCAACGATCCGAAACCCGCTCCGTAGTAGCCGAAGGAGGCGCTACCGTAACCGAGTTTGAGTTATTTGCTTTGGATTATGACGAAAACCGTCACTTCTTCTTATCGCACTATTTTAGGGATAATTACGATCGTGTGTTACAACAGTATCCGTTTATTAATTCCAACGTGCAAGTAACCCGTATCGAGGTTTGGATCACCAACAGAAACAACACGACCAATGATGTACGGAATATTGTAGCCCTGCAGGACCTTGGAGAATCCGACGTGTCTAATATTGGTCTAAGTAATATTCCAGGAGGCTTTATTAATGCTTCCCGAAATGCATTCCCAGATAATGGAAACAACGATTTCAATCCGTTTGGAATCGATAATGCTTCCGAACAAAGTATTCTTACCCCTGCCATTCGTGATGTTGCCACTGTTCCTAATGCGTTTAGTGGCGTGCCTGTGTCTGATGGGATCGATTATGTTACTTTAGAAAACGCACGAAGACTTCAACCTAGCGAATACCAGTTAAACTCACAATTGGGATACATCTCCCTGAACCAACGATTGAACAATGATGAAGTATTGGGGGTTTCTTTCCAATTTACGGTAAACGGAAGGGTGTTCCAAGTAGGGGAATTTTCTACAGATGGAGTAGACGCTACCGGGGGTATCGGTGGAGGAATCAATCCAGATCCAAATCCAGACCCTAACATCCCAGCTGGAATTCCTCAAAACCTAGTAGTTAAATTACTGAAGAGTAACATTACCATCGTAAATGAACCCATTTGGGATCTTATGATGAAAAACATCTACCCTATTGGAGCTTTCCAATTGGAGCAAGAAGATTTCCGTTTAAACATATTATATACCGATCCTTCCCCTTTAAACTATATTACCCCTGCACCAGGTACACCTGAGTTCCCAGCGGAACCTTTACAAGACGATATCCCAGATGAGGTGTTGGCGGACGAAGTGCTATTGCGCTTATTCAATATGGATCGATTGAATTTTAACAACGATCCGCAAGAAGGCGGGGATGGTTTTTTCGATTTTTATCCCGGGATTACGGTAGACCAACAAAACGGGCGAATCATCTTTACCAGTGTGGAGCCTTTTGGGGAATACCTCTTTGATAGATTGGACCCCCCAGGAGGAGGACAGAATTACGATATTCCTTCCAGTTATAATGCCAACCAGAACAAGTATGTATTTAGATCCATGTACCGCTCTACAAAGGTTCAGGCAGAACAGGAAGATAGCGATAAGAACAAATTTCAGTTAAGGGGTACCTATAAATCCACAGGATCGGATGGGATTCCTATTGGAGCCTTCAACATTCCACCAGGATCCGTTACCGTAACTGCCGGAGGACGTACTTTGGTAGAAGGGGTGGATTATACCGTAAATTATCAGTTGGGACGCGTTCAGATTTTGGACCCAGCGCTTCAAAATTCGAATACCCCCATTAACATTACAACAGAAAATAATACGTTGTTTGGACAGCAAACCCG
Source organism: Flavobacteriaceae bacterium (assembly GCA_028281065.1). Lineage (GTDB taxonomy): Bacteria > Bacteroidota > Bacteroidia > Flavobacteriales > Flavobacteriaceae > Aureisphaera. The sequence continues at coordinate 14,047 of JANQKN010000135.1, read as the reverse complement.
AAGGTTTACTGGGTTTGATGTTCAACATAGATTCAACGATAGATTCCAGTTGGGAGGTACGTTCCTGAATTTGAATGAACGGCCGCTTACCCAAAAGTCTGCGTTCAATACAGAGCCTATTAATAATACCATGATTGGGCTTAACCTTCAGTACTCAACCGAAGTTCCCTTCTTAACCCGATTGGTTAACAAACTGCCCAATATAGATACCGATGTGCCTTCTAATGTGGCTATTAGGGCCGAAGGGGCTTATTTGCTGCCTGGTGCACCTAAGGTTTCCGATTTCGATGGAAAAACCACTTCCTATGTAGATGATTTTGAAGCTGCGCAAACGGCGATCGATGTAAGTGCGCCACTTACATGGGCTCTTTCTAGTGTTCCTGAAGGATTCGGGCGCATTGGGCAAACATTACCCGAGCCACCAACACCAACAGATGACATTGGTTCCAACGACCGTCGTGCTTTGTTGAACTGGTATACGATCGATCCCGTTTTCTATAGTTCGCAGCGACCTGATGGAATTTCGGACGAAGACCTTTCCTCACCATTTACCCGTAGGGTGTTTAGGGATGAGATCTTTCCCGATCAAGATATTGTACAAGGACAAACCCAGGCTTTATTTACTTTAGACTTAGCATATTATCCTAACGAAAGGGGACCGTATAACTTTAGATCTACTGAAACTGATTTGGGTGCAGATGTTAATGCCCTTCAAAATCCAGAAAATAATTTTGGGGGAATCATGCGTCAATTAACTACTACCGATTTTGAGCGTTCCAATGTGGAGTACATTCAGTTCTGGTTAATGGATCCTTTTATTTATGAAGAAAACTCGACCAATCAGGGAGGGAAACTTACCTTCAACATGGGTAATATTTCCGAGGATATCCTAAAAGATGGTCGTAAACAATACGAAAATGGATTGCCGGTAGATGGAGGTAATAGTAATATTATACCTACCAATTTAGCTAAAATACCACTTAACCAATCGTTGGTATACACCTTTAGTACGCAAGGGCAGGAGCGTATCAATCAGGATGTTGGTTTTGATGGTAAGTCGGATGCCGAAGAAACTTCCGTATTGGATATTAATGGTAACCCTGTTCAACCCGAAACCTCTATTGTTTCTCGATTTGGAGCTGATGACCCTGCTCGTGATAACTACCAATATTTCCTTCAGGCAGATGGTACCATCTTGCAACGTTACCGTCGTTACAATGGAACCGAAGGGAACTCACCAGAAACAGTGAGTAATACCGATCGTGGAAGTACCGCACAACCCGATGTGGAAGATGTAAACCGTGACAATACCATGAACACGGTAGATAGTTACTTCCAATATGAAGTAGACATTGTTCCTGGAATGAATACCGACAACAGTCAGTATGTAACCGATGTTAAGGAGATTCAGATAACCACACAGACCAATCAAGAAATCCCAGTTCGTTGGATTCAGTTTAGAATCCCCCTTAACGAGCCTACCGAAGCTATTGGGGGTATTTCCGATTTCCGATCCATCCGTTTCATGCGTATGTTCGTTTCCGAGTTCGAGCAGCCTACCGTACTTCGTTTAGGTACACTGGAACTGTTCCGTGGAGACTATAGAAGGTATGCTGGTTCCTTGGATGTTGCCAATAATTTGGAGCCTAACGAAAATGATGCCACTACCTTCGAGAACGAAGCTGTAGGGGTGATCCAGAACAGTAACTATGTTATTCCACCTGGGGTATTCCGTGAGGAATTGAACCAGAATAACAATATAATCCGTCAGGATGAGCAATCCTTGGCATTGCGTGTTTGCGAATTGGAACCTGGCGATGCCCGTGCGGTGTATAAAAACTTTAACGTGGACATGCGCCAGTACAAGAACTTGGAGATGTTTGTTCACGCCGAAGCCGATCAGGAATCAGGAGTTCCATTAACAGATGATGAAATGTATGCATTCATTCGTTTGGGAACCGACCTTAATACAAGTTTCTACGAAATTGAAATGCCCCTAAAGGTTTCTCCTAATTTGGAGAATCCAACCGATTCCGATGCCACTACTGTTTGGCCCGATGAAAACCGTCTGGAGTTCCCATTGGCTGCCCTTCAGCAATTGAAGAGTATTGCCGTGAGTTCCGGTCAAGAAGGTTTATTGCCTCCAGATGCAGATGGGGTTCAGTATGCTACCAGTGGAACTATTAATGCAGACGAGAAATTCCGATTTGGTATTAAAGGAAACCCAAGTTTTGGAAATGTACGTGTGATCATGATCGGTTTGCGAAACGGGTCCAACACCAACATTTGTGGGGAGGCCTGGTTTAACGAATTGCGACTTTCCGAACTCGATAATGAAGGTGGATGGGCTGCTGTAGCCAACGTAGATGCCAATTTCGCAGACTTCGCCAATGTAAGTGCTACGGGAAGTATTAGTACCATCGGTTTTGGTTCTATAGATCAGGGTCCTAACCAACGTAGCTTGGAAGATACCCGTTTGTATGATGTAGTGACCAATTTTAACTTAGGACAATTGTTGCCAAAGAAATGGGGAATCAATCTTCCATTCAACTATGGAATTGGGGAAGAATTCATTACCCCTAAGTTCGATCCAGAATTACAGGATATCGAATTGGATACCCGTATCGATAATGAACCTGATTCAAACCTTAAAGAAGTATACGAAGATCAGGCTGTGGATTACACCAAGCGCCAAAGTATCAACTTTATTGGGGTGCGTAAAGAAAGGACTGGAGATAAAAAACCAATGCCCTACGATATAGAAAACTTTACGTTCTCGTATTCATATAATCAGGTAGATCATAATGATTTCGAAATAGAAGAGTCCTTGGATCAGAATGTTCGTGTGGGAGGAACTTATGATTATAGCTTCCCGCAAAAATCCATAGAACCTTTTAAGAAGAACGATTCTATTTTCAGAAGTAAGTATTGGCAGTTCTTAAAGGATTTGAACTTTAATCCATTACCGTCCAATATTTCGGTAAGTTCCAATATTGTACGACAGTATAACGAGCAAAAATTCAGGGAGTTGAACTTACTGCCGGGTAACATAGGAATCCCTACGTTATACCAACGTAATTTCTTGTTCGATTGGCAGTATGCGGTTAATTACAACTTAACCAAATCGTTACGTTTTAACTTTAATGCATCGAATAATCGAATCGTAACCAATTACATTAATCCCGAACAGCAAGCCGATGGAAGTATTAATTATGTCACCGACAATTCGGTCGGTATTTGGGATGGCTTCTTCGATATTGGAGACCCCAATCAGCATTTCCAATCGCTCCAGATAAATTACGATCTGCCTACACAGAAATTCCCTTTCCTGAAATGGATACGTGCTACCTATAGCTATCAAGGGGATTACCAGTGGCAAGATGGTAGTGATTTGTTCAGCAATGTTGTGATTCCGCAGGACAATGGAGAACCGATTGTTTACAATTTGGGGAACTCCATCCAGAATGCAAGTACGCATAGAATAAACTCTACGTTCGATATGAGAAGCTTCTATCGCTACGTTGGACTTACCAAGATTAAGAAAAGCAATAGAGGAAACCGCGATGGAAGAAGTGGAAGAGGAAGCGGTAATGACCGTGGAGGAAGTCGAAACGGTGGCGGCGGTGAAAAAGGCGGTGGTGAAAAAGGTGGAAATAACAGTGCCGACAGCAAAGAACAGGCAGGTAGGGATAAACTTAACCGAATTGGTCAGGGTGGACGAAACTCTGGTAATAACAGAGGAGGAGGACAAGATGGTTCTTCCAGCAGTTCGCTAAGTGTAGGTGCCCAAGCGGCCAATACCCTTATTGGTTTAGCAACTATGGTTAAGAAAGTGGGTATTAACTATCAGGAAAACAATGGTATTTTCTTGCCAGGATACTTGCCTTCTATAGGATTTGCAGGTTCTTTGAAACCAACCACAGGATTTGTTTTTGGTAGTCAAGCAGAGATTAGGGATTTAGCAGCCCGAAAAGGATGGCTTACCCTGTATCCAGAATTCAACGAGCAATACACCGAAGTAGAGAGCCGACAGTTGGATTACCAAGCCAATATTGAGCTGATCCCGGACCTTAAGATCGATATTAACGGTAACCGTGCCTATTCGGAGAATTATGCGGAAAACTATATTGTTGAAGATGGACTATACCGTTCTTTAACACCCAATACCTTCGGTAACTTTAATATCTCCACAGTGCTTATTAAAACCGCATTTGGTAGGAGCGATGAAAACGGAAGTGCTGCTTTCGACGATTTCCGAAACAACCGATTTACGGTGGCCGATCGTTTGGCAAGAAACTTTGCTGCCGAAAACCCTGGGGTGTATCAATACGCCATAGATGAAGAAACAGGATTCCCTGTAGGTTTTGGACCTACCAGTCAGAATGTATTGTTAACCTCATTCTTGTCTGCTTACAAGGGAAGTGATGCCTCTAAGGAAAAGACTGGATTGTTTAGGGATTTCCCACTGCCTAACTGGGACTTGAAATATACTGGGTTAATGAACATAAAATGGTTTAAGAAGAACTTTAAACGATTCTCCATTCAACATGGATATAGGTCTTCGTATACCATTAACCAGTTCCAGACCAATTTGGATTACGATAGAAACGATCCAACTGCCTTGGATCAGGCAGGGAACTTTAAGAGTGAAACTTTCCTAAACAACGTAAACCTAACGGAGCAGTTCTCTCCATTGGTGCGTATCGATTTCGAGATGCAGAACTCTGTTAAGATTTTGGCGGAGTACCGTAAGGATAGAGCCTTGTCCTTGAGTTTTGCCAATAGCCTTCTTACCGAGATTATTGGGAATGAGCTTATCCTAGGGTTGGGATATCGAATTAAAGACCTAAAGATTGGAACCAACTTTGGAGGAAAGAAGAAAATCATTACCAGCGATCTTAACTTTAAGTTGGATATGTCTGTTAGGGACAACAAAACCATTATTAGATACTTGGATATAAGCAATAACCAAGTAACAGCAGGACAAACCATTTATGGGCTTCAGTTCTCTGCAGATTATGCATTGAGTAAGAACCTAACGGCACTGTTCTATTACGATCATACATTCTCGGAGTATGCTATATCTACAGCATTCCCGCAAACAACCATTAGAAGTGGATTAACGCTTCGATACAATTTTGGAAACTAAATAACACACTAAGCTTAATTTAAACTATCATGAACATACCTTCAGATTTAAAATACACCAAGGACCACGAATGGATAAAAGTGGATGGTGATGTAGCCACTGTTGGAATTACCGATTTCGCTCAGAGCGAGTTAGGTGATATTGTATATGTAGAAGTAGAATCATTGGACGAAACCTTGGACAGGGAAGAGGTTTTTGGAACCGTTGAAGCGGTGAAGACCGTTTCCGACCTTTTCATGCCTTTGTCCGGTGAGGTTATCGAGTTCAATGAAGAATTGGAATCGGAACCTGAAAAAGTGAATTCAGATCCTTACGGGGATGGCTGGATGATCAAGATAAAAATTTCGAACCCAGACGAAGTTGAAGAACTTTTGGATGATCAAGCTTATAAAGAAATTATTGGGGCCTAGGCCCCTTTTTTATTCGGGCTTACTCTATACCCTAGCCATTACCGTACTTTTTTTGTTGCCTGCTAAGGACATCCCTGGCGTAGCCATTCGTTTTGGGGATAAGTGGGCGCATATCTTTGTTTTTTTGATTCTTACCCTTATATGGCTTTTAATAACCTTGGTAAAGAACTGGCTTACAAAGTATAGGGTGTTTTGGGTTTCCTTCCTTGCTTTATTATATGGCATAATAATTGAGGCTTTACAGGAAAGGTTTTTTGAAACTCGCAGTGCGGATATTTGGGATGTCGTAGCCGATATTGTAGGTATTTTACTTGCTGTTTTACTGTTTTTGATAATGAAAAAAAGAATTAGTCTTAAAACTTAATTTTCATTTTAAAAAACAAATCCTTTTACATATTTTAGCAACTATATAAACATTCTATTATGGAACCTAAGAAAAATCCTAAAGCCGACCTAAACAGATGGAGTTCCGTCTTCCTTTACGGAGGGTTGGTATTAATGCTTTTCATATCGTGGCAAGCTATTGAGTTTAAAACATGGGATAAAGACGACCTAGCTGGGCAAAACCTAGACGTTGGGGACGATCTTGAAGAAGAAATCCCAATTACCCAAACCATAACACCGCCACCGCCACCGCCACCACCACCACCAGCTCCTGAAGTTATTGAGGTAGTGGAAGACGAAGAAGAAGTGGAAGAAACCATTATAGAATCAACCGAAACAAATCAAGAGGAAGAGATCGTAGAGATCGAGGAGATTGAGGAAGTAGAAGAAGAAGAAATCGCAGACGTTCCTTTTGCAGTAATTGAGAATGTACCAATCTATCCAGGTTGTGAAAATGCCGGGAACAACGATGCCAAGAAGAAATGTATGTCGGACAAAGTACAGAAGTTTGTACAGAAAAAGTTCGATACCGAATTGGCCAACGATTTAGGATTAGAAGGAAGACAACGTATTTCCGTACAATTTAAGATAGACAGAAACGGAAACGTTGTAAACGTAAGAGCACGTGCTCCGCACCCACGTTTAGAGCAAGAAGCTATAAAGGTAGTAAAGTCCCTGCCTAAAATGACTCCAGGTAGACAGCGTGGAAAAGCTGTAGGGGTATTGTACGCACTACCTATCCTTTTCCAAGTAGAGAACTAAAGAAGGATTTTTTAAGATATACGATAAAGTAAACCGCCTCCCATGGGAGGCGGTTCTTTTTTGGCACAACCCTTGGTAACTAGTTATTATAACTCTTAAATATAAACACTATGTTACCATCTATTAAAAAGTCAGACAGTGCCAAAACAAAGGTACTCTCAAAAAGAGAAGAAAAAAAGCGAATTAACATTCGTTGGAACTCAACCCTTTACTTCCAGATTGGGTTGGTAGTTAGCCTGTTGCTTACATTAGTAGTAGTTGAAATGGATTGGGAAATAAAACCCCAGGACATTGCCTATGACACTAAAGGTCCCGATTTGGACGAAATCCAATTATTAAATGTTATAGCAGAGATGCCTCCAGTTCCCAAAAAAGTAGAACCCATTGTAAAGACAAGGCCAAAGGAACCTGTAGTTACATTGGCGTCTAAATTCAAGTCCGTAGATAATACCGTAAAAGTACCAGAAACCAAAACGGGGATTTCGGAACCCACCGATGCTCCTATGATTTCCAAGCCATCCACGGTTACCCCTAAGGAAGAACCACCCGTTACCCGTGGCATTAATCAAGTAGATTCGGTTCCTGTATTTCCTGGATGCGAAGGGCTTACGGATAACAGTGCTAGGATGGAGTGTCTTTCTTCCAAGATCAGGGCTTTTGTGGGAAGAAAGTTCAATACCGACAGGTATTCCGAAAAGTATGCTGGGCAGATGCTTCGTATCAGTGTTCAGTTTACGGTAGATGCCGACGGAAATGTGGTGGATATTTTAGCAAGATCAAAGGAAAAGGACCTGGAGAAAGAAGCCACTAAGGTTATTTCCAAACTCCCAAAAATGGAACCCGCTAAGGAAATGAACAAAAGCGTTCCGGTCATGTACCGAATGCCTATCCTCTTTAGGGCAGAATATTAAAAACACAAACCCGTTTCCCTTGCGAAACGGGTTTTCTTTTTAAGGGCATATTAAAAAAACGTATCTTTCGACAAACTAAACGCCCTTTGCCGATGAAGAAATCTTCTGCCCTTCTCGTTTCGTTCCTTTTTTCCATACTAATCGCTAATGCCCAAGATGCTTTCGAAAAATATCCTGTTTTTCCAGAGTGTGAAACCGTTGAAGTAAGTAACTTGGATGTGTGTTTCAACAACAAAGTTCGGCAGCTTATTTCCGAAAATTTCCAGGAACCTTCTATAGTTTCTGAAGATAACTACAAGGGCGAAATGAGCGTGCTTTTTGAAGTGACCAAAGAAGGGGATTTTGAGGTGCTTTATATAGATGCGATTTACGATGAATTAAAAGAGGAACTTAAAAGGGTATTCGGCCAATTTCCGAAAATTGAACCCGCCACCTATAATGCTAAAGCCCTAACCACACAATACACCTTTACATTTGGTATACCTATTGGTACTTTTGTAGAGGAAGAAGCCAACAAAGGTGAGAGTGCTTCCATAACAAAGCAAGACCCAAAAAAAATTATTGGTACCGAAGAGCATCCTGAGTATGATGCCATTGAAAAGTTCCCTTATGACAACGATGAGTATACGAGTTATATTAATATCCCTTTGTCGCACCATAATTACAATCTTTTTGACGCTTCCCTTAATCAGGTAGGTGTCAATACTCATACCGCCCAAAAGCCATTTGTGTATGCTGATGTAAACAAATACTACAACTTTGCTGAAGTTAATGCCAGGATTTCCAAACCTCGTAAAACATGGTTCGGTAGAAAATGGTGGAACGAGCATATGGTAACCATAAAAGGAAAGGATTTTTGGATAACCCTCGACCCCGGGGTGGATTTACAAGCAGGGAAAGATACGGATGCAGATATAGATACCTATAACAACACCCGTTTGGTCTATACCCAAGGGGGATTGGGGAAGAAGCTCAACTTTTTTGCAGTAGTATATGAAAGCCAAGGGCGTTTTGCAGATTATTTCAACCGGTTTGCAGAAGCAAGGGCACCCGATGGGGGAAACCCAGCCATTATTCCCGGAAGGGGAATTGCCAAGCGGTTTAGAACAGATTCCTATGACTATCCCATAGCTACAGGTCATGTTTCGTATACACCTAGTAAACACTTCAATATACAGTTGGGTCATGGAAAGAATTTTATTGGAGATGGCTACCGTTCCTTGTTTATGAGTGACAATGCCAGTCCCTACCCCTTTTTTAAATTGAATACTACCTTTTGGAAACTGAAGTATACCAATACTTGGATGTCTTTACGGGATGTGAGGAGTGAGGTGACTGCCGATGGATCGTTCCGAACCAAATTCATGGCCAATCACTATTTAAGCTACAATGTAACCAAACGACTTAATGTGGGCTTTTTTGAATCGGTTATTTGGGAAAACGATAATGACAGGGGCTTCGATTTTAACTACATCAATCCCGTTATTTTTTACCGTGCCATAGAGTTTTCTACAGGTTCCAGAGGAGGAAATGCTATCATTGGATTAAGTGCCAAGTATCGATTTACCAATCGATTCAATATGTACAGTCAATTGATCATTGACGAATTCTCCTCATCCGATATCTTTGGGGGCGATGGTAGTTACAAAAACAAAGTAGGGTATCAAGTAGGAGGAAAGTACTACGATGCTTTTGGGGTGAAAGGGCTGAATCTTCAAGCCGAATACAACAGGGTGCGTCCATATACCTATTCCCACAATTCGGTCATCCTTAATTACGGACATAACAATCAATCCATGGCGCATACCTTAGGGGCTAACTTTTCAGAATTCGTAGGGATTGCCCGTTACCAAAACGGAAGGATCTTTGGCGATGCCAAGGTAATTGTGGCAAAACGTGGGTTCGAATTCAACACGGCAGAGGATGACTTCTTTTATGGGGGGAGTATTTATGGGAGTGAAGACAACCGTGTGTCCGACAATGGAAACGAACTGGCACAGGGTAACACCACGGACTTTTTCCATGCCGAAATACAGGCGGGATATCTTATAAACCCAGCAACGAACCTAAAAATCTACGGAAGTTTAATCATTAGGGATTTTAGCCCCGAGGTGGATACCGATGTAGTCTTTAACAATAATACGACTTGGGTTAACTTTGGAATCCGTACCGATCTGTTTAACTGGTACTACGATTTCTAGACTACCTGCTCAGGTTCTATTTTTGTGGCTTAGCCCTTTTGTTCTTGTACTTTTTTGCTGCGGCGTTGTACAAAACGGTAATAAAGCTTTCGGTAGAAATAAATCCACCACCAAAACCTTTATCATCGTATATTTTACCTACATCTTCCAAAGGAAGGATTTCTTCAAGGGTTTTGCCCGTTAGGTAATAGTAAGCAACACGGTCTTTAAGGTACTTCATCATTTTTAAAGTCTCTTCAACATCGGCTCGTGTAGCAAGGGTCCCATGGCCTGGGATGATTTGAGTGTCTTCGTCGGAAAGGGCCATTATTTTTTGAAGCCCATTGATGTATCCCTCTACACTCCCACCATTTTTAACATCCACAAAAGGATATTTACCTTTTATGTAGGCATCCCCCGTGTGAATAACATTGCTATCGGTAAAGAAAATCATGGTGTCCCCATCGGTATGGGCTTTGTGTAGATGTAGAAGCATGATCTTTTGCCCATTGTAGTACATCGTGGAATTTTCAGAATAAGTGATCATAGGGGATATATAATCTATATCTAATGATTCTTGCATTCTTTCGACCCCTCTTTTCGCATTCATCTCGGCTTCTTCTTGACTCATGGATTCTCCGACTCCCTTTTTTACGCTTTCGTCATAAGCCTTATCTATTTCTTTTTCAGCTTTTTCCTGTTCTTTTTTAAGTATTCGATACCGTACATTATCATGCGCATAGATAATGGCTCCTTCCTTACTAAAGTTTTCATTCCCTCCAACATGATCCCCATGGTGATGGGTGTTTACCAAAAACTGAATGGGTTTATCATTGCTTACGCGTTTTATGGATGCTATAATATCCGGGCTTAGTTCTGCAAATTGACTGTCTATAACCAGGACACCATTCTCACCAGTGTTTACCCCGATATTCCCACCTCTACCTGTAATCATGTACATGTTGTCCTTGATTTTTATGTTTCGAACAATACTGTTGCCTCTTTTGTTATCTCCTTTATCACCGTCCTTTTTATCTTCTTGAGCAAAGAAACAAGTTGTCATTAACAGAGCTAGGGTTAATGAAAAAATTTTACGCATACTATTTGTTTTTTGAGATTATAACGAATTTACTAAAATAGTTCAAATACGATGCCAACAATATAAGATATATATTGTGAAAAATGCGGGTTGTGATGTATCTTTGCAGCGTTTTCAAAAACAGGCACTTTTGTCCACAACACAGTCTACATCCATTCCGGTTTTAGCGATTAGGAACTTCACGGAGATCACCAAAATGAGGCTTTCCGTAAGTGTGGTGTTCTCTTCGGTGGCGGGATACTTATTGGGAGTGGAACAAGGTGTCGACTTTAATGTGTTGCTGCTCTTGTGTTTAGGAGGGTACTGTATGGTAGGTGCTTCCAATGTCTACAACCAGATTATTGAAAGAGATTTGGACGCTCTCATGGAGCGTACCAAGGATCGTCCCATTCCTGCGGGTAGGATGAAGGTAAATGCTGCTTTTATCCTTGCCACTGTCCTAACTTTAGCTGGGATAGCCATCCTGTATTACATAAACCCAAAAACTGCCATGTTTGGGGCTGTTTCCATTTTTATGTATGTGAGTTTGTATACGCCTTTAAAAACCAAAACACCACTTTCGGTATTTGTTGGGGCTTTTCCTGGGGCAATTCCATTTATGCTGGGATGGGTGGCAGCTACCAATGAGTTTGGCATCGAACCTGGAACCTTGTTTATGGTTCAGTTTTTTTGGCAGTTCCCCCATTTCTGGGCCATTGGCTGGTTTTTATACGAAGATTATAAAAAAGGCGGTTTTTTCATGCTCCCAAATGGTAAGAGGGACAAGGGAACCGCGATTCAGGTGATATTGTATTGCATTTGGACGGTATTGGCCTCATTGATCCCTGTAGCAGGTGTTACAGGAAGGCTCTACCTTACACCGGTTTCCGGGGTCATTATCTTTGGTCTTGGAATTTGGTTGATATACTATGCTTTTAGATTGTACCGACTTAAAAGCGATAAGGCAGCACGCCAACTTATGTTGGTGAGTGTAAGCTATATTACCTTATTGCAGATTATTTATGTAGCAGATAAATTTATTCGTTGATGAAAGATTATACAGACGGAACCGAAGAACTAAAACACCAAAGGGCTAAGAAAATGATGCTCTGGTTCGGGATGGTGAGTTTAGGAATGAGTTTCGCAGGATTTACCAGCTCATACATAGTGAGTAAATCCCGAAGGGATTGGCTTCAAGATATGGAGTTGCCCTCTGCTTTTTATTGGAGTTTATTGGTCATTGTGTTGAGTAGTGTTACCATGCATTTTGCCAAAAAAAGCGTGCAGAAGGAGAAATCCAAAGAAGGAATGCTGCTTTTAATCACCACCTTTTTATTGGGGCTGTTGTTTATCTGGTTCCAGGTAAGTGGGTTCACGCAGATGATCGAGGACATGGGGATTAACTTTACAGGCCCCACAAGTAACATAAAAGGAAGCTTTATATACATTATAGCCGTAGTGCATATTGCCCACGTGGTGGCAGGTTTAATAGCACTTTTGGTTGTAATTTATAATCATTATAAACAACGTTATAAAAACGGGAAAACCCTTGGTATAGAACTAGCTGCTACCTTTTGGCATTTTGTTGACTTTTTGTGGGTTTACCTCTTTTTGTTTTTCTATTTCGTTAGATAAAAATTATACTTATTTTTGCACACTAAATAAACCAAATTCTTTATATGGAAACTACTGTTGCCAAAACAGGTACCGAAGGAAAAACCTGGGGCGGAGGAAACCGTCCACTCAATGCCAGCTATGGTAAGATGATGATGTGGTTTTTCATCGTATCGGATGCATTAACCTTTTCGGGCTTCATTGCCGCGTATGGATTTTCCAGATTTAAGTTTATAGATGCTTGGCCTATTGCCGACGAAGTGTTTACGCACGTTCCGTTCTTGCATGGCGTTCCTGCACCTATGTATTACGTAGCTTTCATGACTTTGGTGCTTATTTTCTCTTCTGTAACGATGGTACTTGCCGTGGATGCAGGTCACAGGATGCAGAAAAACAGAGTGATTTGGTATATGTTCTTTACCATTATTGGTGGTGCTGTCTTCGTTGGATCTCAAGCGTGGGAGTGGGCAACCTTTATTAAAGGGGACTATGGTGCTGTAGAAACCAAGGGAGGTAAAATCCTTCAGTTCTTGGATACTGATGGTGAGCGTGCATCTGTTACAGAGTTTGCTATTCCTATTCATTCAGAAAGGGGAACCCATGAAGAAAGTAATGGTATATGGTACGTTTCCGAACCAGAAACCCAAACCACTGTTACCTATGAAGAAGTACTAAAAGGATTTGAAGCAGATCCAAATTTGTTGATCCGTTCGCAAGAATTGGTTCCCGATATGGAAAAGTTGAGAGCTTCCGAAAATCCTGATGTTATTGCAGAAGTAGCCCGTTTGGAAAGAGAGTTCATCAACTTAGATAAACCCGGTGAAAAAGCAATTTACAGCCGTGAAGTAGGATTGGCAAAACTGAAGAATGACGGAAAATTGGTGGTACAGGGTGCAAACCTAAAACGCAATGAGTATGGTCACCCACTATTTGCCAATTTCTTTTTCTTTATTACAGGATTCCACGGTTTCCACGTATTCTCAGGGGTTGTTATTAACATCATCATTTTCTTCAATGTAATCATTGGTACCTACGAGAAGAGAAAGAGCTATGAAATGGTTGAGAAAGTAGGGCTGTATTGGCACTTTGTAGATTTAGTATGGGTATTCGTATTTACCTTCTTCTATCTGGTTTAATTATTGAATTTAAAAACAAATGGGACACGATCATAAATTAGAGATATTTAGAGGACTTTGGAAATTTAAGTCAAACGTTCGTAAGATTTGGGGGGTATTCTTCTTCCTTTGTTTTGTTACGGCTATCGAAGTTTGGTTAGGTATTGTAAAGCCAGAGAGTTTGGTTCACGGGCGATTCCTTGCCATGAAATACCTTAACTGGATCTTTATCATTCTTACTTTGGTAAAAGCATATTACATTACTTGGGATTTCATGCACATGCGTGATGAATTGAAATCCTTGAGAAGATCCGTAGTATGGACAGGGGTATTCCTTATCTGTTACCTTATCTTAATCCTTTTAATTGAAGGGGATTATATTTACGAAGTGTACAAATCGAATTATATTAAGTTCAACTTCTAGTTGAAGTACGATAAAACAAA
>JANQKN010000127.1 GCA_028281065.1 Flavobacteriaceae bacterium | reverse complement strand
ATATAGGGAACGAAAGGGAAAAGAGGCATATTTTGACCCAAAAAAAGCACTTTTTATCCCGTCGAAACGTAAAAAAACCGCTGTTTCTATAAAATACCCAGAAATATCGCTGAAAAACCCAATCCTTATTTCCATTCTTATCTAAGAATCTCCCCTGCCCATGCCTAAAATGCTAGAAAAATAGCCTATGGTAGGCTATTTTTTTAATGAAATATTTAAATTCCTTTTTATTATCAAGTAATTGAAAATCTTTGATTTATAAATCGTTTTATGAAACAGGGTTTCTATACATGAAACATTTTCTGTACACATTTTCCACCCCTATATATTTGAACCAAATTTTATGCTTATGAAAAAAATATTAGCAGTGCTAGCATGCATCGTAATATGCAATGCTTATGCACAAAACAACGACCCTGAAGTTTTTTCACCTCAAATTATATCGGACACCCAACTTACCTTTCCCGGAAGTGCCCAATATTGCCTTAAATTTGGCAACAATGGGTTTCGGAGTGTAAAATCCGATCAAGCAAGTGGTGATTTACAACTTAACATCACTTTCAATAAATCGGAACTATCCGATCCTATCAACTTTCAAAATTCCATTTCTGGAACGGGAGCCCAATTATTCAACTGGCAATACAACCCAGACCTTAAAATTATAAGGGGAACCCTTACAAGTCCCATAGCATCGGGTACTACCTACACCTTGGCTTTCGATGTACGGACGACCCAGGCTTCGCTAGCCAGCGATGTAGGTTTTAATGCCAATATAGTACCCTCCTTTACTGCAAACTCCCAAGGCAATAACACCTTTAACGATGCGGCTTCGGTATACAACCGTGCCCTTCCTGCTGTGGCTCATGGCGTTTGTGACAGTTTTGGAAACCCTAACGATGGTATCCATCTATTCAATCTTAACGATCCTGAGCTCACTACCAATGTATTGGGTGGCCTAGATCCCAACACGCACAGCATTACGTACCACGAAACCGAAATGCAGGCACAGCAAAATACCGATCCCCTTGGTGATTCCTATACCAATACCAGCAATCCACAGATTATTTACTCAAGGATTAACGGGCCTCAAGACCACGAAGTAAAACTAGTACGATTGGAAGTAGCAGAAAGCCCTGTCGCTGAAATCGTGGAAGATTATAGACTGGATGATACCAATGGAGATGGGATCGAGGTTTTCGACCTTACCCAAAAAATCCCTGAAATCGTTGGATCGCAAACGGGCATTACCGTTTCCTTCTACGAAAGTTTGGAAGAAGCACAAGAAGGCATTAATGCCATTGCATCGCCCAACCAATACACCAACATTGTCAATCCACAGACCATTTTTGTGCGATTGCAAAACGAAACAGGCTGTCATACCCTAACCAGTTTTGTTCTGCTTGTTGAAAACATACTGGATAACGACGATACCATTCTTTTAGGCGACTTGGTGCTGTATCCCAATCCAGCTACCCATATAGCCCATATAAGATCGGGGGACTTTGTAAATCCTGTAGAATTAAAGGTATTTAACGTGTTGGGGCAGTATTTGTTCTCAACCACCCAAACCCCACAAAACAGCATTGTTTCCATGGACGTGGGAGCCCTTTCCAATGGTGTCTACTTTGTTAAGATTACCTACGATGGGATCCTAGTCACAAAATCATTCATAAAAGAATAACCCAATTATATAACCTACTGTCCTATTGTATCACTAATTGCCACATCTATTGTCATTGGTTGGTTGTACCGATCCACAAGGACGCATTCCAATAATTTGTAAAAACTTAAAAATGAAACATTTAAAACTACTGTTAGCGCTTCTATTTTTTGTTCCGCTACTTACTTTTGGGCAGGCCAACGACCCTGCTGTAGTAAATCCAGGAATAACCCCAGCTCCACTACCTTTTCCATCTGTTGGGGGTGAGTTGTATACCCTTAGGTTCAACAACAATGGGTTTTTGCCCATCGATGTTGTGCCAGGAGACGATCTAGAATTACGCATCACCCTTAATAAATCAGAACTTACCGGAAATATTCTACATCCTGCAAGTAATGATACTGATCCAACTACAGGAAATATTACGGGACCAGGTTCAACCTTTTTTGACTGGCAATATACTGACTTAGGAACGTCGCGTAGCATACGTGGAACATTGAGACAACAAGTGCCTGCCTTTATAGCACTTGAATTGGAGTTCCATATCCAAGTAACCGAGCCTTCTTCCACCAACACGGTAGGGTTCAACGCCAATATTGTACCTTCCTTTACGGTAGCATCCAACGGGAATAACCTAGGAAACGACGCCGCTTCCATATTTACCAGTGCCCTTTGTGATCTTCCTTTATTATCTGCAGGAAATGTAAGCTGTGAACCTGGAACAGGTACCTACAGTGTAGAAATTACTACGAATTCTACCAACGTAACCGTTTCCCCCAGTGGTACAGTAGATTTAGCCAACAATATTATTACGGGCATCAACGTAGGTGATACCGTTACCATTACTGCCGGTAACGGTGCAGGCTGTGAAACTTCCATTGTAGTCGATGGTCCAGACACCTGTCCTCCTACCAATTGTAACGAACCCGATCTAGTTGTAGGTCAAGGAGTCTGCGACGGTGTAGGTTCAGGGTTCTACACAGTAACCTTCAGCGAAACCACCGGGGCCACCATCACAGTGGTCGGCGGTACGGACAACACAGACGGTACTGCTACAGCAGCCATTGGTTCCGATATGACCATCACAGCAAGCAACGGGGGGGACTGCGAGGTATCCATTACTGTTACCAGTCCTGACAACTGTGACGAGATCTGCGAGATCACACCCATCAGCCTCGGGGGTGCCGTGTGCGCCACCGACGGCAGTGCCTTCTATACCGTGTCCTATACGGCCATCCCCGGTGCCACAATCACCACCGACAGTGGAACTGCCATCGTAGGACCGGACAGCATCACAAACATAACAAGCGGTGTGGACATCACTATCACCGTATCCATACCAGGCTGCGACGACACCGTGGTCACCGTACCGGCGGCGGACTGCCCGGAATGCTCACTGCCCGTGATTTCCGCAGGGGACGTTACCTGTGACGCAGCCGCAGGGACCTACTCCATAAGCTTCTTCACCGATGCCGACACCGTGACCCCCACAGCGGGGACCGTGGACATGGCAAACGGGATCATAACAGATATCCCCCTGGGGACAGACGTGACCATAACCGCAAGCAACGGGGCAGGATGCGAAACGAACATCGACGTGGAAGGGCCCGATACATGCCCGACCAACTGCGCCATGCCCGACCTGTTCGCAGGACAGGCAGTGTGCGACGGAGTCGGCGCGGGGACATTCACATTCAACTTCAGCGAGAACACAGGGGCCACCATCACAGTGGTCGGAGGTATCGACAACACAGACGGAACCGTGAGCGGGACCATCGGTACGCCGGTGACCATAACCGCAAGCAACGGAGGGGACTGCGAGGTGTCAATCACCGTGGAAAGCCCAGCCAACTGCGACGACATTTGTTCTCTAGCACCTGTAAGCCTTTCGGCTGCTACCTGTTCTAGTGACGGTAGCGGAAATTACGAAATCGCCTTTACCTTAATTCCAGGGGCTACTATAGCTTCCGACTTTGGAAACATCAATGTAGGCGCGGGAATGATTACCGATATCGACGCGGGGCAAGATGTAACCATTACTGTATCGGTACCTGGTTGTAGCGATACTGTTATCGTGGTTCCTGCTCCTTCGTGTTCAGACTTAGGAATAAGCTTTATCATTTCCGACGCCATTGTAAATGGTTTAGAGCCACAGACCTACTTTGTTCGGGTACGTGAATTGTTGGGTAACAACACCGACGATAACCTAGACATCGTGGTTCGTATGGATAAAATACAAAACCTTCCGGACGATTTATCCGGGGATTACGATCCTACTGCAACCATGATTATTGTGGGAGGTTTCCCTGAAACCATCGACAATGCAGCTTGGGAATACGATTCTTCAGATCCTGCCTTCCACATTTGGAGGAACACAGGGGTGATTAATGCCAATACCACATCGGCCTTTGGTTTTGTTACCAATTTCGATCCAGGAGCCACCGAGGGACAGGTTGCCTTAACAGTGACCATACTTCCAAACTCTGGAGGGGAATCGAACCCGAGCAATAACATTGATGCATTCCGAACAGATTTCTTTGAAGAATAAAAATCATTCGTAAGCAAACACACAATAAGTAAAAGATGCATACAGTAAAAAACATATTGGCCTTTTTGTTCCTGGTTCCTTTTTTATCCCTGGGACAAGCCAACGATCCAGCAGTAACGGCACCGGGTATAGATCCGGCACCCTTACCGTTTCCAGGCAACGGTCAATATGTTTTTTCACTGATTAACAATGGTTTCGAAGACATTGTCCCAGTCCCAGGCGATGATCTCATGCTTGAGATTGTCCTTTCAAAATCGGAACCTTCAGACCCAGATATAGACATTGCACTTACTGGAAGCGCAGAAGGGTTTTTCGACTGGGATTATGATGATGCTACCCGAACCATCACAGGTGTTTTGATAAATACATTACCCAGTGGAAGTGTCAATGAGCTTAGAATAGACATTGCAACAACAGAGGCTTCGACAAACTCCGATGTAGGGTTCGAAGCAACCATTATTCCATCCGCTACGGTAACTTCCAATGGAAACATAACATTGAATGATGTTACTTCCATTTTTACCCGTACCGAACCCGCTGATGACTGTAATTTGCCCCTTCTTTCCATAGGGGAAGTAACCTGTAATCCAGCCACACAGGAATATGAAGTTGCTTTTTATACCAATGCCGATGACATACAGGCTACGGCAGGGGTTATTGATTTGGCAAATAATGTAATTACCAACATTCCTATCTCCCAGTCCGTAACCATTACTGCCAGTAATGGCGATGGGTGCGAAGTATCCCTTGTTGTAGACCCTCCCGATTCATGCTCGACCACATGTACCCTGCCCAACCTTTCTGTAGGGCAAGCCGTGTGCGACGGTATAGGAGCAGGTACTTACACAGTTGATTTTAACGAAACTACAGGGGCTACTATCGAAATCATTAATGGAAACGACAATGGAGATGAAACTGCAAGCGGTACCATAGGTCAGGATATGATCATTCGGGCTAGTAACGATGAATGTATTCTAGAGATTACAGTATCCAGCCCAGACAATTGTGACGATCCTTGTGAAATTGCACCTATTAGTATTTCCGGTCCTGAATGCAGTACCGATGGAAGCGGAACGTATCAGGTATACTTCACCGCTATTCCAGGAGCCGTTGTAAGTGCCATTCCAGGCGTTGTAAATACCGCCAATGGCACCATAACCAATATCCCGAGTGGGATTGATGTTACCATTACAGTTGCTGTTTCGGGTTGCGATAGCGATACCCTAGTAATTCCAGCCATCGATTGTACCACATCCAATGACGCATTGGCCTTGGTAAAAACAGGAGTTTTTAACGACGAAAATAGTAATGATTGCTCCGATGTTGGAGAAACCATTTTGTACACATTTTTGGTCCGAAATGACAGCGCAATTAACTTAGAAAATATTTCTCTGAGCGATCCTTTGCTGGGAGGTTCAATTTCAGGGCCCGATTCAGGTGATTTAGACAATGATAATGAACTGGATCCAGGAGAAGTTTGGACGTATACAGCTAGCTACGGAATTACCCAGACCGATATCGATATAGGTGAAGTTCAAAACCAAGCCACCGTTCAAGGTATTACTCCAAGTTCCGAAGTTGTTATGGATCTTTCTGACAACAACAGCTTTTTGGAAGATGACCCAACGGTTACTTCCCTTTGTCAAAGATGGAGCTTATCCCTTGAAAAAAGCGGGGTTTTCGATGATGACAATAACGATGATATCTCGCAAGTAGGAGAAAACATATCCTATTCATTTGCCATAACCAATACAGGAAATGTTACCCTATACGACCTTACCCTCATAGATAATTTACCAGGTATTACCATAAACGGAACACCCATTCCATCCTTGGAACCCAACGAAACCGATGCCAACACCTTTACGGCTTCCTATTCCATTACCCAACAAGACATAAATGCAGGTCAGGTAATTAACCAAGCGCAAATTAGAGGAGAAGAAATAGGTGGCATTGAGGTTTTTGATGATTCTGACGATCCCAATAACACCGAAGATATAGACAATAACAGTGATGGAGAACCGGACGATCCTACGATCGTAGATCTTCCAAGTGTAGAAGGAATTCAATTCGAAATATACAATGGAGTTACTCCAGATGGTAATGGAATTAACGATTACCTAATCATTGTTGGAATAGAGAATTATCCAGACAACGAAGTGAAGATCTTCAATAAATGGGGGGTTTTGGTTTTCGAAACCCAAGGGTATGGAGGAACTACGGGGGACCAGAATGTTTTTACTGGATTTTCCGATGCCCGTGCTACTGTAGATGAAGAAGAAGCACTTCCTGTAGGTACCTACTTCTACGTTATCAACTTCCCTACAAACAACCCAGGACAGAGTAACTACACAGGATATTTTTATCTGAATCGATAAGAGAATGAAAAATAAGAAAGAAAAATATATATGTAAGGATATCCTATGGTTACGCTCTGGAATTGCCCCATGCCTACTCTTTATCTTTACAATATTGGGTTCCTTTTATGTACAGGCACAACAGGATCCACAGTACACACAATACATGTACAACACCCAAGTGGTAAATCCTGCCTATATAGGAACCAAAGAAGCTTTAAATTTTGGATTGCTATATAGAACGCAATGGTTGGGTTTTGATGGAGCACCAAAAACAGGGACATTTAGTGCCAGTGCACCTATTGGGGCTGAAGGCAACATGGGTTTGGGAGCTTCCATTATTAGAGAAGAATTGGGGCCTTCTACCGAAACCAGTTTTTCTGTAGATTATTCATATGCCATACCTACCTCGGATAAAGCCCAAGTCTCCTTTGGTATAAAGGGAGGTGTGGATTTATTGGATGTGGATTTCTCGAAATTGGATCTTTTCGATCCGACCGATCCCCGCTTTTTAAATAATATCGATAACAGGTTTCAACCTAGAATTGGAGCAGGAGTTTACTATTATTCCGATAAATTTTATGCCGGTCTTTCGGTACCCAATGTTCTAACTACAAAGCATTTTGATGCTTCCAGTATCGATAATACCACAATACAACCCATAGCTGCAGAAAGGCTTCATTATTACTTTATTTCTGGCTATGTATTTAACCTAAGCGATAATCTTAAGTTTAAACCAGCGACCCTTGTAAAGTTGGTAAGCGGGTCTCCTCTTCAGGTAGACGCCTCCGCAAACTTCTTACTTTATGAAAAGTTTACTCTTGGGGCTTCGTATCGATGGAGCGCAGCTGTAAGTGCATTGGTAGGATTTCATGCATCGAACAGCATTTTCATAGGATTTGGTTACGATTACGAAACAACAGATATCCAAAGTTTCAACGATGGTACGTATGAGTTATTCCTAACCTTCGATATATCCAGTAGACCCAGACGCCAATTATCGCCACGGTTTTTTTAAAAGGACACCCATATGAAAACAGTACTCTTAAAAAAGTCCATCCTATTTCTACTCATAGTAATTTGTCCTACGCTTGTTTTCTCGCAAAAAAGACTTGTAGATCGCGCCAACAAGAAGTTCGAAAAATTCGCTTTCATCGATGCACGTGAAATGTACCTAAAGGCTGCAGAAAGCGGATATGAATCTGCAGAGCTTTTCAAAAACCTTGGGGACACCTACTTTTTTAACCGTGATTTTGGAAACGCTTGGAAATGGTATGAAAAGTTGTTCAGTATTTTCCCTGCGGAAGCAGAAACCGACTATTATTTTAGAGCTGCCCTCTCCTTACGAAGTCTCAAAAATTATGAGCAGGCCGATACCTATATGGAAAAATATATAGCGGCAGGAGGAAAAGGTCTTGTAGGCAGGAATTTTAAAAAGAACAGGGATTACCTGAAAGTAATAACACAAGCAAGCCAACAAAA
Organism: Flavobacteriaceae bacterium; assembly: GCA_028281065.1. Classification (GTDB taxonomy): domain Bacteria; phylum Bacteroidota; class Bacteroidia; order Flavobacteriales; family Flavobacteriaceae; genus Aureisphaera. The sequence goes on along the minus strand of JANQKN010000127.1, from coordinate 40,277 downwards.
CCAGTACACGATAGAAAAAGTCCCAATCAACACTTCTTCTTCGGACTTTGGCCCGTCTTTTTATGGTGAAAATAAAATTGTATATGCTTCAAGCCCAGAAACCACGGATAAGGATAAAATTTATGAGTGGAACAATCTCCCATATCTAGATCTTTACGTAGCCGATATGGATGATGACTATTTTTTGTTCAATTCCAAACCCATAGAGGGTGAAATCAATACAGATTTCCACGAATCATCCGCAGTTTTCACCAAAGATAGAAGCACGGTTTATTTTGTAAGAAACAATTTCTTGGATGGAAGGGAACGAAACGATAAAACCAAAACCACCCGGTTAAAATTATACAAAGCACGTAAAAGCGGGGAAAACCTTTGGACCGATGTTGTAGAGCTCCCCTTTAGTAGCGATGATTATTCGGTAGCTCACCCTACCCTAAGTAAGGATGAAAAACGCTTGTACTTTGCCTCGGATATGCCAGGAAGTCTAGGTGAATCCGACATATGGTATGTAGATGTTCTTGGAGAAGGTTCCTACGGAAACCCTGTAAACCTTGGAGCAGATATTAATACTGAAGCCAACGAATCGTTTCCTTTTGTAAGTGAGAACAACAACTTGTACTTCTGTAGTGATGGTCATCCCGGACTAGGAGGGTACGATGTTTTTATGGTTCCTATAGATGCCTACGGAAAGTTAGGCGGCTTAACTTTTTTGGGAGAACCCATTAATAGCAATCAAGATGATTTTGGTTTCATTATAAACGAGCAAAAAAACCGAGGGTTCCTCTCTTCCAATAGAGGCGGACAACTGGGGAGTAGGGATGATGATATTTACTACTTCAAAAAAATATGCAACACAACCATTTCTGGTACGGTAACCGATAAAAAAAGCAAAGAAAGAATTCCTAATGCAACCATTATTCTATACTCCGAAGCAGGAAAAGAAATAGAAAGAATACAGGCCGATTCCATGGGGGCTTTTTCTTTTTCCAAGGATAATTGTGAATCCATAACGTATAAAGTAAACGCCAATAAAGAAAACTATAACGACAACGAGCAACCTGCTACTACCTCCCAAGAAAATGCAAATACCAAGATCGATCTTATTCTAGATCCCATTGAGAAACCTGTAGACGTAGGTACAGACCTTTCTGTTAGTTTGGATTTAAAACCTATCTATTTCGATTTCAACAAAGCCGAGATCCGTCCCGATGCCGCTATTGAATTGAATAAAGTGATCGATTACTTGAAAGAATTTCCGCAAATAACCATCGATGTACGTTCCCATACGGATTCCCGAGGGAAGGATCAATACAATCTAAGATTATCCAACCAGCGAAATAAATCCACCATTGATTATATAGTAAACATAGGTGGGATAGGTAGAGCACGGATTTCAGGAAAAGGATATGGAGAATCCGAATTGCTGAATGGTTGTTCCAATGGTGTTGATTGCTCAGAAGAAGAACATGAAAAGAACAGAAGAAGTGAGTTTATCGTAATTGAAAACTAAGCTCTAAAGTCATCTTTACCCTACTGCTGTGATTAAGATACGCAAATGGGTTCTTTTTATTCTTGCTTGAAATGAGGATGACCAAAAAGTCCCAAGAGAATCTTATTAAATATACTTATGTACGATAAAATATTAGCCTATTATTCCAACCTTACAACGCTTTCACATAATGATGAAAAAGCATTAATCAGCAAACTAAAAGTAATAAATCTAAAAAAGAGGGAATCAATCTTAAAAGAAGACCAAATTTGTGATTATGTATATTTTATCAATAGTGGTATTGTTCGGTTTTATCAAGTAGTGAATGGAGAAGAAAAAACGTTGGAATTCTTCTTCGCTGATGACTATTTTTCGTCTTACGAAAGTTTTTTAACGCGAAAACCCGGGAATTTAAACATCGATACCCTAACCGATACTGAGTTGTTGGTTTTATCGTATGAAGATGTTCAAGAATTATATAAATTAAGCGCTTCGTTTACTACGTTTGGCAGAAAAATAAGTGAAATGTATTTCTCCAAATACATAAAAAAATATACCTCCCTCTTAGTAAAAAGTCCAAAAAGAAGATACCTCGAACTTCATAAAAATAGACCCAAAGTAATACAATATATCCCTTCGTACATGATTGCATCTTATTTAGGGATTAAACCAGAAACGCTTAGCAGATTAAAAAAAGAAGTTTTATGCAGTTACAACTGATTTTTTTTACAGTTATAGCTGATTTCTTGACTTTTATCAATTTTTTTACGGTTGTAATTTCCGATTTTTAGCAATTCTTACAAGTTATTTAAAAGCCATAACAACCTTATTGTTTTGCCATAATACTTGTGGTTTTTAAACCCTTATAAGCTAAGTAAAGATATTGCTATGAAAAAGAGAATTAACCTGACCCTCTTGAGTTTGGGTCTATGTACATGTATCGTATTTGCCAAGGATATAAACGGTATCCTTTTCCATTTTACTAATGAGGTAATCCCTCCTGCTCCTAAAGCAGAGGTAACACCATCATCCAATGTCAAGAATGATAACAACAGTAATATGGTAGAGCAAAGCTCTTGTCCTAATTCTGTAAGTTTATTGTTCAGCCTGGAGTCTTCAAATAGTATCCTTAGCTATAGCAGTAATGGGGATGGAACTTTTAATACCACTACCACTACAACTAATACCCCTGTAGGGAATTTAGGAGTTAGCAGTGTAGAGGAAACCTTTTACGAGGATGTCACCTCAGACGGTATTCCTGATCTGGTAAATGCCTGGGAAAACAATGTTATTAGGGTATGGCCAGGTAATGCCGATGGAACTTTCCAACCTTTTACTGAGCAAAACATTAATGGACAAATTACCAATTTAGGAACCTGGCACGACCAAGCTACCTTTATGGGGGATACCAATGGGGACCACCAACCCGATATTGTCTTTTCACAAGAACAAGACAATCGGATCAATGTATACCTGGGCAACGGGGACGGAACCTTTAATCTAAATCCTGTTGTAACCAATACACCTGTAGGGACATTATCCAACTGGAACAATGAGGAATCTTTCCTAATCGATGTGGATGTAGACGGAATACTCGATCTCATATTTATGCGGGAGCGCAACTTTATACGCTTTTGGAAAGGAAATGGAGATGGAACTTTCCAAGCGTTTACCGAACAAAGTATTGCAGGTTTAATTCCTGATCTGGGGATTGATGGTCGTCAAGCCACTCATATGGGTGATGCTAATAATGACTTGATCCCGGATATTCTCTTTTCCCATGAAAATGCCAACACCATAAATATATATACGGGAAATGGCGATGGAACTTTTAATACCACTCCTATTGTGACCAGCACCCCGATAGGGAACCTCGGAACCAGTGGGGTAGAAACCACCTTTTATATCGACATTACTTCCGATGGTATTCCGGATTTGGTCAATACCTGGGAAAACACCCAAATTAGGGTTTGGGCAGGAAACGGGGACGGAACCTTTCAAGCCTTTACCGATCAGAATATCTCAGGACAAATCCCGGATTTGGGAGAAGGCCATAATCAAAAGACATTTTTACAAAATACCTGTCCCCGACCCTGCTTCCTTTCGGATGCCGGGAAGCTTCTCGAAACCTGTGACAACAACAGCACTTCGGGCGACGGAACCGACGACTTCGTCCGTTTTAGCCTCAATCCAAGAGGTGTTGTACTGGGTGGAACGTATACGGTAACCGTGGATAACGGAGCTACGGTAACGCCTACCACAGGAACCTATGGAAGTGCAACGCAATTCCGTTTACAGAATGGTTCGGCAGATGGAACCCTTTATACCATCACCATAACTGATGATGATGACACGGGATGTGAAATCACGACCACAGTGCAGCGTAATTCCTGTTCTTCCGAAATATGTGATAACGGCATTGATGATGATGGCGATGGTCTTGTGGATAGTTTTGACACAGATTGTCCTTGCAATGATTCCTACAATGCACAGTGTACTGTGGAGTGTAGCGATACACAGCCCGGACAGCCCATTCAGTTACAGGAAAAATGGAAGACAGATCGAGTCATGGGGATTTTCCCCAACATTACGGTAGGAGACATCGATAACGATGGCCAGGCAGAAGGCATAGTAGCAGCCAATGGTGGTGGAAACATTCATATCGTAGACCTTTCCGATGGCTCCATAGAACGCACCTTTGCTGGGCCTCCTGTAGGAGGTGCCTTTGCCGAAACCGATATGATTAGTATCGGGGACGTAGACAATGATGGAGACGGGGAGATCTTTATATTAAGCCGAAGTGATGGCCACCTCTTTTCCTATGATCATTTGGGGAACCAACTCTGGACTTCGGACGTTGCCCTGCCTAATACCTATTGGGTCACACAACATCCTTATACAACAGTTGCCTCGGTAAATCTCGCCGATTTTAACGCAGATGGAATTCCTGAAGTCTATGTAGGAGCTGCCATTTTCAATGCGCGGACCGGTGTACAACTGGCCATAGGCAACGAAGGACGGGGGCAAAATACTGCCGTAGCATGGAATACGGTAAATACGGTTACTGTTGCAGGGGATTTACTCCCTGGAACCCCTGGATTGGAACTAGCAGCAGGAAGAACGGTATATAAAGTAACTATTGCCAATACCAATGGTACTACTGGAAACACCATTACACCCGTCAATGCTCCCACTGGAATTGCAGATGGTTTTACTGCCATTGCCGATGTAGATGGAGATGGCTTGTTGGATGTGGTTACCAATGGCCCTGGCGGAGTACGGGTGTGGAACCCGCGTAATACTCCTTCCCTTATCGCATCAGGTTCGGGAGGCTCCAGTGGAGGTGTTCCTTTTATAGGGGATGTGGACGGCGATTGCGCTGTTGAAATCGGGGTTACCTATATAAGAACTACGATCATGTACGAATACAGTGGTTCTACTTCCCTTACGCAAAAATGGTCTGTTTCCCATACAGACAATTCGGGTAGTGGAGGATTATCCATGTTCGACTTGAATCAAGATGGTAATAACGAACTGTTCTTTAGGGATGAAACCAATTTTATGGTGTACAATGCCGCTACAGGAGATATAGTTACTTCCATTCCCTGTACCAGTGGTTCGGGGATGGAGTATCCGGTTATTGTCGATATCGACAATGATGATGAAGCTGAAATACTCCTGCTTTGTGATGCTGTATCAAACGGCACGGTACCTTCAGCCTTAGCTGCCTATGAAAGTGCCAATGTGCCCTGGGCTCCTGCTCGCTCCGTTTGGAACCAGCATAGCTACAACTCAACCAATGTGAACGATGATCTTACGATACCGATACAACCCCAGAACCCAGCAGCGTTCTTTACGTGTGCAGACGGCTGCCCGCAGCCTTATAACAATTTTAACCAACAGGCGACCCTGCATACCCAAGATGGCTGTGTGGCTTTTGAAGTATGTCCCGAGGACTGTAACAATGGGATTGATGACGATGGCGACGGACTTATAGACTGTCAGGATGTGGTAGAATGCCCTTGTGAAATAGAAGTGGATAGCTGTGTGCCGGAACATGATATTCCAGACAGGAATTTAATTCTTATAGATGCTGGACGCTTGCCCAACGGGCAGATCGTTCAGTATGTTAATGCAGGGGATTTGTCTGCCAATGATACCAACTTTAACCAAGACTTTGGTTTACGTCTTTTAAACAGTGACGGAACCGAAGCTGTTTTTAAAACCTGGAATTTTGGATCATCTTCAGAGAACCTTGCCCAGGACATGGAAATTATAGGCAATGACATCTATGTTGTGGGAAGAAGGGGAATTTCGGATGCTTTTGTGGCCAAGTTCGATACGTCACTCAACCTGGTTTGGAGCAGAAGCATCCCGTTGGATAACGGCAACAATGTATTGTATTCCGGTTTTGCATCCATAACGGCAATCGATTCCGGTTCGTTGCTCATTTCGGGAGAAAAAGTCGTTTCGGGAAATAATCGGGTATTCAATGTGGTAGTTACAAGCACGGGAGATGTTACCGTTCGTGCTCCCAATGATCCCTGGCAAAGGGAAGCGTACGACTCCAAAGTATTAGCCAATGGAAATTATTACGAAGCACAAACTGGAGGATCAGGTCAGTTTTCTGTTGCTGTGGCTAAGAACAATGCAAATGGTGACCGTATCTGGGTACGGTATTACCCCTACCCTGCTTTCCCTACTTCAGATTTTTATGCCCCACTGTTATTGGCTTCGGGATCGAAATTGATTGATGAAGGGGCTCTTATAGCCGTTTCCAGAAAAGAACTGGGAGCTGTTGAGTTCAGTATATATGATCAAAATGGGGACGTGGCCCGATCGGTCCGTTATACAGCTCCGGGAGGTGCCGTGATACAGATCACAGGAATGGAGTATACGGACGATGGCTATATTGCTGCTGGGGAAATAGAGTTTCCTGGAGGTGCTATAGATCTTTTTGCCATGCGGTTGAATAGCGATTTATCTGTAGTATGGGCCAAACGGTATGAATCCTTGGGGGATGACAAACAATTCTTCTTCCATGAGTACAGTGCCAACGGGATTGTACGACTGTCTGGTAACGCTTATTATGTATTAGGAGGCACCAACGTCAATGGAGCTAACAGGACGCTTCCTAATCTCTTTATCGACGGAGATGGGAACGGCCCAGCCAGGGGCTGTTTTAGCAATGCCTTGGATGTCGCCCTAACCGCGGGAGCTACCCCCAACACTACGTTTTCACAAGCTGCTGCTACAGGAGTGGATTTGATAATACCGCCAGACACCACTGTGCCAACATTAACAGATGAAAGCACTTCATTGGCCTGCTGCGAATGCAACCTTCAAGACACAGGGGAAACGGAAGAAACCTGTAATGACAATGGTACTTCTCTGGATGGATCGGATGACTATATCACTTTCAAATTAAATCCCATAGGCCAAGAGTTGAGTGCCACGTATACAGTATCGGTTGATAATGGAGGAACCATCTCTCCTTCTTCCGGAACCTATGGTGTAGAGACTGAATTCCGCTTACAGGATGGTTCGGCAGATGGTACAATCTATACGGTAACCGTTACCGATGATGTCGATCCCGCTTGTCAGGTCATTACCGAAGTACAACAGGATCCCTGTATCAGTGAACCCACCGATATGGCAATATCATTAATTATAACCGATGGTATCGTAACCGGTATAGAAGAACAAACTTTTTATATACGAATTCGAGAACTCTTAGGGAAAGAGACAAATGACAATTCCGATATTGAAATTCGGCTTGATAGGGATTCCCGTTTAACCCTTAATTACAATAGTGCATTAACCCAAATCGATGTAGGGGGTAGCTTGTTGTCTGTTAGTAATAGTGCTTGGAATTTCGATAATACCGACCCCAGTTTCTATATTTGGCGTAATACAGGAACCCTGTTGGCCAATGAAACATCTGCTTTTGGGTTTGTAGGTGAATTCGATCCTGGACGCACCGATGGGCAAGTTTCACTTACTGTGCGTATAGTTGCTGGTTCGGGAGGTGACTCCAACCCTAATAACAATTTGGATGCCTATCGAATTGATTTCTTTCAAGAATAATATTAAAAAAGAAAGGCTAAAAACAAAAAAATCCACACTGCGGTGTGGATTTTTTGTTTTTGTAGTGGAGAAGATGGGATTAGCTAAGCGCTGGACCCAACATTCCCGCACTACTGCAAATACCAAAATCCCTTGCCTAACGGCATACCCTTTTTTTATTTTCTGCAAAGGAGGAAGCAAGCTTCCTCTTTTTGAAAACAAAAAATCCATTCGCTTTCGCAAATGGATTTTTGGTGCTTGTGGTGGAGAAGATGGGACTCGAACCCACGACCTCTTGACTGCCAGTCAAGCGCTCTAGCCAGCTGAGCTACATCCCCATAGATTCCCCATAAATGAGGAATCGTAGATTGTGACTGCGAAAATAAGAAATTTTATTATTCCCTTTCCTTTAAAATCAATAAAGGTTTTGACGTATGAAAATCTTTCTTCAAAATTTCATTATTGCTCCCCCAAAGCTTTCTGAAGAAGCCCATTTTTTCTTTTCTTCGTAAAATACAAAGCATCTCAGGGTCTATGGCATTAAAGTGCTCTACAATGCCTTCAAAAACAGTAGCATTCTCTGTAGTAGTAAGGCTTCCGTTTAATCGTTCTACCGGCTCACTTAATGATTTATCGTTCCCTGCAGTATCTGGTGTTACTACTTGCAATAAATGTAATTGTGAATGGAAAATTGCAAGGAAAGATTCCAAAGTATCTGAGGTTTCATCAGACTCTATGGGTGCGTTTTTAAAAGCAAACAAAATACTATCGAACCTTCTAAACAAATAATCTTTGGGGACCACCAACAAAGGGATTTCGGTTTGACGAACGATCTTTCCAGTTACTTTCCCCAAGTAGACCTCATTGTTAATATCCACGCTTTGTGGGGATAGGATCATGAAATCGATGTTCAACACTCGGGAAAGGGATGCTATTCCTTCAAAAATATCTCCGGAAATACGTTTGGATACTACCTGAACATCCTTGGTATCCACACTATCCAATACCTCCCTTAATACGGCCTCGGTATTTTCCTCTGTCTTAATACAGGTTACATACACCCTAGCTTGGGTAAAGCTTGCAAAATTGACCGCGTAACGCAAGTTGTTCACTCCGTTTTCCACAGAGCCAACAGGCACTAAAATATTTTTCATTTTAAAATAAAAGTAGTTTTTTAATCTATAGTTGCGAATTTTTCAAAAATCTGGCGCGAAAATACGAAATTTTTGAAAATTCCTCAACGAAAAGAATCATAGAATAGTTGCTACTGGACACTCAACACCAACAAAGGTTTTGTGGTGTAGAATTCTTTTTTAAGAACTGTGTTTTTTTCCCAAAGCTTCTTGAAGAACCCACGCTTGCGTCGTACAACGCATAACATATCTGGATTGTGGGACTGAAAGTGTTCCAATACCGCTTGGAAAGTAGTAACATTAGTGGATTGGGTATACGAATCTGCCAATTTTTTGAGTTTCCCGCTTACTTTGCGCATTTCATCATCGGTCTCAGGGGTCTCAACATGAAGCATCTGTACTTTGGTGTCGAAGCTTTTTTTCAAATTACGTACAGGCTCCAAGGTTTTCTTCTTCGGAAAACTTCCATTCTTGAAAGTCATCAGCAATTTTGTTGGCGGGGAAAAGTTGGTCCCCCCAGGAACCACTAGAGCAGGTATGTTGGTATCCTTAATAAGTTTACCACTGGTATTCCCCAAATATAGCTCTTCGTTTATGGAATTGCTCCTGGGTGACAATACCATGAGATCTATTTCCACGTGCTTGTTGAAACGCTCTACCATCTCTACCACACCTCCTTTTACAGGGTGTGCTATGACTGTTACATTTTTTTGATCCACCTTGGATAGCACCTCATCCAAAAGGTTTTCGGTATCCTCCTTAATAATGGTATTTACTTTGGTAAGTCCGCCAACCTTGGAAAACTCTTGAAAAACAGACAATACATATACATAGGCTCCTACTGTCTCTGCCAAATCGATTGCGTATTGCAGGGTATTAACTGCACTCTCTGAAGAACCTACGGGAACCAAAATATTTTTCATGTCTATTGTTTTACATTTCTATTTCCCTAAGGAAGAAATAGTATCTTTAAATTTGATGCAAAATTAGCGTATAATATGATACAAAAGGGGAAACTTTCCCAAATTGAGGAAATTATGTCCTTGACGAGGGCTTGTGGTTCTAAAATGATCGAACAGGGAATCTATCAATGGAACGAACACTATCCCAATGCCGAAGCCTTTGAAAAAGACGTGGAAAGAGGTGAACTCTATGTGTTGGTTTCTGAAGACAATACCATAATGGGCACCATTGTTATCTCTTCCCTAAAAGATGAAGAATACAACGAAGTCACATGGCTTACCCCAGACGGAGACAACTATTACATCCATCGGCTTTCCATCCATCCCCAGTATCAACGTCTTGGCTATGCTAAGCGACTTATGGACTTTGCCGAAGACGAGATACGAAGAAAAGGCGGGGTTTCAGTTCGGTTGGATACCTTCAGCAAAAATCCCAGGAATCAAAAATTTTACGAAAACAGAGGATACCAACGCTTGGGCAATGTCTATTTCCCCAACCAAAGTGAAGATCCTTTCTTCTGTTACGAACTTGTCCTTTAGACCATATTTCAATAGCAACCTGTTGGATACTCAAAAGGTTTTCGACTAATTTTGCAGCTTGAAATCTACAGAAACTAATATTTCATTCGGACGAATTCAACAATTGGCCATCCCAGCCATCATTTCTGGGATAGCCGAACCTGTTATTTCTATTACGGATACAGCTATTGTGGGAAACATTCCCCTTTATGGGACAGAGTCCCTCGCTGCTGTGGGTATTGTGGGTACTTTTTTATCCTTTTTAATTTGGGTGTTGGGACAAACACGTAGTGTCATCTCTGCCATAGTTTCGCAAAACTTAGGGGCTGGAAAAATTGAAGACTTAAAGCGGTTTCCTGCCCAGGCCATCTTTTATAACATTGCCTTAAGTATTGTTGTCCTGTTTTCCACCTATTTTTTTGCTGAAGAAATATTTAGGCTCTTCAACGCCAAAGGAATCATCTTGGATCTAAGTGTAGACTACTATAACATTAGGGTATGGGGATTCCCCCTAACCCTGTTTACCTTTGCAGTTTTTGGTTTGTTTAGAGGGCTGCAAAACACCTTTTGGCCTATGATTATTGCAGGAATAGGGGCCGCCATTAATGTTTTGTTGGATTTTATACTAGTCTATGGAATTCCCGATTTCATCGACCCCATGAATGTGGAGGGAGCGGCCTGGGCCAGTCTTATCTCCCAAATCGTTATGGCCCTGCTATCATTGATCCTAATACTGAAAAAAACCAACGTTTCCCTACGATTAAAAAGAAGGCTGCATCCAGAAATAAAGCGCCTAGTAACTATGAGCCTCAACCTTTTTGTACGCTCCCTCGCCTTGAATACCGCCCTTATACTAGCCACAAGGGAAGCTACAGCCTTAGGGAAGGAATACATAGCGGCTCACATAATTGCTTATAACATATGGATATTCGCTGCCTTCTTTATCGATGGATACGGTGCTGCTGGAAACATTCTCGGGGGAAAACTATTGGGGGAACAAAACTTTAAAGCCCTTTGGAAATTGACCCAACGGGTTAACCTCTATAATATAGGGGTATCCCTTATACTCATGGCTTTAGGCTTTATGGGATATTCTGTAGTTGGAGGGCTCTTCAATAAAGACCCAAATGTAATATCCCTTTTCAATGCCATTTTTTACATGGTGCTTCTAAGTTTGCCTCTTTGCTCCCTAGCTTTTACCTTGGATTCCATCTTTAAGGGCCTTGGGGAAATGGGGTATTTACGAAACGTACTCTTGGGAGCCACTTTGCTGGGATTTATCCCAGTCCTATATATTACCAAATACCTACAATGGGGACTCTACGGTATCTGGCTTGCAATGATTGTTTGGATAGCCTATCGTGCTGTAGCGCTCATCGTTAAATATTGGAGAAAATACATCCCATTGATCGAAAATAGATAACTTTACAAAAAAATAAATTCGTGGAAATACTTAATTTTTTAAGCGGGAATGGACTTTTTATGGTGCTTGGATTGTTTGTGCTTATTATAGTTCTTTACAACAAGATTAAAGCCAGAAAGTACCACAGATCTTCCCCAAAAAAGAAACAATAGCAATGGCACGTATTAGGATCACTAAACAATTTACCTTCGAAACTGGGCATGCCCTTTATGGTTATGACGGAAAGTGCAGGAATGTACACGGCCACAGCTATAAATTATCGGTAACAGTTATCGGAACCCCAATTTCGGACAATTCGAACGTAAAATTTGGTATGGTGATCGATTTTGGCGACCTCAAGAAAATTGTAAAGGAAGAAATTGTAGATGTGTTCGACCATGCCACGGTATTCAATAAGAACACCCCCCATGTTGAGTTGGCCAAAGAGCTGAGCGATCGGGGACATGATGTATTGTTGGTCGATTACCAACCCACGAGCGAAATGATGGTTTTGGACTTTGCGGACAAAATCAAAAAAAGACTTCCCGAAACCATTACCCTTCATTCCCTAAAACTACAGGAAACCGAAACGAGTTACGCAGAATGGTTTGCCAGTGACAATGCATAAGCTCGAATCCTATTAGGAAAGAATACGGCCGAAAACTCTTTTCACTATCTTTACCCAATGCAAATTCCCAAGGGCAAAAAAATCTACTTTTCCAGTGACAACCATCTGGGGGCTCCCACCATGGAGGCCAGTAGGCCCCGCGAGCTGAAGTTTGTCCAGTGGCTGGACGAAGTAAAGGAAGACGCTGCTGCCATTTTCCTTTTGGGGGATCTTTTCGATTTTTGGTTCGAATACAAAACCGTAGTCCCAAAAGGTTTTGTTAGGGTCTTGGGGAAATTGGCCGAAATCTCCGACCAAGGAATCCCAATTCATTTCTTTGTTGGTAACCACGACCTGTGGATGCGCTCGTATTTTGAAGATGAACTTAATATCCCTACCTATCGGGATGTAAAGGAGTTTACCTTTAATGACAAACACTTCCTCATTGGCCACGGCGATGGCAAAGGCCCTGGTGACAAGGGTTACAAACGAATGAAAAAAATATTTACAAATCCTGTTTTCAATTGGCTTTTCCGTTGGTTCCATCCCGAATTGGGAATGCGGTTGGCGCATTATATGTCTGTGAAAAACCGACTGATCTCAGGTGATGAAGACAAAAAGTTCCTAGGCGAAGAAAACGAATGGCTGGCACTGTACGCAAAGCGGAAGCTTGAGGAAAAACACTACGATTATTTTGTTTTTGGCCACAGACACCTCCCCATGGAAATACCCATTGGCGAAAACTCCGTCTATTTTAATTTAGGCGATTGGATTACCCACTTTACCTATGGTGTTTTTGATGGCGAGACTTTCGAATTGAAAAAATACTAGTATAGTAACACCAATAACAAATTCTACCGTATTCTGGTTTTCCCTATTTTAGAGTCATGTTAAAACCCTCAACAATACGCTACGTGTCATTAATTAAATCGATACTGGCTGTTGTGTTTCTAATTTGTTTTATTAAGACCTGGGAGCTCGTTTATTTTATTCTCCTCGGTATTATTCTATTGCTATCCCTTTTATATTTTGTGTTCCTTTTAATAAAGAAAAGTAAACGAAGATTGCTTTTCCTAGTTTCTATTCCAGGAACCTTATCCTTCCTATTTATGGTTTTTTTGAGCTTATTGGCATTTTCCCTCTTTTCCTTTCTAAAAGCCAATGGAGATTTTTGATACTTATCTTTTTCTGTAAGGTTCGCACTAACAAAGCTACTTTAGATAGAAGGGTGTCAATCCGCTTTAGGTAAGCAACCCATTTAAATTATATATCTTTAAACTAGCTTCATAAACCCCTCCATTTATGACCTATTCAGCATTTAGGAATCAACAAAAGAAATTTCCCTCCGCACAAGGAAACATCGCTTATATAGATCAAGGACAGGGCCCTGTTATCCTACTTCTACATGGCGTCCCAACATCGGGATGGTTGTACCGAAAAATGATCGACACCCTTTCTAAAAGCCATCGGGTAATTGCCCCGGATATGTTAGGATTTGGAAACAGTGATTCGCCCAAAGGATATGAAATCTATTCGGAACAAGCACATGCCGAACGATTGGTTGGACTTATGGATTTCTTGCAAATAGACCAGTGGACCCATGTTATGCACGATGCAGGTGGATTGTGGACTTGGGAAACAGTAAAGTTAGTTCCCCATCGGATCTCTAAATTGATTATCCTCAATACCATTATTTATGAAGCGGGTTTTCATCCCCCTATCCGTTTCGAAGAAGGGATCTTGGCTAAAATAGTTATGTGGAGCTATAGAAACGGCGTCACCACAAATGCCATGCTAAAAGGCCTTTTTAAAAGTGGTCTCAAGAAAAACCACCTCACTGAAGAAGATATTGAAGGCTACAAAACCCCATTAAAAGAAGGGAAAACCAGGGCCATGTATTATTTCTTTACCCAAACCTGTAACAAGCTACCCGATTTTACTGCTGTTTTAAAAACGTGGAATGTCCCAACCAAGGTGGTTTGGGGAAAACACGATTCGTTCTTGTTATGGGAACCGCAAAAGGAACAAGTAATGAACGACCTCAATATCTCAGATGAGGACATTCACATGCTAGAGGCCAAGCATTTTATACAAGAAGAAAAACCCGATAAAATTGCCCGTGTTATTTTAGATTTCTTACACTAATTATTCCAACAGAAGGTGTAGGGTAATGGCATCCAGTTTTCCGTCTGGAAACAAGCCGTTTTTTTCTTCAAAGTTGCGTAGCGAATTAAACGTTTCGGTTCGGAACAAACCATCATGGCGTATGGAATCCCCTTTTTCAATAAGCATTCGCTGTATTTCGTACACTAGGGCATTGCTTTCCCCTATTCGTAACTCGTTTGCCTTTGGGTTTGCGTAAAAGGTCTTCAGGATCAATTCTTTTTTCTTATTAACCTCAACTTGGGGCTTCTCCTCGGGTTTCTCTTTTGGGTTTCTTAGCTTCGTTTCGAAGTAAGCCACTGCTGCCAACTTTTCTCGGTACTCATTAACTGCTGCTTTGGTGGCTCCATTATCTTTTTTGGGGTTTCGAACATCAATCTCGTTAGTGCTCCACTGGGTGATTATGTGGCCATTTACATTTTCGACTGCTTCATAATAATCCAACAAAAGGCCTGGATCTACATCTTTTAGGTCTAAATCCTCAGGGATTTTGTATTCATACCCGGTTAATGAAAAGCGTTCGTGCTTGGTATATATGTTATACCCCATAATACCAATAATAACCAACAGTAAAAAAATGATGATTTGCTTCATTTCGGCTAGTTTTCATTAAAAATAAGAAACCTTTGGAACAAATGGCAATCCTAAAGCTAGTTTAAGGATAAGTTATAGAGGTATTCCTCTAACTCGATGTGAAAAAGAACTCCTTTCAACAGATCGCAAATAGATTCCAATTCATTTCGGTTAACAGCCAAATCCACTTGTTTACTGGGAGTTTTCAACAAAATAGACCTATTACACTGACTACAGGGATACGGACAGCGATACCTTTTTTGAGCTTCCTCTGCCATTCGCATAAAGTATAGGATTTCCCCCTTTTTTAAATAAAAGCCTGTGTCCCTAAAAATGATTTGTACGGCACTTTTTATGGTTTTTCGGTCTTTCCTCCAATAAAACCCCATTCCAAAGCGATTCTTATATATAGGATCTATTTCTTGCATGGAACTTAATATTTGTTCCAAAGATATTTATTTAGAATTGATCTAAATAATAATTTTACCCTTTTATGTCTTTTAATCGCAATTGGAGGCTCACATTCCCTTGCCACTCGTTTTCATCTATGGTATAAGCTACCTTAAATGGTTTTTTGTCGCTTGCTATCTCCATTTTCTGCCCCATACCAAAACCAATTCCAGTAATTGTAGCCGAACTTCCTTGCTGCATGACCAATCGTAAATGACTTTTGTCTTCCCCTACCCTTTTTCCGTATCCTGTATCGCAAACTGGGTTGCTCATGAATACAGGGGTCATATTGCCAGGACCAAATGGAGCAAGCTGTTTTAAGATTCGGTAGAATTTTGGGGTAATATCCGTAAACTGTAATTCGGCATCCAACGATAGTTCTGGCTCCAAAAGGGTTGGGTCTATGGTGGTTTTTACCACTTCCTCGAAAGCTTGCTTAAAAGGTTCCAAATCTTCTTCTTTCAAGGTTAACCCAGCAGCATATTTATGCCCTCCAAACTGTTCTATATGATCGCTACATTTTTCCAAAGCCTTGTACACATCGAACCCTTTTACGGATCTCGCAGAACCAGCCCACTTGTCTCCACTTTTCGTAAAAACCAAGGTGGGGCGGTAGTACCTTTCTATTAAACGGGAAGCCACAATCCCAATGACTCCTTTGTGCCAATTTTGATCGTAAACTACTGTGGTCCATCGCTCCTCTTCTTTATTCTCCTGTATTTGCTGTATAGCTTCTTCGGTTATTATTTTGTCTGTGTCCCTACGTTCGGTATTGTATTCCTCGATCTCAGCAGCCCAAACCGCAGCTCTGTTTATATCGGTTTCACTTAACAGTGTAACTGCATGGTTGCCGTGTTTCATCCTACCAGCAGCATTAATTCGGGGAGCGATGATAAAAACCACATCAGTAATGGTTAATTGCTGCTTCTTTACCTGCTTTAGAATGGCTTGAAAACCTATACGGGGGTGTGTATTTATGACCTTTAACCCGTAATGGGCCAACACCCTGTTCTCCCCAGTTATGGGAACAATATCTGCTCCAATGGCTGTAGCTACCAAATCCAAATACGGGATCATATCCTCTAAATGATTCCCCATTCTGGACGAAAGTGCTTGTATTAATTTAAAACCCACACCACAGCCACATAGTTCTTTATATGGGTAAGTACAATCTTCCCGTTTGGGGTCCAAAACGGCTAAGGCCTTAGGGAGGGTCTCACCAGGAAGGTGATGATCGCAAATAATGAAATCGATGTTTTTTTCGGAAGCATATTCAATTTTATCAATGGCCTTTATGCCACAATCCAGTGCAATAACCAGGCTAAATCCGTTATCATCGGCAAAATCGATGCCTTGATACGAAATACCATACCCTTCTTCGTAACGGTCGGGAATGTATGTGGCAATGTTGGACGACCGGGTTTTTAGATAGGACGCCACCAAGGCAACGCTTGTGGTTCCATCCACATCGTAATCTCCATACACCAATATGTTTTCCCCTTCTTCGAGTGCCTTTTCTATACGTTCTACGGCTTTGTCCATGTCCTTCATTAAGAAAGGATCGTTGAGGTCCTCCAAAGAGGGCCGAAAAAAGGTCTTGGCTTGGTCATAATCTTCAATCCCCCGTTGCACCAAAAGCGAGGCAAGGATAGGATCTATAGATAGTTCGGTTGCTAGTTTTAGCACCTTCTCTTGGGAAGGTTTTGGTTTAAGGTTCCAACGCATGTGCCATTTCATTAAACTTACAAATTACGAGAATTGAACCCTTTTTCAAAAAGGGATTTTCCCCTATAGAAAACATGTTTTTAATTATCTGATAATCAGTTGATGAACTAGCATTCTATAACAAAGACTGTTGTACTTTAGCTACTGGGTTACAAATACAAACTCGACCTAAGAGGTAATTTTTAGATAATTTAAGTTTAGTTGATTTAGTCAAAAACCGTGGTGAACACATATTCATCACGGTTTTTTTATGCAACCTATTTCTTGAAGGGGTTTCAATTTACAGAATTACCACAATCAATTTACTTATTTGAAACAAGTCATTTTCCATCGGGAAATTGTATTTTCGGAGCGCTTAAACGAAAATACAGACCTATGCCTTTAGTAACTCCTCTATCCGCAGATCACGATTTAGAAACCAAACAACTGGCCGAATTTTTTAACGAGACCCTAGGGTTTTGTCCCAACAGTGTACTCACCATGCAACGCAGGCCAGCGATCAGTAAAGCTTTTATCAACCTCAACAAAGCTGTAATGGCCAACGAAGGCCGCGTTACCTCTGCTTTAAAAAGAATGATTGCCTGGGTAAGTAGTAATTCCACAGGATGCCGCTACTGCCAAGCTCATGCCATCCGTGCTGCAGAACGATACGGTGCAGAGCAGGAACAATTGGATAATATCTGGGAATACCGCACCCACCCTGCTTTTAGTGATGCCGAGCGTGCCGCTCTCGATTTCTCTTTGGCTGCTTCTTTGGTGCCCAATCAAGTAGACGAAGACATCAAAAAACGTTTGTATGAACACTGGGATGAAGGTGAAATTGTAGAAATGTTGGGGGTTATTTCCCTATTTGGATACCTAAACCGCTGGAACGATTCCATGGGAACTTCTATAGAAGGCGGTGCCGTGGAAAGTGGGGATAAGTACCTTGGAAAACATGGTTGGAACAAAGGAAAACACGTGTAGTCTTTTGAAAATAAATTATAAAAACGCTCTGGAGTTTCTGGAGCGTTTTTTATTTGAGAAATCCTGAGGTCGTTTTTCGTAGGATGGGCAATATGTCTGTCTCAAACCAGGGGTTCCTCCGCATCCAAATTCGATTTCGGGGGGACGGATGTGGTAAGGGAAGGTACTTAGGAAGATACTCCTCATAGTTCTGAACCGTTTCGGTTAGGGTTCGTTTAGCAGCATCACCCAAATAGTACTTTTGCGAATACATCCCAATAAGCAAGATAAGTTCCATTTTGGGCATTTTGGAAAGCAAAGCTTCGTGCCATTGGGGCGCACATTCGGTGCGAGGGGGTAAATCCCCGCTTTTTCCTTTCCCAGGATAGCAGAAGCCCATGGGCACAATGGCAATGTTTTTGGTATCGTAAAATTCCTCGGGTGTAAGGTCCAACCACCTTCGCAATTCTTTGCCACTAGCGTCGTCCCAAGGAATCCCCGAAGCATGTACTTTGGTCCCTGGCGCTTGCCCTATGATAATGATTTTAGATTCTGGATGTGCTGTAGCAACAGGTCTCGGTCCCAAAGGAAGGTGCTTTTCACAAATGGTGCAATTTTTTATGTCTTTAAGAAGGGCATCCATTATTTCTTTCCTTGTACTACGATCACCAATTCCCCTTTAGGGGCCTTTTTTTCAAAATGGGCTTTCACTTCACCCAAGGTTCCCCGAACGGTTTCCTCATGCAGTTTTGTCAATTCGCGGGAAACGGATGCGTTCCGATCTTCCCCAAAGTATTCCGAGAAGTGGGAAAGGGTTTTCAATAATTTATGTGGGGATTCGTAAAAAATCATGGTTCGGGTTTCTTCCGCCAATACTTGTAGTCGGGTTTGGCGTCCTTTCTTTACGGGGAGGAAGCCTTCAAAAACAAACCGGTCGTTGGGCAAGCCACTATTTACCAAAGCAGGCACAAAAGCGGTTGCGCCTGGCAAACAATCTACTTCTATACCTTCTTCAACACAGGCACGGGTAAGGAGAAAGCCTGGGTCGCTAATGGCAGGGGTACCCGCATCACTGATGAGCGCCACGGTTTCCCCTCCTTTTATACGTGCTACAATACCCGCTACCGTTTTGTGTTCGTTATGCATATGGTGGGAATGCATGGGGGTAGCAATTTCAAAATGCTTCAGCAATTTTCCACTGGTCCGGGTATCTTCGGCAAGAATAAAGTCCACATCCTTCAGTACCTCTACGGCACGAAAGCTCATGTCCTTGAGGTTTCCAATGGGTGTGGGTACAAGGTATAGTTTTCCCATAGGTGCCTACTACTGACGTACTACTTTTCCGAAGAAATAGGAAAGCAATAAAAAGGTAACACCCAATAAGGTGGTAGTTACATCCTCTGCTTTAAAATAATGAGCAAAGAAGGCCAATACCAAGTCGAAAAAGAAACCTGCATACGCCCACTCGGTTAGCCAGGCACTTTTTCTCCAGAGGATCATAATCACCCCTAAAACTTTGGCAACAGCCAATGGGATAACAATATAGGTGGGGTATCCAAAATGTTCGAAAAACCCTCGCACCATTTCGGTTTTGGTGAAATACATAGATGCCGAAAAGAGCATCAGCCCACACAGTAATAGGGTGGCTATCCAATAAATGATTTTTTGGAGTCTCATATGGGTTGGTTATATGGATTAATTAATTGAAACTCTGCTCGATGATTTTCATAAAACGCTTGGAAACATCATCCTTGTGAAGCCAATAATTGTAATCGGGTTTCACTTTGCCTTTTATGAAAACCTCAGCTTCCTCATAAGAAGCAAATGTACTTATCTGGGAAAGCACACGGGTATAATCTTCACTTTTGCCATCGAAAAGATGCTTTACAAAAGCCAAGCGATCGTTGAGTCCTATCTGAAGCCCTTTTGCAACAGCTTCGTTTATGGACTTGGGACGATCTACATCGTTATTGGTTGCTTTCTCTTGGGTTTCCTCTAGCGGCTCTTCTTCAATTTTTGTTTCTACAACTGGCTTCACTTCGGTAGCCACTGTAGTTTCATCCTTGCGTTCAAAAACGGGCATTTCCTGATAATTGGCAGCAAACTCCTCGAGATCGCTTTTGTTGTATTCTTTTTTAGGAAGTACCTCTTCCAATAGAGCATCTACACTCTGTGTCTCTTCGGGCATTTGTGCAACGATGTCCTTTATTTTTTCCATAACGGGTTCTACCAGCTCTTCCTTGTGTTCGGGTTGCGGTACTGGCTCGGGTTCTTTAAACCAATTATTCTCCCGATAGCTCTTGGAGTCCAAGGATTCTTGTGAGTTTTCTTCCTCACCTACTCCCAATAATTGCACTTCTACATACTCCAAAACAGATAGTTTTTCGTAGAGCTCTCGTGCCAACTCTTTCATTTTACGGGTGTTGTTCTCGGAATTTTCTGAAAGGATCTGAGTCGCTAAATCCTTAATCTGAGAACGAAGTTTCTTCTTCATAACTTTTCCAATTAAAGTGCCTTCCTATTTTTTGTTTTGTTAAATTTACGCATCCTTTACGTAAACGTCAAAGTTTTACGTTTTATTCTGAAAGCAAGTTATGTTTCTCGAAAATACAGTAAACCAAAAAGAGCAGTTTGGATGGATTGAAGTCATCTGTGGCTCTATGTTTTCGGGAAAAACCGAAGAACTCATCCGAAGGTTAAAACGAGCTCAATTTGCCCGCCAAAAAGTAGAAATTTTTAAGCCTGCTGTAGATGTTCGGTACGATGATGACAAAGTGGTTTCACACGACAGTAACGAAATCCGGTCTACACCCGTCCCTGCTGCGGCCAATATTCCTATTTTGGCAGATGGTTGTGATGTAATTGGTATAGACGAAGCCCAATTTTTTGATGATGAGATCGTGAAAGTCTGTAACGATCTAGCCAATCAGGGCATGCGTGTTATTGTTGCTGGGTTGGATATGGACTATAAAGGCAACCCCTTTGGCCCCATGCCAGCTCTCATGGCAACGGCAGAATATGTAACCAAAGTACATGCGGTATGTACCCGCACGGGAAACCTAGCCAATTACAGTTATCGAAAAGCGAAAAGCGACGATCTGGTTTTGCTGGGGGAAACCGACGAATACGAGCCCTTGAGCCGAGCAGCTTTTTACAAAGCGCAATTACGTGAAAAGGTTCGCAAAATGGACGTAAAGGATCCTGAGCAAATCACTCCCAAAAAGCGAGCGCAATAACACCTATCCATATGGCCCAAACCCAAGAAACCGTTCTCGAAATTCATCTGGACGCATTGGCCCATAATTATAAGTACATTACTTCCCATCTTAACCCCACCACTAAAGTTATGGGGGTTGTAAAGGCATTTGGCTATGGAAGCGACGCTTGCGAGGTTGCAAAAGAATTGGTTGCGCTAGGCGTAGACTATTTTGCTGTGGCTTACACAAAGGAAGGAGTAGCCTTAAGGGATGCTGGAATTACACAGCCCATTTTGGTATTGCATCCGCAGCCCATTAACTTCGAAACACTTATCGATCGTTGCTTGGAACCTGCCCTATACAGTCCTCGGATTTTGAAAGCTTTTGTGGCGGTTGCAGAGACAAAAAACCAAAAAGACTATCCCGTTCACTTAAAATTCAATACTGGGCTTAACCGCTTGGGGTTTTGGGAGAATGACACTTCCTGGATTGCCGATCAGTTGGCTGAAACCACATCCATAAAGGTAACATCGCTGTTTTCCCATTTAGCTGCCAGCGAAGATCTTAACGAAAGGGAATTTACATTGGGGCAGATACAAAGCTTTAAGGCTATCGCAGCCGATATGACCACTCGACTGGGATACCAACCCTTATTGCATCAAAGCAATACCTCGGGCATCCTTAATTATCCCAAAGCCCAGTTCGATATAGTTCGTACAGGTATTGGCTTGTATGGATATGGAAACTCCGAAGCCTACGATTCGCAATTAAAACCCGTAGCCCGACTTAAAAGTATTATTTCGCAAATACATGCTATAGAACCGGGGGAAACTGTAGGTTACAACAGGGCATTCACTGCTCCCCACTTTGCCAAGACAGCTACCATTCCCATAGGCCATGCAGATGGCATTTCCCGAAAACTGGGTAATGGTGTAGGGGCCGTATTGATTGCAGGTAAAAAAGCCCCTATTATTGGCAATGTATGTATGGACATGCTCATGGTGGACATCACGGAAATAGACTGTAAAGAAGGGGATGAGGTTGTCATTGTTGGCGAATCCCAATCTGCTTCCCAATTGGCAGAATCCATGGGTAGCATCTCGTACGAATTGCTTACGGCCATGTCCCAAAGGGTAAAACGGGTTGTTTGTCGAAAACAGCCCTGACATTTCCTACACTTTTTGCGAAAGCAGTTCCTTTTGTGTAATTTGGAGGTTATTAACCCTCAAAACCAATCAAAATGCTTAAAGAATTCAAAGAGTTTATCATGACAGGCAATGTCATCGATCTAGCCGTAGCTGTAATTTTGGCCGGGGCAATGGGGCTTGTTATCAATGGTTTCGTAAATGATATCATGATGCCTATTGTGGGTCACTTTGCAGGCGGAACTGATTTTCAAGACTTGTTCTACGCAATGGACGGCGCAGAATACCCAACAATGGAAGCTGCCAAAGAAGGCGGTGGTGCTGTGATCGCATATGGAAAATGGATTAACTCCATCATCAACTTAATTACTGTAGGTTTTGTTTTGTTCATCATTGTTAAGGCATACAACAAAACCAAAAAGAAGAAAGAAGAAGCTCCTGCTCCAGATCCAGGTCCGTCCGAAATCGATTTGCTTACCGAAATTAGGGACGCGCTTAAGAAATAAGACACAAAACGACCGCTACACTACATATTTTAACAAAACCATCCTGTTTTTCGACAGGATGGTCTTTTTTTTCGTTGTAATTTTACAGGCCAATTTCATAAAGATTTACATTTGATGGAAAACCGCCCAAAAATGAGAGTAGCTGTAGTTGGTGCCACCGGTATGGTAGGCAGTGTAATGTTGAAATTATTGGAAGAACGGCACTTCCCTATAAAAGAGATGCTTCCAGTTGCTTCCCAACGATCTGTAGGAAGGGAAATCCTGTTTAAAGGAAAGCTCCACAAAATTATTGGCCTTCAGGACGCGATAGATGCCAAACCCGATATCGCAATCTTTTCTGCTGGAGGAAACACTTCATTGGAGTGGGCCCCTAAATTTGCAGAGGCTGGTACCACAGTGATCGACAATTCGTCTGCTTGGCGTATGGATCCCAACAAAAAGTTGGTTGTTCCCGAAATCAATGCCGATGTGCTTACCAAAGAGGATAAAATCATTGCCAATCCCAATTGTTCTACCATCCAGATGGTCATGGCCTTGGCTCCCTTGCATAAAAAATACCAGATGAAGCGTGTGGTGGTTTCTACCTACCAATCTGTTTCAGGAACAGGGGTGAAAGCTGTAAAGCAATTGGAAAATGAAATCTCAGGACAGCGTGGGGAAATGGCCTATCCATACCCTATTCATAAAAACGCGCTTCCTCACTGTGATTTGTTTGAAGAAAACGGTTACACCAAAGAAGAGATGAAGTTGGCCCGCGAACCCCAGAAGATTTTGGACGATCGTACGTTTTCGGTTTCAGCAACCGCAGTACGTATCCCTACAGCGGGAGGGCACAGTGAAGCGGTAAACGTGGAATTCAGAAACGATTTCGATCTCAAGGAAATTAGGCAAATACTCCATGCAACTCCAGGGGTTACTGTACAGGACAACCCAGACACCAATACGTATCCCATGCCCATATACGCACATGATAAAGATGAGGTCTTTGTGGGTAGATTGCGAAGGGACGAAACCCAACCCAATACATTAAACCTGTGGGTGGTTAGTGATAACCTCCGAAAAGGGGCGGCTACCAATGCCATCCAAATTGCCGAATACCTACTGCATCACGAATTGGTGTAAAGCTTTGTTTTGTAAGTGTTTTTGAAAAGGCTCGTCTAAAGGCGCATAACCTTTCAAAAAGACAACAATGAAAATCTTTCACATTATTTTACGTATAGGATTAGGGCTTATGCTTTTGGCATTTGGCTTTAATAAGTTCTTCTGGTTCTTACAGGATTTCAATTTCACAGGCTTCCCAGAAGCAGAATATCTTTTTGATGCTTTACGCTATTCTGGGGACGATCCAAATGCAGGCAAGGGATACATCATGCACTTGGTGGGACTTACCGAAATCGTAGTGGGATTACTGTTGGTTCTAAAAAAATGGGTTCCATTTGCATTGGTTATGTTGGTGCCTATTTCTATAAATATTGTGTTGTTTCATGCCTTTGTAAACCTCCCAAATATTGGGCCTGCTATTTTGGTGGCTCTTGTAAATGCCTATCTTATCTATAGAAATTGGGATAGTTATCGCCCGCTTTTCTCATAAATTTCCCACAAAAAGGGCTGTAAAGGCTTGTAAACAAAAGTTTTTAGTACTTTTAAGGGTTTCCAAAATGGAAGCCCTTTTTTAATAAAAAATTGTTTACGAGTTTATATGAAAAGAATTTGCCTACAATTCTTTGGTTTTTTGGCGCTTAGCGCGATTTTCTACAGCTGTAATAAAGATGATGGTGGAGGCGGTGATGATTATGTCCCATTAAACATTGTTACCCAACCGGACAATGCTGAAGTGTTTCAGAACGCTACCGTAGATATTGCCATATTTTCCAACGATACAAATGTTCCCGCCGATGGGCAATTGGAAATAAGCAACCCTTCATCGGGTACAGCTACCATTCAGAATAACGGAACCCCATCCAACACCCAAGATGACCGTATCCGTTATACCCCCGATGGTACTTTTTCTGGAAATGCTACTTTTCAGTACACCATCTGCGATCTTAATGGGGAGAATTGTGAAACAGAAACTGTAACCATTAATGTGTTACCAGTTTCCCCTGTGAACTATGATCTAGATGCAATTCCTTACCCAAAACTTTCGGATTATAACTTTTTCGAAGGCAACCTAGCAGACCATACTCCTGTTTATGGGGTACTTCCCTACAAGCCTACCAGTACGTTGTTCACAGATTACGCCCTGAAAAAAAGATACGTGTGGATGCCTATGGGAACCAGTGCCTCTTATGTTAGCGACCATGATTTGTTGGAGTTCCCTGTGGGAACCATGCTCATAAAGACTTTTTACTACGATAACGTACAGCCTGGAAATACCACCCAGATTATCGAAACCCGTTTGCTTATAAAAAAGAACGATGGGTGGATTACCGCCAATTATATTTGGAACAGTGCACAGAATGAAGCTGATTTAGATACGTCTGGTGATGGTGGTTTTGTGGATATTACCTGGCTACAGGATGGAGAAGAAAAATCGGCCAATTACCGCATCCCTGCCGACAGCCAATGTTTTACCTGTCATAAAGCAGACTTCCTAAATGCTCCAATAGGCACGAAGCCGCAGAGTTTGGATTCTGACTATGCCTATGATGACGGTACTTCCAATCAGATCCAAAAATGGATGGATGTGGGATACCTGCAAGGAAATGTTCCAGCAAGCATCAATGGTGTTGTAGATTATTACGACACTTCGCAACCCTTGGAGCTTAGGGTACGTTCCTATTTCGACATCAACTGTGCAAGTTGTCATAGTGACGGAGGGCACTGTAATTACCGTGCCGTGCGATTTGCTTTCAACGAAACTACCGATCCTGTAAATATGGGGGTTTGTGACGACCCACAAACACCAGTGCCTGGTTACGAAAACAGTAAGATCGTTACGCCAGGGGATCCTGACGACTCAGTACTATTTTTCCGTTTAAGTACAAATGAAGAACAATATAGAATGCCTTTAATAGGCCGAACCATACAACACGAAGAAGGTGTTGCTTTAATAGAGGAATGGATTAATTCCTTATCAGAAAACTGTAATTAACCTATCAAATATTGAATCTATTTATCATGAAAAAAACTATTTTATTGGGTGCTCTTATGGCTGTCTTTCCTTTGATGGCACAAGAAGTTACCTTTACGACACAAGGAATTGCCACTATCGGTACGTATAGCCGAACCTTGGTGGATATGAACGGAGACCATCTGGATGATATCGTTTCCGTATCCAGTAACAACATTCAAATCTTTTACCAGCAGGACGACGGTTCCTTCGATATGGTAAACATTGGGACTTCCAATGCAAACAACCTTCCCTCTTGGAGTATGGCTGCTGGGGATTTAACCCGAAACGGATATACCGATCTTCTTTATGGCGGAGGAAGTGGAGTAACTTTTATGATTGCCAGTGACGACGGAACAGCTTATACCGAAATTTCAGGAAGTGAGTTCGTATTCTCACAGCGCTCCAATTTTGTGGACATTAACAACGATGGCCATTTGGATGCTTTCGTTTGCCATGATGTAGAACCTAATGTATACTATATCAACGACGGAGATGCCAATTTAACATACAATCAAGGAGGTCTTGGGGACTATCCTTCGGGAGGTCACTACGGTTCTGTTTGGATCGATTATGACAACGATCGCGATGTGGATCTTTTCATTGCAAAATGTGGGGGTGAGTCTGCCCGTAGGGATAACGAGTTGCACAACAACAATGGTGACGGAACTTTTACCGAAGTAGGTGCCATTGTGGGATTGGAAGACGACATGCAAACCTGGTCCTCAGCTTGGGCAGATTATGACAACGATGGAGATATGGATGCATGGGTTGGAGCCAGTAGTCTAGGAGATGGATTCCACCGTCTTATGAGAAACAACGGTGATGGAACTTTTACCGATGTTATGGTTGGATCTGGACTGGAAGGCTTTAACAGTACCGGTATCGAGAATGCCACACACGATTTTAATAACGATGGGTATGCCGATATCGCAAGCTCGAACACCATATTATATGGAAACGGAGATATGACCTTTACCGTTGGTGCGCCTACATCATTTACCAATGGAGCTTTTGGGGATGCCAATAACGATGGGTTCATTGATGTTTTTGAAGGTGGTACCATATACTACAATAATGGAAACGCAAATAATTGGATCAAAATCTATACAGTTGGTACCGATAGTAATGTTGATGGTATCGGGGCCCGTGTAGAAATCTCCTCAGCTTCTGGAACCCAGATGCGCGATGTTCGTAGTGGTGAAGGATTTGGGGATATGAGTAGTATGAATACCCACTTTGGATTAGGAAGTGACGAAACCGTAGATATCACAATCTACTGGACTTCCGGGATCATAGACATTGTTGAGGATGTAGATGCCAATCAGGCCATAGAGGTTATTGAAGGAACTACCCTAGGCTTAGAAGATACCGTGGTGAATAACCTCATCCTATACCCGAATCCAACTTCGGATATCCTGAACCTTGGAACTATTAACGATTTCGACAACCCCATCTATACTATTTTCGATACAACCGGAAAAAGGGTTGCCAATGCGAAGCTTACTTCAGAATCCATAGATGTATCCCATTTGGCTCAAGGAAATTACTTTCTTCGTGTCTTCGATAAAAACCTGATTCGTACACAACGCTTCATCAAGAAATAGATAAAGCCTTGTAGCTTAACTATATAGATTAAACGCCACTTGTACAAGTGGCGTTTTTTTTATTCTTATCGCTTTAAGAGCGGTTTCTCATATAATTCCCACAAATGTCTGTCCCTAGTACAAAATAAAAGCGTATCTTCATGTACATTGCTGTAAAACAACTATTTATCATGAAAAAAACTATTTTATTAGGTACTCTCATGGCTGTCTTTCCCTTGATGGCCCAAGAAGTTACCTTTACGACCCAAGATATCAACACCTTAAATGCTAGTCGGACTATTGTAGATATGAATGGAGACCACTTGGACGATATCGTTTCCGCTTCTTCTGATTTCCTTGAAGTCTTTTTTCAGCAAGAAGATGGTACACTAGAAATGGTCACTATTAATACGGAACCTGCTACCTATCCAGCTTCTTGGAGTATCGCCGCTGCTGACTTTGATCGTAATGGATACACCGATCTTTTATACGGAGCAGGAAGCGGGGTAACCTTTATGAAAGCCAATGATGATGGAACGGCCTATACCGAGATGTCAGGAAATGAATTTGTATTCTCCCAGCGCTCCAATTTTGTGGACATCAATAACGATGGTCACTTAGATGCCTTTGTCTGTCATGATGTAGACGACAATGTCTATTTCCTAAACGATGGCAGTGGAAACCTTACTTTTTTTCAAGGTGGTCTTAGCGCATTCCCTGGTGGTAATTACGGCTCGGTTTGGATCGATTATGACAACGACCGCGATGTGGATCTTTTCCTTGCAAAATGCGGAGGAGGACCTATTAACGAAATTCATCGAAATAACGGAGATGGAACATACACTGAGGTTGGGGATGAAGCAAATTTGGCAGATGGAGTACAAACCTGGTCCTCTGCTTGGGCGGATTATGACAACGATGGAGATATGGATGCATGGGTCGGGGCCAGTAGTCTTGGAGGTGGGTTCCACCGACTTATGAGAAATAATGGAGACGGAACATTTACCGATGTTATGGTTGGGTCTGGACTGGAGGGCTTTAACAATACCAGCATCGAGAATGCCACACACGATTTTAACAACGATGGGTATGCCGATATCGTAAGTTCGAACATCATACTATACGGAAACGGGGATATGACGTTTACCATTGGGGCTCCTACTACATTTGGCAATGGCGCTTTTGGGGACGTCAATAACGATGGCTTTATTGATATAGTGAATAACAACACCATATATTACAATAACGGTAACTCAAATAACTGGATCAAAATCTATACGGTTGGTACCGAAAGCAATATTGATGGTATCGGGGCCCGTGTAGAAATCTCTTCCGCTTCTGGAACCCAAATACGCGACGTTCGTAGTGGTGAAGGATTTGGGGATATGAGTAGCTTGAATACCCACTTTGGATTGGGAGCGGATGATACTGTGGATATTACCGTTTACTGGACTTCCGGGATCATCGACATCGTTGAAGGAGTGGATGCTAATCAAGGCATAGAGATCATCGAAGGAGGCACCCTTGGATTGGAAGATACAGTAGTAGACAACCTCATCCTGTACCCAAACCCAACCTCGGATATCCTAAACCTTGGGACTGTTACCGATTTCGACAACCCGATCTACACCATTTTTGATGCCAGCGGGAAGAGGGTTGCCAATGCAAAGCTTACTTCAGAATCCATAGATGTATCCTATTTGGCTCAAGGAAACTATTTCCTACGTGTGTTCGATAAAAACCTGATTCGCACACAACGTTTCATCAAGAAATAGACAAGATTCTATCAACTAGGTAATTATACCAAAACGCCGCTTACAACAAGTGGCGTTTTTTTATTATTCACTTAACGTCGGTTTCTCATATAATTCCCATAAACGTCTGCCCCTAATACAAAATAAATATCATACTCTAAGGTAAATTGTAGTAAAATACATTTACCATGAAAAAAACTATTTTATGGGGTGCCTTAATGACGGTTTTTCCTTTGATAGCCCAAGAAGTAACCTTTACGTCACAAAACATTGCTACTATAGGGTATAGCCGGGCCATTGTAGATATGAATGGAGATCACCTGGACGACATCATTTCTGTATCCAATAACAACATTCAGATCTTTCACCAACAGGAGGATGGTTCCTTCAATATGGTTAATATTGACACTCCCCCAGCTACTCATCTTCCTTCATGGAGCATAGCGGCCGCAGACTATGATCGCAATGGATATACCGATCTTCTTTATGGAGGGGGAAGTGGGGTAACTTTTATGAGGGCCAATGACAACGGAACGGCGTATGCTGAAATATCTGGAAGCGAGTTTGTTTTCTCCCAGCGTTCCAATTTTGTGGATATCAACAACGACGGTCATCTAGATGCCTTTGTTTGCCATGATATAGATAATAACGTCTATTACCTAAATGATGGCAGTGGGAACCTTGCTTTCAATCAAGGTGGCTTTAGTATTGTGCCAAATGGTAATTATGGTTCTGTTTGGGTCGATTACGACAACGACCGCGATGTGGATCTTTTCCTTGCAAAATGCGGTTCGTCGATTCCCGTTAACGAAATTCACCGAAACAATGGAGATGGAACATATACCGAAGTCGGTATCGAAACAAATTTAGAAGACGAAATACAAACCTGGTCCTCGGCTTGGGCGGATTACGACAATGACGGTGACATGGATGCATGGATAGGAGCTAGTAGTTTTGCGGGTGGGTTTCACCGTCTTATGAGAAACAATGGGGACGGTACTTTTACAGATGTCATGGTCGGATCCGGACTGGAAAATTTTAACAGTACCGATGTCGAAAATGCCACATACGACTTTAACAACGATGGGTATGCCGATATCGCAAGTTCTAATACTATTCTATATGGAAACGGGGATTTGACGTTTACCGTTGGTGCACCCACAACATTTACTAATAGAGCTTTTGGAGATGCCAATAACGATGGGTTTGTGGATGCATTCTTTGGAAACACGATTTATTATAACAATGGAAATTCCAATAATTGGCTCAAGGTAAATACGGTTGGAACCGAAAGTAATATAGATGGTATCGGCGCCCGAGTAGAAATTACTTCTGCCATGGGAACCCAGATACGTGATGTACGCAGTGGGGAAGGGTTTGGCAGCATGAGTAGTTTGAACACCCACTTTGGATTGGGAGCGGATGATACTGTGGATATTACCGTTTACTGGACTTCCGGGATCATCGACATCGTTGAAGGAGTGGATGCCAACCAATCCATAGAGGTTGTTGAAGGAAGCACTCTTGGATTGGAAGATACGGTAGTAGATAATCTTATCCTATACCCTAACCCAACCTCGGATATCCTAAACCTTGGAACGGTTTCAGATTTCGACAACCCGATCTACACCATTTTTGATGCCAGCGGGAAGAGGGTTGCCAATGCAAAGCTTACTTCAGAAACTATAGATGTATCCTATTTGGCTCAAGGAAACTACTTCCTACGTGTGTTCGATAAAAACCTGATTCGTACACAGCGTTTCATCAAGAAATAGACAATATCCTATCAACTAGGTAATTATACCAAAACGCCGCTTACAACAAGCGGTGTTTTTTTGTATATTTAAAATACACTAATCAAAACCTCTCGACAATGAATTCTACTTTTACCAACATCCTTCGCATCCTACTGGGCTTATGCCTTCTTGTTTTTGGACTCAATAAATTCATCGGTTTTATCCCTATCGAAATGCCAACCGCTGCAGCCAATTTTTTGGAATCCCTTAAAAACACTGGGTATGTATTCTACTTGGTTGCTATTATCGAGATTTTGGTCGGGGTGCTTCTCATATTTAAAAAATGGGTTCCGTTTGCCCTAATTATATTGGCTCCAATTTCTATTAATATTCTCTTGTTTCACCTTTTCCTGAATATTTCGGGCTCGTTGATTGCCATCCTTATTGTGATTTGTAACATCATCCTTATCTATAAATACTGGAAAGCATACCGTCCTTTATTTCAATACTAGATAGAAAGGCATTCTATAACACAATTCTAACACATTAGGCCCCAATAATTATGTACCTTTAGGCCCGCACCAATTCATTCAAAAAAATGAAAAACTTAATTTTATCAATCATTGCCTTAACCCTGTTGAGCTCTTGCTCAGAAACCAAGAAAAAAGAGCCTATTATCGTGAGCTATCACAAAACCAAAAAAGTAGACACTGTAGACACGTATTTTGATACCGAAATACAAGATCCCTACCGCTGGCTAGAAGACGACATGAGTGAAGAAACCGGCGAATGGGTAAAAGCCCAAAATGCTGTTACTTTTGGATACTTGGACTCCATCCCCTTTAGAAAGGAACTGAAAGAGCGCCTTTCTTCCCTTTGGAATTACGAGAAAGTGGGCTCCCCATTTAAAGAGGGGGATTACACCTATTTCTATAAAAACGACGGATTGCAAAACCAATACGTTGTGTACCGTTATAAAACAGGAGACGACCCAAGTACTGCCCAAGTGTTTTTGGATCCCAATACATTTACAGACGACGGAACCATTTCTTTGGGCGCCCTTACTTTTTCTGAAGATGGGCAAACCACTGCCTATAGCATCTCCGAAGGGGGAAGCGATTGGCGTAAGGTTCTTGTAATGAATTCCGAAACCAAGGAAATCATGGAAGATACCTTGGTAGATATAAAATTCAGTGGTCTTTCCTGGAAAGGAAATGACGGATTCTACTATTCCAGTTACGATAAGCCCAAAGGAAGCGAGCTTTCTGCCAAAACCGACCAGCACAAACTGTATTATCACAAATTGGGCACCCCACAAAGTGAAGACGTTCTTGTTTTTGGAGGTACTCCAGAAGAAAAGCACCGCTATGTGGGTGGCTATGTAACCGAAGATAACAAATACTTAGTCGTAACAGCTAGTGTATCTACCTCTGGAAACAAGCTTTTTATTAAAGACTTGGAGCAGCCGAACAGCAATTTCGTTACCGTATTGGATCATACAGATAGCGACACCTATGTGATGGAAAATGAAGGAACCACCCTTTATTTAAGCACGAATCTGGATGCGCCCAACAAAAAGATCGTAAAAGTGGATGCTTCCAACCCAACCCCAGAAAACTGGGTGGACTTTATCCCTGAAACCGAAAATGTACTGAGCCCTTCCAGTGGAGGAAAGTATTTCTTTGCTGAGTATATGGTAGATGCCGTTTCCAAGGTGTTCCAATACGATTTTGACGGTAACATGATCCGTGAAATCGAGTTACCTGGTGTAGGAAGTGCGGGTGGATTTGGCGCAAAGAAAAACGAAACCGAACTGTACTATTCGTTTACGAACTATGTGAACCCTTCTACGATTTACAAGCTTGATATGGATTCTGGAAAATCCGAACTGTACCGAAAGTCTAAGATCGACTTCAACCCAGAAGATTACGAAAGCAATCAGGTTTTCTATACATCTAAAGATGGCACCAAAGTTCCTATGATTATTACCCACAAGAAGGGTCTTGAAATGAATGGTAAAAACCCAACCATCCTTTATGGTTATGGCGGTTTCAATATTTCGCTAACCCCAAGTTTTAGTATTGCCAATGCCGTTTGGATGGAGCAAGGTGGAATTTATGCTGTACCCAACCTACGTGGAGGTGGTGAGTACGGTAAAGAATGGCATATTGCTGGAACACAAATGCAAAAGCAAAACGTATTCGACGACTTTATTGCTGCTGCAGAATACCTTATAGACAACAAATATACTTCCAGCGATTATTTAGCTATCCGAGGAGGATCCAACGGAGGTCTTTTGGTAGGTGCTACCATGACCCAGCGACCCGACCTTATGAAAGTGGCACTTCCTGCCGTAGGGGTGTTAGACATGCTTCGTTACCACACATTTACAGCCGGTGCAGGATGGGCTTACGACTACGGGACAGCAGAAGATAGTAAGGAAATGTTCGAATACCTAAAAGGTTATTCCCCTGTTCATAATGTAAACGCAGGAACAAGCTATCCTGCAACCTTGGTGACTACGGGAGATCATGATGATCGGGTTGTCCCAGCGCATAGCTTTAAATTTGCTGCCGAGCTTCAGGAAAAACAGGCAGGCACCAACCCTGTATTGATCCGTATCGAAACCGATGCTGGACACGGAGCTGGAACCCCTGTAGCCAAGACTATTGAGCAGTATGCCGATATTTTTGGGTTTACCCTGTTTAATATGGGATACGAAGTACTTCCCGAAAAAGTGAATAATGAAATAAAGGAATAAATTCCTTAAAAATTCGATATTGAAGGTTGTCCGAGAGACGTTTCGACTGCGCTCAACGTGACAACCTTCTTTTTTGTTTACACCATGTTAGAAGTTACCCTTTCCTCTTTTTCCTATGCTGAAACCGAAATCCTAAAGGATGTCTCTTTCGCACTTCAAAAAGGGGAGCACCTTGCTGTTTTGGGAGAGAGTGGATGTGGTAAATCCACCTTGTTGCACATTATTTATGGTTTACTTCATGTAGAGCATGGATCGCTAACTTGGGATTCCAAACCCTTGTTGGGACCGCGGCACAATTTAGTGCCTGGCGAACCTTTTATGAAACTAGTCGCTCAAGAATTGAATGTCATGCCATTTACAACTGTAGCCGAGAACCTTGCTACCCACTTAAGCCGCTTAAATGAAAAAGACGATGCTTCTAGGGTCTCCGAATTGCTAGAGGTTGTAGATTTGGTAGAACATGCAGGCCGTAAAGTAAAAGACTTAAGTGGTGGGCAAAAGCAACGGGTAGCCCTTGCAAAAGCTTTGGCAAAGGAACCCGAATTGCTGTTGTTGGATGAGCCTTTTAGCCATATCGATAGCTTTCGTAAGAACAAGTTGCGAAGGGTTCTTTTCAATTATTTGAAAGAAAAGAACATTGCCTGTATTACCGCCACCCACGACAGTGAAGAGGCCCTGGCCTTTTCGGATAAGTTATTGGTATTGCATAGAGGGAAAACAGCTGCTTATGGAAATCCAGAAGAGGTGTATACTTCTTTGTCATCTCCTTACCTAGCAGGATTTTTTGGTGAGATCAATTCAATACCAGCTGGAGTATTGTCAAAAGAATTACATATTTTGCTTCCACACCAGTTAAAATTATCCTCTAAAGAAACAAAGTTGAAAGGCGAGGTTATTAAAAACTATTTTAAAGGGAATCACTATTTAATTCAACTAAAAAGTGAATATGGATCCCTCTTTTTTGAAAGTGCCGAAAAGCTTCCTTTAGGATCTAAAGTTTACCTTACCCGCCAAAACTAATTGCATCGTATCTTTATCGTATGGGAAACAACAAAATGCTCGTTGGGGAACGTTCACGGGAAATCGGCAATTTTTTGGTAGGACGATTGCTCCCCTTTCGTAAAAAAAGACAGGTGGGGCCCTTTACATTTATAGATCATATGGGGCCTTCACACATTGGGCCCAACCGCTATATGGATGTGGACCAACATCCACATACGGGACTTTCTACACTCACTTATCTTTTGGAAGGTGAAATAGAACATCGCGACAGCACAGGAGCAGTACAACTGGTTAAAGCAGGCGATGTTGGGTTTATGTCTGCAGGCAAAGGGGTAACCCATACAGAACGAACCCCACAACACCAAAGGGATGGAAAATCCTACCCTACGCATGGCTACCAAGTTTGGGTTGCATTGCCCAAAGAAAAAGAAGAAATGACTCCTCGTTTCGACTTTATAGAAAAAGGCGAACTCCCCCGGTGGCAAGAAAATGATTTGGATATTACCCTTGTGGCGGGCGAAGGTTTTGGAAAAAAATCACCCTTACCAGTTCACTCCCCTTTGTTCATGGTAGATATTCTAGCAAAAGAAGATACCTCCTTGGTCATTCACGATCAATTGGAAGGGGAAATTGCCATTGTAGTAACATTAGGCAAGGTTTGGGACGACAAAGAAGTCGTTGAGCAAGGGCAGATGCTTATTTCAAAAACCGAAAACGAATGCAGTATTGCTTTAGAAAAAGGGAGTCGCGTCTTACTTTTTGGAGGGAAACCCCTTCCCGAAGAACGATTCCTATTTTGGAATTTTGTTGCTTCTTCCAAAGAACGGTTGGAAATAGCTAAAGAAGACTGGAAAAACAAAAAGTTTCCCAAGGTTCCAGGGGATGACACCTATATCCCACTTCCTGAACCCATGGGGCCGTTACGTTAAAAGGGTTAGTGCTTTCTATTTTATAGGCGATTTACCCACAAATGCATTCAGTGTTTTAAATTCCACCTCCATCTTATTGGCATCTGTGGTAAACTGAATGGTTTTTTCTTCCCTTGGCAACAAATCGAAAAAGTTATCGGATAACTTTCCAGGAACAGAAGGAATAATAAACACCTCTTTTTGTAGTGTGGGAGAGCTTAGTATAAGCTCAAAACCATATTCGGTCTCAGAAATGGAGTATTCGATCACTTGCTCAGGAAGTTGCAATTCTTTGGGTTTTGCTAGATAAAACAGTTTCTGTTTATCTCCTAATTGAATCCGCAAGTATGTCTTTTTCGTATCGACCCCATCCGCAGGAATTGGAGAAGAATAAACCACAGTACTGGTTTGAGGATTGGCTTGAATGATTTTAGAAAATGTATTGATCGCATTCCCTTCAAAATCCATTGTTTCTATTGTCAATGTTTCCTCTAGCGCATCGAATGTATCGTTCACCACATAAACATTGAGACTATCTTCTTTTTTGGCAACCGATATAAGCACTTCTTCAAATACCTTAGCTGCTTTAAAATGGAGTGCCTTCCAATTTCCCAAGCCATCGATACTGGACCAGGAAACTACCGGCCAACAATCGTTTAATTGCCAATAGAGGGTCCCCATATTGTAAGGTCGGGCGCGACGGTGCGCTTCTATTCCTTTGGTCATTCCATGGGCCTGCACTAATTGGCTCATATATACATAGTCTTCCCCTTTTTCAGGCACCGGGAAATCCCTTTCCATGTATTCCCGAATTAATTGAAAGCCCCTGCTGTGTTTTTGGTGGGTAGCAAAAGATGGATGGGCAATGTCTATAGAGTCTTGCTGTGTGAACTCTTGTATGGCCTCATAACTGGGAAACGATTGAAAACCGAATTCGCTCATAAATCGTGGCACTTCTTCTTCAAAATGCTCAAAAGGATAACCATCATGCCATACCCACCAGTCATGGGCGTCCCCTTCAAACTGATAGCGTTTATCCCCCCTGCCGTACTTAGGGGAACTCTCCCAGTAGGAAATGCTGGGATTTAGACTATCTACCACTTGAGGCAACAATTCATTAAAGACCTTTTGGTAATTCCCCCATATTTCGGCTTTTTGTTCTTCCGTTTTTCCTGCTTGCCACCCCCAACGGTGCCACCCTTCACTATTTTCATTATTGCCGCACCATAAGGCAATACTGGGATGATGGCG
Organism: Flavobacteriaceae bacterium; assembly: GCA_028281065.1. GTDB lineage: Bacteria > Bacteroidota > Bacteroidia > Flavobacteriales > Flavobacteriaceae > Aureisphaera. The sequence continues at coordinate 3,285 of JANQKN010000127.1, read as the reverse complement.
TAAACGGGTTACATTGTCTATCGCTTCTTGCTTTACATTGTTTAAAAATGCTTCATCGCCAGGGTACATGGCGCAGGCGAACATAAAATCCTGCCAAAGTAAGATCCCTTTTTCGTCGCATAGATCGTAAAAAGTATCGTCTTCATAAACCCCGCCGCCCCATACGCGAAGCATGTTCATATGAGCAGCTATGGCATCGTCCAGTAATTGCTCTCGATCGGCCAAGGTAACTTCTGGTAAAAAGATATTTTGTGGGATGTAGTTTGCACCTTTCATATAAACAGGTACCCCGTTGAGTTCAAAATAAAAGCTTTCCCCTTTTTCATCGGTATCGGTAATAAGTTCGATGGTTCGTAAACCGACCCTTCTCTTTTTACTGGCAAGGGTCGTACTTCCTTTTTTCAGTTCTATTTCATAAGAATACAAAAAAGGTTCCCCGAGATTGTGTGTCCACCATAGCTTGGGCTGTTCTATAGTAAGTGGTATTTCTATTTCCTGTGTTCCTTCCTTAACAGTTAACGTTCCTTCAATGGAAACTCCAGTCGTTGTGTTTTTAATCACAATGTTTATAGGGCCTTCTTGATCTGCTACGATTTTAATTTTAGCTTTTAGAAGTGCTCGGTCTTCTCCTATCTCCTCGGTTTGTATGTAAACATCCTGAAGGTTTACATCGGTATAGGACTGTAAGGTAACGCCTCTCCAAATACCCATGGTTTTAATGGTAGGTCCCCAGTCCCATCCGTATTGAAATTGGGGTTTTCGGGTAAATACACGGGGAGCTTCGGGCAATTCGTAATCCAGCTCTTCAGCTTTTTGAATTTCCGTGGGTCCTACAGGAGCAAGAAGAACTTTGAGCTCATTTTCTTCTTGTACCAATCCAGAGACATCGACTTCCCATTTTCGAAATGCGTTATCAGCTTTCAAGATCAAACTGTCATTCAAAAAAACGGTTGCATAGGTATCCAATCCATCAAAAAAAAGTAGGTGTTTGCTGTGTTTCTTTTGGGTTTTACTAATTGAAAATTGCTTTTTATACATCCAATACCTGTCCGAAACCCATTGTATGGAGTCTTCGTTATTGAGTAGAAAAGGATCTAGGATTTCTTCCAGCGCAAGTAGGTCGGTTTGTATGGTCCCTGGAACTTTTGCTGGCATCCAGTTCCCTGCTGTTTCTGAAGTCGGGTCGTATTCGGCTACTTCCCAGGCTCCATTTAAGGATTGATTGTAGGTTGGTGATGGCGAACATCCTATAAAACATACGATGCCCAATATAAAAAGCCCTATTCTCATTCCCCGAAATTACAAATTAGGGTTTAATAAACCTCTAGAATCGTTACTTCTTGTCCTTGAAACTCAAATTGGTCACCTGCGGTTTTTCCCAACAGCAAACGGCCTATGGGAGACTCAGGTGATATACAGTAGATTTTCGTTTCATTTATTATAACGGGGCCAGCCGAAATGCCCATAAAAAAAGCACCCCAGGTGGTCATTATATAATTGCCCAAGGCGATGGGCGAAGTCTTACGTTGAATATCGATCTTTGCCAAAGTTGCCTCTTGCTTTTCTATTTCCAACAACTGTTTTCCCACATTTTCCCTATCCAATTGCAACATGGCTCGGCCCGTGTGGTGTTTATCCCCTGCGGTGCTCTTGCCTTCTGTTTTTAAGGAGTCTTCTATACGGGCGATATTGTTTTCGATTTGTTGTTTTCGTTGGTCAACAAATTCTTTACAAAAATCCCAAAGGTGCTCTTTAATTCTTTGCGGTTTCATGGGTTTCGAAATTGAGGGACCCAAAGTTATACATTTGCCGCAAGACCCATTGCTTTCGAGTTTCCAAATATTGAGTGCGGGGGTTGGCTTTGTACTTTCTTGGATTAGGCAAAATCGCAGCTATAGCAGCCGCTTCGTGACGGGTAAGGTCTTTTGCCGATTTTTGAAACCAATGCTGTGATGCTGCTTCCACCCCATACACCCCTTCGCCCATCTCTACACTGTTAAGATAAACCTCTAGAATACGCTCCTTGCTCCAGAAGAGTTCGATTAAAAAAGTGAAATAGGCTTCAAATCCTTTCCGTACATAGCTACGCCCTGGCCATAGGAAAACATTTTTGGCAGTTTGTTGCGAAATGGTACTTCCTCCTCTTAGAGTATTCCCCTTTCGGTTTCTCTCATAGGCAGCTTTTATAGCGTTGTAGTCAAAACCGTTGTGTTCCAAAAAGTGTTGGTCTTCTGCACAAATAACGGCTAATTGCATGCTAGGGGCGATTTGGTCCAATGCTACCCAATCATGTTGCGTGTCTGGTCCTCCTTGAGCCGACCGTATGGCCATAAGCGAGGTGTAGGGTACAGGAACAAACTTATAGACCAATACCCAGATGATGCTCAATGCCAGAAACCAAAGCAGGCTCCTAAGCGCAATCCTGGCTAGTTTTTTCAGCATTTTTAGATTCTACTGCATTCCGCACAAAACGGAACTACACTCTTGTTTAATTAATTGATGAATTTTGAAAGTTGCTTCCCAATGGAACTTCCCAGGGCGACACCCATTCCTCCCAAACGCACCCCACAATATACCTGGGGTTCCAGTTCTTTAAGAATGGCGCTCTTTTGGGTCCCAACTCCCATAATGCCACTCCATCGGTTGCTTATCTTAAACGCAGTATCGGGCAAAATTGTTGTGCGGAGGAGTTCTTCCAGTTCATTCTGAATGAGTTGGGTAGTGTCCATTTCTATAGTTGTCTCCCCGTCAAAATCCAAATTACGCCCCCCTCCCAGTAGAATCCTATCGTGTATATTCCTGAAGTAATAATAGCCTTTTTCCAAGTGGAAGGTCCCTTTTATATGTAGGTTTTTAATGGGTTCGGTAATGAGTACCTGTGCACGGGCTGGAACTACGGGTTCATTCAATAATTGTTTGGCAAATCCATTGGTAGCGATAAAAAGTTCGCTTGTCTCAACCTCCACACTTTTGTTTAAAACAACAGAAACCCCGTTGTTTTTGCTCGTATAAGAAGTAACTTCGGTATTGTTTAGGATTAGGATGTTTTCCTTGTTGCATTTTTGAAGCAAAGCCAGCATCATTTTCCCCGTATCTAGCTGGCCTTCAAATTGATTAAAAATTAGCTGACTTTGTACATTTTTGAACGAAAATGGATCATTTTTCACTGAAAACACCTCTTTTTTGTTCAAAAACACTTCTTTTAGTAAGTTGTTTAAGTAGGGTATTTTATCCCTGCAATTTTCAAAAAGGACTGTATCTTCTTTCCGAAATACCTCATAGCCT
>JANQKN010000105.1 GCA_028281065.1 Flavobacteriaceae bacterium | reverse complement strand
TTATGTGTATGTGGACCGAAAAAGAGGAAAGGTCTACATGTACAACAAAGCCTATATTATTTATGAAGACATGCGCATAGATGCGGGACTCATTATTTTGGATTACAACAAAAATGAAGTCTATGCCAAGGGGATTGACAGCGCAGGTGTCTATAGCCAAGCCCCTGTGTTCGTACAAGGAAACAATACGGTGAAGCCTGATTCTACGCGTATAAATATGGACACGAAAAAGGTGATTTCCTATAATTCGGCCACAGAACAGGATGGAATTAAGCTATTACCCGAAATAACAAAGCGGGAAAACGATTCGGTGTATTATTTCAAAAATGTACGCTTCACCACTTCGGAACGTAGCGAGGATCCAGAATACTATTTTTTGGCACGAAAAGCCAAATTTGTACCCAAGAGGAAGATCGTTACTGGTTTGGTAAACATGTACATAGCCAACGTGCCAACACCCATAGGATTGCCTTTTGCTTTCTTCCCCATTACCGAAGACAGGGCTTCGGGCTTCTTGCTCCCCAATATTGGTGAAACCAACCGAAGGGGGTTCTTCTTTCAGAATGGAGGGTACTACTTTGCCATTAACGATTATGTGGATTTAACCCTTACGGGCGATTATTACACCAATGGCAGTTACGGATTAAGGGCTGATAGTGATTATTCTTTACGGTATAAATTTCGTGGTAATTTGAGTTTTCGTTACGAAAGCCTAATTGAAAGTGAACGGGGTTTTCCGGATTTTAGTCAAAGTACATTGTACAACATACGGTGGAGTCATTCACAAGACCCAAAGTCGAGTCCCAATTCACGATTTAGTGCTTCGGTAAATTTAGGAAGTAGCCGTTATTTGCAACAGAGTATCAACCAAACCAACAATGCCAGCCAATTGGTAAACACATTGAGCTCTTCTGTTTCCTATTCCAAAACCATCCCCACGCAACCAGAAATAAGCTTTACAGTGGCTGCCACCCATAGCCAAAACACCCAAACGGAAACCATAGATATGTCCTTGCCCAACTTTAATGGTAGTGTGTCAAGGGTATTTCCATTTGCTCCAAAGAGCGGGATAAAGAAAGGTGCATTTCAGAATATTAATCTGCAATACAATGTGGTAGCGGAAAACAGGATTCGAACTACAGATTCTTTGTTTTTTAAAAGTGAAATGTTCGACGATGCGCTACTAGGGGCCAGACATACCATCCCTATTAGCACAAACTTCAAGGTGCTTAATTACCTTAGTTTTACCATGGGAGCCAATTATGAGGAAGTTTGGGTAGGTAAGACCATTGATCAGTCGTATGATACAACTATTAACAATGGTGCAGGTGGCGTTGTTAGAGATACCATTTCGGGCTTTGACAGTTATCGAACCTATAGTTTTTCCACTGGTTTGGGAACTACATTATATGGAGATTACATTCCCAAGAAACCAGGAAAAATCCAAGCCGTTAGGCATACTATGCGGCCATCGATAAGTTACAGCATTAGTCCGTCTTTTGATCAGTTTTATGACGAATACGTGATCCCAACCCAATCTGCAGATCCCTTGGTTCAGGATGAAATCGTACAATATTCCCGGTTCGAAGGGACATTGTATGGCGCACCAAGTAACACCTATTCCAGTGGTCTCTCCTACTCCCTGAGTAATACCTTAGAAGCGAAAATAAGGGATAAGGACACCACAGCAACCGAACCGAGAAAGATTACCCTGCTCAATAATTTGAATTTTAATGGGAGCTATAGTTTTTCTGCCGATTCGCTTAATTTTAGCCCCCTTAGTTTTTCTGCTGGGATTCCCATTTTAGAGAAATTGGATTTAAATATAAACGGATCCTTGGACCCCTATGCATTGGATAACGACAATAATAGGATAGACCGATTCAATATCGAAAACGGGGGAAGCTTATTCCGATTAACCGCAGCCAACGTTAGTTTCAACTACTCTTTTTCAAGCAAAGATTTCGAAAGAAGTAGCAGCGACGATGATGACTCCGAAGACGAAAACTTCGACAACGACACCTTCCGAAATGGTGGAAGGCCCGATGACCTTTTTGGGGTCGACAGTCCCGTGGGAAGCGATCGGGGACAACGAAAAAAGAAAAGTGACAAGGAACGAACTTGGTACAATTACGACGTACCATGGACCCTGCGCATGGCTTATACCATGACCTATAGCAATTCAGCAAGGCAGAACGAAATTTCTTCTCAATCGCTTATGCTTAGTTCCAGTGTAGAACTCTCGCCCCGTTGGGCCGTACGTATTTCCTCGGGATACGATTTTAAGAACAAAGGGGTTACCCTCACCCAATTACGATTTGAAAGGGATCTTGAAAGTTGGTACAGTTGGTTTAGTTGGACCCCTATTGGAGCCAACAATACCTCCTGGAATTTCTTTATCGGAATACGAGGGGTCCTAAAAGATATTAAGTACGACAAGCGAAGAGAGTCCGACAGAAGGCTTTAAAAAATAGATACTTATGAAAAAAATAATCAACACTCCCAATGCTCCAGCTCCTATAGGTCCTTACAGTCAGGCCATACAATTTGGGAATATGCTTTACACTTCGGGGCAGGTTGCCATCGATCCTAAAACCGGTGATCTGGTTATGGACGACATAAAGACAGAGACCAAACAGGTAATGGAAAACATGAATGCTGTATTAGCGGCAGCCGGAATGGGGTTCGAGCACGTAATAAAAACCTCCATCTTTATTAGTGATATGGAAAATTTTTCCCAAATCAACGAAGTGTATGCTACCTATTTCGATGAGGCTACTGCGCCAGCTAGGGAAACTGTGGAAGTAGCAAACTTGCCTAAATACGTTAATGTGGAAATATCCATGATTGCTTCCCTTTAATTCTTTTCGGAATCGGGGGAAACAAAGTTTACAGGCGAATTGTCATCAGGGACAACGTCAAGTTCATCAGCTTGTTCCAGGCTTAAATTTTTGTTGAAGAGTTTTTGCATCAATTCCTTAAAAGTGTCAAAATCCACGGAATAAGATACCCCGGCACCTTGTTCAAAGATTTGGTCTTCTCCAATAAACTGAAGATCGGCTTGCCTATTGAAGAAGTTAATACGCAGGCTTCCATCGTCGTTTACCAGCCACTGTACTTCGATATCCCCCGCTACGGTAGATTCGTTGGCACCACCTACGGGAACCCCTACTTTTCCATTAATAAGGATTCGCTCCGATATCTGGGAAGAAAGCTCTACCCCTAATTGATATTCGGTTTGTTGGCTCGCAGTATTAGCACTGGTGCTTATGGACGGGAGTACCGTAAACTTCTTATCGTTACCAGCAAAGATGT
>JANQKN010000079.1 GCA_028281065.1 Flavobacteriaceae bacterium | reverse complement strand
TCGACAGTACCGCAGATCCCGAAGAAGCTAACTACTTGGGTAAAAACGGGGTAAATGTGTTCGAGTTCGAAGGAAGGGAAGAAGAAAGCGTTGCCGACGTGGAAGTCCGCTATTGGAATCCAGAAACCCAGGAAGTAGAAACTCAGGAAAGCAGTACCAACGTTGCCAATGGCAGTGGAACGGAAGTAGTCGATATGAGTCAGTCCAGCTTCTCTGCTGAGACCTTGGCCCAAATGGCCAGTGCCATCGCAGCCAAAAACCGTTTGGCTACCCTTAAGGGAAAGGTAAAAACCTTTGGCAATTTGCAGGCCAAATATGGGGAGAACATCACTTTCGAAAAAGTGAACGAAGCCATAGACGACACCCCGGTATTGATTAGTACCGAACACCATACCATAGAGAATGGATGTTGGGACACCGAGTATAGTTTTGGATTGGAAACCAACCAGTCGTTTGCACAGAACATTAGCAGTTCATCGCCCTCCAGTACGGCGAGAACGGGGCAAACCAATAATGTTCAAGGACTGCAGATAGGGGTGGTTACCCAAATCGAGGACGATCCCAACAACGAGTTTAGGATTCGGGTACGGATGCCCTCTATTGCCGATTCGGCTGAGGGGGTTTGGGCGCGACTGTCCTCTTTTATGGCTGGGAGCGAACGGGGATCCTTTTTCATTCCCGAAGTAGACGATGAGGTGATTTTGGGTTGTTTGAACAACAATCCCGACACACCAGTGATTTTGGGAAAACTCTATAGCAGTTCCAAGCCTATGCCTTTTCCTATTGAAGCCGAAAACAACATACAGGGGATTGTTTCCAAGGAAGGGACCCAAATCATTATTAATGACGAGGATAAATCCGTAGAGATAAGTACCGAAACGGGGAACAAACTGCTTATTAGCGATGCCGAAAAGGGGCTTGTACTAGAAGACGAAAACGGGAATTCCATAAAGATGAATGCCGATGGGATTACCATTGAGAGCAGTAAGGATATTACCCTTAAAGCTTCGGGAAATATAAATGTAGAGGGTGCCAAGAGCTCTTTAAAAGCTCAATCGACCATGGAACTCTCTGGACAATTGATAACACTGAATTGATATGTCATTTGCAGCAAGAGCCAACGATATGCACGTATGCCCTATGTCCGATGGGCCTAAACCCCATGTGGGGGGACCCGTTTTGCCGGGGAGCAATACATCGGTACTCATAGGCGGGCAGCCTGCGGCAGTTGTAGGTGATTCATGTACTTGTTCTGGTCCCCCGGACACCATTGCCATGGGATCGTCGAGTGTGATGATTTCTGGAAAGCCTGCTGCAAGGATGGGTGATTCTACAGCACATGGAGGCACCATAGTCATAGGATGTACCACTGTAATTATAGGAGGATAAAACAAACAGTATGGAAACAGAAGATTTTTTAGGAACGGGATGGAGTTTTCCACCCACTTTTAATCTAAGCCAGAAGAAGGTAGAGATGGTGAGTAATGAAGAAGACATTAGGCAGAGTCTGGAGATCCTTCTTTCAACTCGGTTGGGAGAGCGTGTCTTGCTTTCGGAATACGGATGTGGGATCAATACCATGCCCTTCGAAAATATTACAGTGACTTTTTTAACCAAAATGAAGTCCATCATCAAAAAGGCGATACTGTTGTACGAGCCGAGGATAGACTTAGAGGAAATTTTCTTTACCAGTCCCAGTCCTGAAGAAGGAGTTGTAAACATCCAGTTGCAGTATAGCATACGGGCCACTAATTCCAGGCTCAACTTTGTATATCCCTTCTACATCAAGGAAGGAACTTATGTAAAAAACTAAGAAACCATTATGTCCCATTGTGAAACAGACATAGCGACCCATAAAAGAACCGCCAGCAGCCAGAACGGACGGATGCCCAAAGCATTGCATACCGATTTTGTTGTGGTGGATGAACGGACTATTGCAGATCTCATTGTAAGCACCAATAAGATATCCCAGCACATTAATTTTTACAACAAGGATAATGTGCTGTTGGGTACTTGGGGTGCCTTCTTCCAGTGGGAGACCACGGCCATATTGGCACAGATCGCCAGTTTGGATATTGCCAAGTACCTATCCGATTTTCAGATAAAGAGAAGGGAACTTCTTTTTGTTCCTGTACTGGCCGATCAGCAAGAGATCATCCTTCCCTTTTTCGAGGGGATTGGCAATAAAGCCCAGGACCTTTTCGATAAGGTGGCACATCTCCCCAACGATTTCGAATTAAGGGAATACCTAATGGGGACCCAAACACGATTGGAGATGTTGCTGAGCACCATTGAAAGTGAATTGGCAGCTTCCACGGACCTACTGTATACCCTGCAACACCATCTTTTCAATAAAAACATTCAGAATTTCTTTGGGCTATTAACCCAATGGAAAAACAAGAGCGAAGCCAAGTTGTATGACAATCTGGAAAACTACCCTGAGCATTCGCCCCAATATGCCCTGTATCTTGCTTTCCTGAAGCTATTCGGTTTTGCACAGGAAAACATCAACGAATTTACCCAGAGGCACCTGGATTTCTATTACAGGAAGATCCTCCGCTTGGCACCCGAAGGCGCCCAACCGGATTATGTGCATCTTTATATAGAACCTCACAAAAACGAAGCTCCTTTTTTGTTGGAAGAAGGAACCATTTTTAAAGCTGGGAAAGATAGCGAAGGGAATGAGAAATACTATGGAGCTACTTCCGATGTAGCCATCAACCAAACCAAGGTGTCCACTTTGTATGGTGCATTAAAGCAATCAGGGAAATATTACTTTCAGGACAGCACAGAACTTAATGCTGCAGGGGACAGTTGGAAAGCTTTCCCTCAAGACACCCTCTTTAGTGATATAGGTTTTGTACTGGCCACTCCACTCCTATACCTCCGTGGGGGAAACCGGGTAGTAAGTGTTACTTTTAGGAATGCATCCGATAAGATAGTACATGTTCCAACCAATGCATTCGATTTTTATTTAAGTGGGGAAGAGGGTTGGTTGAAACCTATCGTAGGAAAGGTAAAAAATGGGATTACCCTTACTATTAATCCTGACGAAAAGGGAATAATCCCTTTTAATGCCGAAATTCACGAAGGGGTAGATTTGGAAATACCTTTCCCTGCCCTAAAGATTGTCACTAAGAACGGAACCTTAACCAATGCCACCTTTAGTAAGGTACAGATAGATGTTACGGTTACCGATTACAGCCAGTTTAAATTATTTAGTGATACTGGGGAAGTAGACCATACCAAAACCTTTGAACCGTTTGGTCCTATACCCAAAAATGGGAATGGCTTGACATTTGCCTGTAAGGAATTCTTTCAGAAGAATAATGCGAAAGGCACCTTACGGATTGCGACCGATGCTAGTGGCGCAAATGCCCATTTGGATATGATATCCATATCGAGATTCACGTTTTTGAAAAATGGAACGTGGCTAACAGGAAATCACTGGGACTCTAAATCGAAATATGCCTTTACCAATAATACCCCAATCCCATATGATTTTTCCGACGATGAGGAAAATATGCCAGGGGATACCGAAGGATTTGCAAAATTCATTCTAAGCTCATCAACCTATAGTGGCAATGCCTATATGGAAAGCTATATAGATGCTGCCAAAACTCAATTGAACCAAGCAATAGATATAGATTCCCTGAAGAATATGTCTTATGATCAATTTCAGAATAGAGTCTTGGGCTTTGGAGCTACTGGTGGAAATACAGAGGGGTCTACCTCACTACCCTATGTTCCTATGGTAACCGAAGTATTGTTGGATTATACGGCATCAGCAACATTTAGTAGTATAAGTAAGGGAAACTCCCAGTATGCATTCCTTCAATTGTATCCCGAAGGATATAAAAAGCTAACAGGAAACAAAGTAGGACTCTTGCCAAAAATTAGTAGTGATGGTGAGTTATTTATAGGTATAAGCGATATAGAAGGGGGCAACAGTCTAAGCCTACTGTTTCAGGTAGCCGAAGGGAGTGCCAATCCTAGACAAACCCCCATCGATTTAAAATGGAAATACCTAAATGGCACCAAGTGGGAAAAGTTTAAAGACGAAGATTTGGGCGACGATACCAATGGACTTACCCAGTCGGGCATCGTGAAACTGAACAGCCCCGAGGATTTAAAATTGGACGAACAAACCGAGATGCCTTCGGGTTATTGGTGGATAAAAATAGAGGCTGCCGAACGCATCGATACCATTTGTGATTTGGTGGGGATCCATGCCCAAGCCCTAAAAGCGGTCCTGACCGATTTTGATGAAGTAGGAACCCAGTTTATAGAAAATACCCCAGAAAAAACCATTTCCAAACTCTACAAAACCCGAAACGAAATAAAGAAGATAGAACAACCCTATCCTTCTTTTGGTGGTAAGTTGGAAGAGGACGATACCCTTTTCTATCAACGAACCAGTGAACGGCTACGCCATAAAGGCAAGGCAATTACCCTTTGGGATTACGAAAAGTTGGTGTTGGACAATTTCCCGGAAGTGTTTCAGGTAAAGTGCCTGAACCACCACCGCTATGATACCGCAGAACTTTCCAATACCAGTGCGGGCTATGTAACCCTTATTCCCGTTGCCAAAGGCGACACGTTGGAGGTCCCCAATTTTTGGAAGCCCATTGTGGATCTGGGAACGATGAAACGAATCGAGACCTTTTTAAAGGAACGGACCACACCCCATGCGCGGATAGCAGTGAAACCCCCAAAATTGGAAAAACTGGAATTGAATTTTAAGGTAAAGTATATAGAAACCCCTGGAGCAGATACGCGGTTGTATACCCAGCAGTTGCAGGATGTTATCAACACCTTTTTAAGCCCTTGGGCCTATAATGACGACGTAGTGGCAGACTTTCAGGAAGAGATCGAAAAGTCACGGTTAATCCAACTCATAGAACACCAAAGCTATGTGGATTACCTATCCGATTTTAAAGTAAACCATTTGATATTGGAAGAAGCCACCGATGCCATTAAACAACAAATGAACGATGTGGAGCGGATCATCCCCAAGACGGCCTATAGCCTCTTCGTACCCCACACCCATACAATAGAAACCCTAACTGTAGAATGCTGCTCATGAAAACGGAATACTACATAGATAAGAACCGCAGCTTAACGCCAGCACAGGACTACGAATTCCTACGGCAGGCAGGACAGCAGTATATAGAATCGCTAGCACACAAATTGTGGACCGATTACAATGCCCACGATCCTGGGATAACCATGTTGGAAGCCCTTTGCTATGTCATTACCGAATTGGGATACCGAACCAATTTCGAGATAGAGGACCTGTTGGCCAACCAAGATGGAATTATCGACAACGATTCCTTCTTCACCGCACGCGAAATCCTAACCAATGCCCCTTTAACGGTGTTGGATTATCGAAAGACCCTCATGGACATCGAAGGCATTAACAATGCATGGTTTATTTACAGCAATGGAAAAAAAGATGCCCTGGGCTATGAACTTCCACTAGAGAACGAAATCCCTATCTATATCAATCCCAAAGAAGACAAATTGAGCTTTAGCGATCTGGATAAGTTTGGAAATAGACTGAAGCAGTTGGCCTTGCGTGGATTGAATAGGATTGTGGTAGAATTGAGCGAGGACATCATCCTTGGCGAACTCAACGAAGTGGCCTTGGATCATTCTTGGTTCGATGGCGATCGCTTTGTAGAAGTACATATTACCACCGAATTCGATTCGTGGAACCACCCCAAAGCAGATTTACTGCGATTAATGAACAAGCCCACCAAGTTCAAATTCAAGGAAATTGAAGAGGTGGACGGAGCTATTAAGATCACGATACAAAGACAGATAAAACCCACCGATACCCTTACTATATATTTTACGCCTCGCGATCCTAATGAGTTGGAGCAAGTAAAAGATTATTACGATACAGAAAAACCCATTGCTTACGCCATCAATTTGTTAGCTGAAAAGAAGAAAAAAGTTTCAAAAGTTTTTGCCGAAGTCAATAACGTACTTTATGCCAATCGCAACCTTACCGAAGATTGGTTGTGTGTTGAGACCATTTGCGAAATAGAGATTGGGGTATGCGCCGATATAGAGTTGAATAATGAAGTAGATGCCGAGGAAATCTTGGCACAGATTCAGCAGACCATAGACGAAATTTTAACACCTCCCATTCCTTTCTATACCCTTCACCAAATGCTGGAAATGGACAAGAACCCTAGGGAAATCTTTAGTGGGCCTTCGTTAAAGCACGGCTTTCTACTGGATGAAGAAGTACAGAATGCCCAATTGCCCGACTGCATCCATGCATCGGATATTATCGCGGCCATTATGGACCTTCCTGGGGTAAAGGCTGTGAAGAACCTATTGCTTACGGCTTATGATACCGATGGAACCCCTATAGACTCCGCAAAAAATCAGCCGTGGTGCCTCAATTTGGATGGACAGAAAAAGCCTGTTTTTGCTTTCGATAAGTCGAAATTGCTATTGTTTAGGGATGGAATTCCATTCCTTATCCCTGAAAAGGGAGGGCTGGAGTTGAGCCAGGGGGTATTTTACCTAAAGACCCAAAACAACACGCTGAAACTTCAGAATCCTGAAAATGATTTTGCGATTCCAAAGGGACGTTTCTATCAATTGAACGAATACCACAGTGTGCAGAACGATTTTCCTGTTACCTACGGAATAGGTGTTGGACAACTCTTGGATACCACCCCTGCCCTTAGGAAAGCACAGGCCAAACAATTGAAGGCCTATTTACAGCATTTCGATCAGTTATTGGGGGATTTTTTCAACCAGTTGTACCATGCCAAGGGTCTTTTCGATCTAAAGACAATTCAGAAAACCTATTTCCCCAAATACATAGAAACCATCAGCGGGATAGACGAAACGCTATTTGCTGATGAGGCGTATGGCCCCTTGTTTGAAACCACTTTAATGAATGGGGAAGAAGACAGTGACCGTTCGCTTTACGAAAACGATCCTACGTTCTACGATCGTCGTAACCGCATGCTCGATCACCTAATGGCTCGCTTTGGGGAGTCCTTCAACGATTATGTGTTTATGAGTTATGCCATGCAGGAAAATGCCAATGGTATTGCCGAGCTTACATTCCAAGAACAGGAATTGATCGAAGACAAACAGCGTTTCCTTTCGCAATATCCCAAACTGAGTTATGCCAGGGGATTAGGGATTAATTACTGCCAGGAACTTTCCCCCGATCCGGAACACCCTTGGGGATTTGCCCGTCGTGGAGGTTATGAGAAAAGGGTAGCCGCCCTATTGGAAATCAATTCCATTGTTATGCAGGACATTGTGGATGACGATCCCAAGAACAATTGGAGTTACGAAACCGATTTAGGTACCCTGGAGTTCCAACTATTGAATACCGTTCCGTTACCGCAACAGGAGCGTTGGGAGTTGGCCCATCAACTCATGCATACCATAAGTGCATACCGTATCGATACGTTCGCAAAAAGCTATATCTATTTTGTGAACAAGGACCATAAGAAGATTGCCAAGTTTAAGCAACCGTTCGATACAGAAAAAGAAGCGATGGAATACATTCCTAAGCTTTATCAAGCCTTGAATTCGCATTTGGAAAACTTCTATTGCTTGGAGCACATTTTACTGCGCCCTATGGTCATAGAGGATCTAACCGATGATGATTTGCTTACCGTATGTCTTAATGACGATTGTTTTTCCGAAGACCACAACGATCCTTATTCCTTTAAGGCCACTATGGTCATGCCGGGATGGTTGGCGCGTTTCCGTAACAGATACTTTAGGGAATATGCAGAGAAAATCATCCGCCAAGAGGCCCCAGCCCATACCATGATAAAGGTATGCTGGGTAGGAAGGGAAGACATGATTGCTTTCCAAGAAGCCTATAGGAAGTGGATTCTGGCCTATCAAAAATTCAAAGCAAAATACTGCAGTGGCACATTGAGCGAAACTGCAAAGAAACAATACAACAAAGCGTTGTCCGATCTTATTGAGCAAGTCAAGGAGCTGAACACCATCTTCGATGAGGGTACCCTCTACGACTGCCATGAGAGCGAATTGGACAACCCCATCATATTAAATAACAGTTCTTTAGGAACCCTTCAAAATATTGAGCCATGATACTAATAAATGATAGTTATCCCGTTTTTGAAGCAGATCAGGTACTCAGTCAAAAACACTTAAACCGGTTGATAAGCTACCTCGAGGAGCAAGATAGAGCATCGCGGACCCAGTTGTTGGGAATGGGTGTAGTTTGTGGATTGGAAATTAGCAAACCCAATGCCACCACTGTCGCCATTAGTTGCGGCACGGGGATTACCTCCCTGGGGTATTTGGTACCCTTGGAAGATTCCACCTATACACACTTTAAGCATACCACCATATCCGAAAATTTTCTGAAACCGGATACAGAGCAGCATCCATATCTGGATAACCTATACCAATACACACAAATGTACCAGCCATTCGAAACCTGTATAGAACTGTTGGAAGCAGATGCGGACGATGAGGATAAGGAAGTACTTACCGAAGGAATATTGGACAACAAAGTTGTCATGCTTTTGGTAGAAGCCCTTCTTATTGACGAGAAGAACTGTGTGGCTATGGATTGTGCTGACAAAGGAAAACGGCTGGAGTTTAAAATCCGCCCCCTATTGTTGGATGCAGATTTGTTGGAAGAGTCCGAATTCGATTTGGAGATATGCAACCAAACCTATTTCGAAAAACTGGCACTTCCCCGTTACAATGTCCCTAAGGAAGACCTTGTAACTACAGCGGATGTACTGGATACATACAATTCACTTATCGATACTGCTAAGGGAAGGCTAAGTAATTTTATAAACGAAATCCATGATCACTATGCCGATGCCTACAGCTCTCTGGATAATTACATCCGTTTGCACAATGTAGAGGGCAGGATCAATACTGTACACACGCAGAACGAAGGCGGGATATACCTTCAATATGTTTGGGACTGGATGAACGACCTTGCGGGCACTTATAACGAAATTGCCGAATTCCACGCCTGCAATCCCAGTGCATGCTGTCCCAATAAAGGAAAGTTCCCCTTTCATGTCCTTCTGGGATCTGCGGAGTTTGCCACCGAAGACATCCTACCCGGGAACGACCTCTTTAAATTTAGGACGCCCTTTATAAAAACTGGGATTTTGGCCGAAGAGGAAAAGGATGCAAAGGAAACACTTAAAGGGCTTTTAGAAAAGCTGATCCGACAGGTCGGGACCTTCGATCTTAACTTGGAAACCGTACTCTCGCAAGGGATTAAAATAACACCTTCCTGTATTGGGAAGTTACCGCTTTCGGGGAGGGCTATTCCTTATTACTATTCCGAAATCATGGAGCTGAACACTAAATGGTCACCAGAACTCACCATAAAAGGCCTTAACCATAATATATTGAGTTACCATTCGGGACAGTACAATGCAGCAAATCCAGTGGTGGGAGATCCGTTGGCTTACGATTTGGAACCCTATAACTTTTTTAGGGTAGAAGGACATATAGGACAACCTTATACCGAGGCCTTAACAGAAATCATTGCCCAACAAGAGGAATACCGATTGCCTTTTAAGGTAATTGGCCTTAATGCAGTGGATCTAGCCAACAATACTATCGACATATCCAACCAAAGGGAAATTTGGGACGATATGGAATTGGATTATGATTTGGCCAAGGAGAAAACCTATAACATTACCGAATATGTAATTACCTGGATAAGGGATAATAAAGATGAAATCCAAGAGCACTATCCGGGCATGAATGACCAAAGTATCGACAATTTGGAAGGTATCTTGGTGGAAACCCGAAACCTGCTATCGGAAGATTTAGCAGATTTCCTGCCCAACTATGAAACGTTCTATGAAGTCTTCGAAAACTTGAACGATCTGTTTTTGTTCCATAGATGGTGTATCAAGATAAATCCTCAGGATATAGACGAGCATGCCATAATCGAAGATTTGGTCGATCATTTGGACGAAATCAACAATCTCTTTTTGGAGGATCCCTTTACCGTTATTCATGAAGAAGCCAATAGACGATGGGAAAACTCCTTTAAAGAGACCTTCCTTTCTTCTTTTCTGGAGAAACACCCTGGGATTACCCATGAGGCAGGGGTTCCGAAAGGAGGAACCTTGATTTTGATTTATGCAGATAGCAGTGTTTTTGAAACCGACACGGTTCCCATCCGGAATTTGGGATTGTTAACGCGTATTCAGAATTACACACGTCTATTTGGATTTTCCGAAAGACAAAAGGAAGAAATAAGGAGCAAGAATGTAGTTAGGAAACGAGCTGTCCAAAAAGGACGTAAACCCCAAAAACCTGTTAGCGATGAATGCAAGCAACGGGAAAAAGAGCTAAAGGCCCGTGTAATAGAAGCGGCCCGAAAGGACATGCAGACATTGCCGAAATCCACACGGAAGTTTATGGAGGCTAGGATGACGAAGGCTTTCGAATCACGTATCGTGAGCAGAAAACCTATTAAAGATCCTACCAGAAGAAACCCAGTAACCAGAATACCTGGCGAAGAGGTAATCATCGTAACAGGATCACGAAACCCAAGAAGAACCATCCCAGAGCGGGTTGTTATTGCAGACTTTTATCTGCCGTACATCTGCTGTTCTGGTGGAAATAATATCAATATCGTTTTGCCTTCATCAGACCCAGAGCCTATCGTCGCGGATTTTGAAGGAGTGGATTTTGACCAAAACGACTTTTTTACAAACGATCAATAACCTTTAAAATATAATGTTATGTCAACAAGACCCATAGTAGAAGAGGCTATTGCAGCCATAGAAGATAACGGCAACAATACAGCCGTCGAAGTACGCGATGTACTTACCAAGTTGTTGGATTATACCGAGAATGACCCACCACCATCCTCGTCTTTACAACCTTTTAGTTTTGTAACAACGGGGCCTATAAGTGATGGTAGTACAGGATCAAACCTACAATACTCCTGTAGGGGTTTTGTAAGGACTTTTGCCAATTTTACTTTTCTCTTAACCATTTCAGATAACTCAGAGGGCAACATATTTACATTCCCTTTGCAGGAAGATCACGCAGCCGAAATGTTGGAAATATTAGAAGCCATTTTAACGACCGACTCCATGAGGTTCGCAGTTCCTTTTCGTGTGGTAATGCCTAATGACAATAGTGCCAGGGTAGTAGCAGTTCCACTTTCTACCGGTATATCTTTTCGGCTAATGAATGGTGTGCCAGTAGTGAGGTTCGATTTAGATTGGTTCTTGCCAACGGGTGAAGAACACTCAATTACAAATGCTAGAACCTATTCTTCGGTTTGTTTCCATTCGAGCGATAGAATACTTGAAGGATAGAGATAATCCATAGTTGTTATAAAATATGCATCTTATCCAACAACAACATATCGAAGTACAGTGTTCGGACCAACCCTTTGCCCATCTGTTAAAAGACGAATTGGGTGGGGTTTTCGAGCATGATTTGTATCCAAAGCTGGAGCAGTTGTTGGATCGATATGATGTAGCGGATGAGGTTTGTAGGATCGACCATCTTACGGTAGAAATCCCACCCCTTTCCAAACAAAATTGGAAACGGCAATTGGTGAATGGCATCTTGATGCAAGTGGAAGAATTTCTGAAGAATTATAAGATGTCCCAAACCACAGAGGAGAAGGTGAGCCAAGAAAACATACAAAGTATTTCCAAACAGGAATCGCTTCAGGAATTACTGATTCAGTATCTAAAAAAAGGATCACTTCCCAGTAATGCTTTTATACAAAGACTGGATGTTCTTTTTGAAACGGTAGTGATGGATCAAGCCTTTGCAAAACAATTGGAAGCAACCCTTAAGGAGGATCTTTCGGCTATCTTACGATGGAGTTTAAACATCCCTGATTCACTAAAAGAAGCATTCTGCGAAGAAGTCGGAATACTAACACAATGGAAACGTGTGCTCCACTTTTTGAAACAGGATTTTAAGGTCATTAAACCAAAAGAAAGGAAAACAGGCGAATGGAAAGATCCCGGTTTTGGATACTTCTTTTTCTGGTTAAATGTGTTTAGAAAAGGGGCTCCTTCAACAAGGGAATCATCTACGATAGAGAAGATCCTTACCTATGCCAGGGATTATTTTAAAATTCCTCCTTCATCGGTTTATAGTATACTAAAGCATTGGGAATCATTTGAAAAAGAACCTGGGTTGGAAAACTTTTCAAAAGTGGTTTTGACAATTATTCAGTATCTTGAAGAGAACGATTGGGAGTCGATTATCCAACAAAAGGAAGCAAAAAAGGAGCAAGAAAAAGGAGACGACATACAAGCCATTTTAGAAGCATTACAAGGCAAGCCCAACGAAGGAACATCGAAACCCATGGCGCATGCAGACTACATAGCCAATGCAGGTTTGGTAATCCTGCACCCCTTTTTGGTTCCCTTATTCCAAAAATTAGGGTACTTGGAGGATGTAAATTGGAAAAACGTTGCTTTACAGCATCGCGCTGTTTTGTTACTACAATATTGCATGGATTTTAACACCGAAATCTTTGAAAGTGACCTCTTATTGAATAAAATCCTATGCGGGGTAGGCCCAACGGAAACCGTTGCTGTTGAATGGGAAATAACCAAAGAGGAAAAAGAACAGTGCGAAAAGTTACTGCAATCGGTAATAGAACATTGGGCGATACTAAAGAACACATCGGTAGAAACCTTTCAGGAGACCTTTCTGCAACGCAACGGCAAATTGGTGGAATACAAGGAAAACACCTACGAGCTTACTGTAGAGCAAAAAGGACTGGATGTATTGTTGGATCACTTACCATGGGGGATTGGAACCATAAAAACCCCATGGATGGAGCATTATTTATCATGTTATTGGATGTAAGACACTATAGATATGGTACAAGGAGAGGCTACAAATAAAAAAGATTCGAAAACTACTTCTAAGAAGAACGGTGGTAAGAATACCCCTTTTATAGGAGGGATGATCGTACAGAAAAAACTATCTATAGGAGCATCGGACGATGCCTATGAGAAAGAAGCCGATCGTGTGGCCGATACCGTGGTTGGTATGGGTCCTGTCCATACGGACAATTCCATTCAGAAAAAAGGTTTGATACAACGAAAGTGTACCGATTGCGAAGAGGAGACCCTTCAACAAAAAGGGGTGGGAACCGAAGGTGGTGTTGCATCACAGTCATTGTCTCAACAAATTTCGGATAGTAAGGGCAGTGGGCATAAAATGGACTCCAGCACCCTTAATTTTATGGAGAGCCGTTTTGGCAATGATTTTTCCCAAGTGTCTATCCATACGGACCAGCGATCCATACAAATGAACCGCGAATTGAATGCACAAGCCTTTACGGTGGGGAATGATATTTATTTCAACCAAGGGAAGTACAATCCGGGAACCAGTTCGGGGAAACATTTGTTGGCTCATGAGCTAACGCATACCATACAACAAGGAAAAGGAAGGCGTATTAATAGAAGTGTTATTTCTCCCGCAGCAGGAGATGCAGGTACTTTACCCGAGGAGGAAATTCAGAAAAAATCCGATGGACCTCAAATTCAGATGATGCGGGCTAGGAACCAGTCGGGAGGTGCCGATCATATAAGCGGCAATGTGGCGCCTTGGCTTAGGCAGGGTTTCACGGATCCAACAGGAGACAAACATCATGCCTATACAGATGCAGGGAGTCGTGTAACAGCATGGACGGCGATCAATTATTCGTCGGAAGCCTTGCGTTATTGGTGTCATGGACATACGCTAGGGACCTATAAGAATTGGTTTTACTCGGTTTTTTCGTCAGGGGATATGTCCAAAGCAGTTGCCGATGAATACAATCCCGTTTCGGAAGCCAATGTGCGATCTAAAGACATAGCCGTTTGGACACCATCTTTTAAGCATTCCTGTATTGTAGAAGACCCGATACATTCGGGAGGTGCGTTGGACTATGGTGCTACAACGGTTTCCACCAAAAATGGTCGTAACCCATTAGATAATTCTGCTACCCTGGCAGCTACCAGGGCTACATATATACGGGCAGGATTGGGGCCTACAGTAAGCTTTTACCGTCATAAATAAAAAGATATGGAGTCGAAGATAGGATGTATACAACAGAAGATCAATGCTAAGGTCGCTACCAAAAAGGAAGGTTCTTTTATTGGACCTGCGGTTATACAGCGAAAATTAACCGTTGGATCATCGAACGACAGCTATGAAATAGAAGCGGACCGAGTTGCCGATCGAGTTGTATCTATGAATGGTTCTCATCATGAAAATGGACAAACTGGTTCTTTAACACAAAGGGATGCAGTAACCAAATCCATTACTCCGCTAGTTCAGAAAAAAGAAACACATGCTGGAGATGGGCAAGCCTCTTCTGCGTTGACCCAACAAATAAACTCCAACAAGGGAGGGGGGCATAAAATGGACTCGAATACCCAGAGTTTTATGGAGAGTCGATTTGGAGCCGATTTTTCGCAGGTGTCCATTCATACAGGTACCCAAGCGGCACAAATGAGCAGTGAACTCAATGCCCAGGCTTTTACGGTTGGGAATGATATTTATTTTAATGAAGGTATGTACAGCCCCAACAGTACTTCGGGCAAACATTTATTGGCGCATGAATTAACCCATACTATTCAGCAAAAGGGGATTCAAAGAAAAATACAGAGGACCGTCACCAAAGACAAAAAGTGTGCGGTACATGCTTACGATAATTCCAGTGGTACGGATAAAGCAGTTATTCCCCAAAAATCGGGAACCTTTCCTTATCAAATAGGAGTTTCCAGTGTCGATAACATGGTCACCAAGGTAAACGAATACATTAATTCCAAAGATAACAGTTGTAAATGTGTTTCCCGATTGGAGATCCGTGGACATGGTACCGATGGGTACCAGAGTGTGGGGAATGGAACCAAATATGTAAACGACGACAAGGCTTTGGTGTACAACTCCAAACAATCCCATCTCGAGAAGTTAAAAACCATCAAGTTCTGTAACTCTGGAATGCTATTGCTTACAGGGTGCCATACAGGACGTGGAAAAGGGAAAGACCTTCTTAAGAAAGTGTCGAACATCCTTCCGGGGATCCTTATTGGTGGAGCACAACATTATACCCACGGAACAGGTTTGGGTGGCGTAAAAGTAGTGGGAGAAGGCGATGAGGTAACTTCCGACTTTAAAGTAAAAGACACCAGCAAGAGTAAGGATTTCATGACTTCACCCTATGTGAATTGGCATTTAACCATAGATGGTAAAGAATACACCATAACTGGAAAAGATATTACAGGTGCTACAGGGCAGTCTAAATTAAAATCGGCAAGTAAAGTAAAAGTTATTACTCCCGAAGGAGAAACCATTAAAGTAAAGTAATGAAGTTGGTTGCTCTCATAGTGTTTATTGTGTTGGCCGTGGCTACGGCCGTTCTTCTTCTTACATGGAGAAAAAAGAAAAAGGCAGCCACGGAAAGACAGACTGTCGAGATGCTTCCTGTAAAGGAACTTCCTGAAAAAGAACCAGCTGCAAAGAATGAGATTGTAAGCGGAACCTATTATTTAATACACCAGGTTTTTATCAACGAAATACAGTATACGGCTAAGTCTGAAATCCCATCGGAACACCTAAAAAGCATAGCAAAAGAGTTGGAAATCATAAAATCTAACGAAACCCCTTATGCGGCTACTTCTATGGGAAATCTAACCCTTCAGTTTTCGGATGGGAAATCCGTAGAAATAGAAACCATATACAATATGGGAAGAAATCGATACGACCCCATCATCTATTTGGAGGGGAAACAATATTACATTTCTGAAACATTCAGGAATACCATCCAGCAATTATCACAACTGGATTAAAAGTAGGTTATGCAAAGTGCTGTACAACAACATAAAACAACATCTTCAGGAAAGGCGACCCCGTTTGTTGTATCGAAACCTGTGGTTCAAAAAAAGCTCTCTATAGGAGCTTCGGACGACAAATACGAGGTAGAAGCAGACCGAATGGCCGACAAAGTGATGGGGATGAGTGATACTCCTGTAAAAACATCCAAACAAACTGGGGCCTTGGTACAACGAAAATGTTCTGCATGCAAGAAAGAAGAAGGGATTCAGAAGAAACCCCTTGCGGAATCGGTTACTCCTATGATCCAGAAGAGCTCCCAAGGTTCAAGCACTGGGGAAGCTTCCAGCGCACTCACCCAACAAATTGGTAGTAGCAAAGGAAACGGGAACACGATGGATACCGATACCAAAAACTTTATGGAAAGCAGATTTGGCACCGATTTTTCGCAAGTAGCCATCCATACGGATTCCCAAGCAGTGAAGATGAGCCGCGAATTGAATGCCCAAGCCTTTACGGTGGGTAACGACATTTACTTTAATGAAGGGATGTACAGCCCCAACACTACTTCTGGAAAGCATTTGTTGGCACACGAATTAACGCATACCCTACAACAAAAATCGATAGATTCCTCTATCCAGAGGCGTCTTGTTGTTCATCCTACCCATCATCCCG
This sequence comes from Flavobacteriaceae bacterium, assembly GCA_028281065.1. GTDB lineage: Bacteria > Bacteroidota > Bacteroidia > Flavobacteriales > Flavobacteriaceae > Aureisphaera. The sequence continues at coordinate 34,600 of JANQKN010000079.1, read as the reverse complement.
GTTTGAATTCTTCGGACCCTGCTTCGGGTTTAACACAGACACAACGGTTTTCTATGATGCATAATTTGATCCAAGGATTGTGTCCCGACTTTGAAGTGGATTCTTCCACAGGTGAGGTACAGGATAAAAGCTTGACATCACGCCCTGCATCAGATTACAGTTCGTCTTCGTCTCCCGTGGGTTGTTGCTATTTGGATTTAATAACAAAATCTTCAAACACTTGGACCATAGCCGTAAGTGAGTTGGATGGGCCACATACGCGCCCTGGCTCTAGGGTAATTGTTATGTCGTCCTCTAGGGTACCCATTGAGTTTGGATCGTTTACCGGGTCTAACGATTTAGCGTTTCAAGGGGCAATCCCTGCCTTTGGACACGAACTATGCGGTCATGCTGTGTTAATGGATGTGGGTGCGCATCCTCCTTCCAGCGATCGGACTAGAACCGATGTACATGATCCTACGGTACGTATCGAAAACTTGATATCTACAGAACAGGGAGTGCCTGCGAGTGAATTAAGGGGCTTAGCACGATCTGGATCCCATCGAGGGGAGTCTGTGGATAAGATAACGGTGAGAGATTTTCCTTCGGGAAGGACGACCGTAGCTTCGTTGCCCAGTGCAGAACGAGCCAAGATCCAATTTGCGGCAAATTATATTATAGCCAACCGATCTTGGGTAGATGTTATTGGTCATACCGATAGTTCCGGGAGTATTTCAACAAACAATAGGAAAAGCCAGGAAAGGGCAGATAATGTAAAAGCTGAATTGAATACTCTTGGTGTACCCAATACCATTTCAAAATTTGGTTTGACAGGGGTAGATCGTTTTACGAGGGTAGAAGGAGTTAGAGACCGATTCCCTCCCCGTCCCCCTTTAAATGCTTCCAACAGTAACTGGAGAAGGGTAGAAATTTTAATTGCTGGTTTCCCTGCGGGAGCCCAGAATCCAGTACCAGGGACCCCGACGGGTGTTACAGCTGTTCCTAGACCAGCATCGGTTCCTGGATTGGCAGGATCGTCCAATCCCTGTATTTCCTTACTGGTACGCGGGGCTTATGGAATACCTTAAAAGTTAAAAAAATGGATATGGTAGCGTTACATAAAAATGAAAATAAGACTTCAACCCCTTTGGTTGAAAAAGGAACCCCTTTTGTTGCCTCCGTTCCAATTCAAAAAAAACTATCTATTGGAGCCTCAAACGATGCGTACGAAGTAGAAGCAGATCGCGTAGCCGATAAAGTAGTAAGTATGGGTAATGCGGAAGTAAATGTAGCACAATCCAAAGGGTCTTTGGTACAACGAAAGTGCTCGGCTTGTTCCCAAAAAGAGGAAATTCAAAAGAAGTCCCTAGCCTCTTCCATTGCATCCTTAACGATTCAAAGAAAAGGGGACGGATATATGGGAGGAGAGGCATCCTCTGCCCTTGTGCAACAGATTAACAATAGCAAAGGAGGAGGGCATTCTATGGATAAAGGAACGCGGGGTTTTATGGAAAGTCGATTTGGAGCGGATTTTTCGAATGTCAGAATTCATACCAACACCAATGCGATACAAATGAGTCGCGGCCTAAATGCCCAAGCTTTTACGGTTGGGAATGATATTTATTTTAATGAAGGGAGATACAACCCCAACAGCACTTCTGGTAAACATTTGTTGGCGCATGAGTTAACTCATACCCTGCAGCAGGGGGGGGATATGGTAGATAAAGTTATACAGCGAAGGGTTGAAAAGTGCTGTCGTTCTGTTCAAACCGGAAATTCGGTACTTGACTCTATGTCAGAATTTTTAGGGCTAAGGCATTGCTGGGTAAAAACAAGTACGAAAGAAGCAGGTATGGGCCCCGAAGATGATGGACCGTTACCTTCAAACCCCATAGGGATTAAAACCAAGATCACAGATCATTCCGGGGAACAAGGAGAATGTAATACATATAATCAAATTGATGAAAATTGTGTAAATCAAAAACTCGTCATAGGAAGATCTACCGGAAGATGGGGCCCCTTTAACAATTGCAATACGTTTGCCCATAGCGTAATAATGGGGTGTAGACACAGAACTGAGCCTAGATATTTAGGAGGTGGGGCCTTTATGGGTGAAGATGGATTGGTAAGACAAGCTTGGGGAGCGGGAGCTTTTTAAAGAGAGCATACTTTTCTTGCCTACAATACTGCCATAGTTTTTACCCATTTTTGGTTGAAAAGAAAAAGTCAAGATGTGTTCAAAATAAGAAGGCTATAATTATATGATAATGAATAAAATATGTTATTCCAAAATCTAAAAAAATACATACTGCAACGGTTCGATTCTAAAAAGAATCAGAAGGTAATGACCTTTCAAAACACCTTTTCCGAAGTGTTGGGAAGGGAGACCACCCATGAAGAAGGGCTTATCATCCTACTGGCTTTAGCACCGCATATCACCCCAGGGTTTTATGACGATATCCTAAAGGAACTCTATCCCGATGGTGGTGAATTCCCCGAGTGGGGAGGCGTTAAGGACGATACCTATAGAAGCATGCAACCCACAGGGGAAACCATTCAGTACATCCTTGCGGGCAATGACATGAAAAAACGACTGGCTTTGTTGGAGTATTTTAACGAAGACCACTGGTTCTTTAAAGAGCAATTACTATTTATCGCTCCAGTAAACGAAGGCATGCCCTTTATGAGTGGGAAGGTGATTGTTCCGGCGGAAAGCCTGCACCTGCTTATGTATGGGGAAGAATTGAAACCCAGTTTTGGCCCCGATTTCCCAGCTAAGGAAATAACAACCCAAATGGACTGGAAAGATTTAGTACTCAACCCTATGACCCAAGAACAGATCCATCAAATACGCTTATGGATAAAGCATAAGGAATTGTTGCGTGAGGATTGGGGGATGTCCAAACGGATGGCCCCGGGCTATAAAGCACTGTTTTGTGGCCCTTCGGGAACGGGGAAGACGCTTACCGCATCTTTACTGGGGAAGGAGTTCAATAGACCTGTGTACAGGATCGATTTATCCCAGGTGATATCCAAATACATAGGGGAAACCGAAAAAAACCTGGAAAAAGTGTTTATCCGTGCCGAAAACAAGGATTGGATCCTCTTTTTCGATGAAGCCGATGCACTGTTTGGAAAAAGATCCGCTACCCGCAATGCACAGGATCGTTTTGCCAACCAGAGCGTGAGTTACCTATTGCAACGAATTGAATACTTTAACGGGGTAGTGATTTTGGCCAGTAATTACAAAAACAACATAGACCAAGCTTTTATTAGAAGGTTCAATGCCATTATCAGTTTCGCCAAGCCCAATGCCGAAGAGCGGTTGGTCCTTTGGAAAATGGCCATTCCGAAGCACATTTCCGTGCATAAAGGGGTTCTTGTAAAAATTGCCGATACCTACGAGCTCACCGGGGCTCAGATCAACAATGCCCTGTCCTACTGTTGCCTACAATTGGCCGAGAAGGGAGAAGAAAAACTAGTGGTAGAAGATTTTTTACGAGCTATAAAGATTGAATTTTCCAAGGAAGAAAAGATATTCGTTAACTTATCTTAATGTAACAACGGGGCTTCTCGATACATTTTTTCTTCGAAAAACCACTCGAAGCCCTTTATAGTAATCAATCACTGTTTTAGATCCTTTATAAATAGACTGTTTTAGAAAGCTTTTCGAATTGCCTTCGTCCTATTTTAGAATGAAGGTGTAAAGACGTATTTTTGTCATTCCATATTTCTTTAAAAACAATGTTACATACAGATGAAGTTTAATACAAAAACCATACATGGGGGTCAAGAACACGATCCTGCATACGGAGCGGTGATGCCTCCCATATATCAAACATCCACCTACGCCCAGTCCACCCCAGGCGGGCATAAGGGATTCGAATATTCCCGAACCCATAACCCTACCCGAAAAGCGTTGGAAAATGCTTTTGCCAGTATAGAAAATGGGAAACACGGTTTGGCCTTTGCCAGTGGATTGGCAGCCATAGATGCTATTATTAAGCTCTTGAAACCCGGAGATGAGGTTATTTCTACCAACGATCTGTATGGGGGAACCTATAGATTGTTTACCAAGGTGTTTGAAGGTTTTGGTGTAAAGTTCCATTTTATAGGAATGGAGAATGCAGACAAGGTAGAAGAATATGTGAATGAGAATACCAAATTGATATGGGCAGAAACCCCTACCAATCCCATGATGAATATCATCGATATTAAAGCCTTGGCACAAGTGGCTAAAAAGCACAATATCTTGTTGGGGGTAGACAATACCTTTGCCACGCCGTACTTACAGCAACCCCTGGATTTAGGAGCCGATATCGTTATGCACAGCGCTACCAAATATTTGGGAGGGCATAGTGATGTGGTTATGGGTGCCCTGGTCGTTAAGGACGATGCCTTGGCAGAGCAGTTGTATTTTATCCAGAATGCCAGTGGAGCCGTTTGTGGGCCTCAGGACAGCTTTTTGGTATTGCGAGGGATTAAGACCTTGCATGTGCGCATGCAGCGCCATTGTGAAAACGGAAAGAAGGTAGCCGAATACTTGGCCAACCATCCAAAAATTGAAAAAGTATATTGGCCTGGATTCGAAAGCCATCCCAACCATGAAGTGGCCAAAGAACAAATGCGGGATTTTGGTGGAATGATCTCCTTTGTCACCAAAGGGAACGATTACAACGAAGCCATCCGCATTGTAGAAAACATGAAGATTTTCACCCTTGCTGAAAGTTTAGGGGGTGTAGAAAGTCTTAGCGGGCATCCTGCCAGTATGACCCATGCAAGTATTCCTAAGGAAGAACGTGAAAAGACTGGAGTGGTCGATGCACTTATTAGATTGAGTGTAGGAATAGAAGATGCCGATGATCTTATTGCCGATTTAGAACAGGCGATAGGATAACTTCCTAAGTAAAGACATAAAAAAAGGCGGTGTTTAAATACACCGCCTTTTTTATATATGTAGTTTTTTAATCCAAATAGTAGATATAACCAATATTCAACCAGAAAATCCAGTCGTTGGCTTTGTTTTCAGGAACTTCCACCACTCCGTTTTGGTCGATGCTGGGGTTTAACCCATCTACCCAGTTGGAGAAATAGTACTGCCAACGGGCGTCGATCATAAGGTCACTTAATGGACTCAGCTTGTATCGGGTCCCTGCACTCATTACAATGGACCAAGTAGAATCCCCTTCTTGTTGAAAGGCATTAAAATACTTAACAGGGGTGGTTAACGTGGTATTTAAGGGCCCTAACTCACTATATGCTTCGGGATCGAAACTCACCCAGTGTACCCCAAGGCTCCCAAAAGGGGCAAATTTGTAAGCACCCGCAGCAAAATCACGGATACTTAAAGGGAAGTATTCCAACTGGGCACCAATATCGAATACCCTGGTGGAACCTTTCATGGCGCGTAATTGTTCTGCACCCAAGGAAGTCCTGTCTGGATCTACCCATTCCCCTAAGTGTTCTAGGTTGGTTACGTGGTAATCTATTTCACTTCGAACCTTAAAATGGTCGTTAAAGTAGGTATCCCTTGTATAGCAGTTACAGTCTGCTCTATATGAAAAGTTGAGGTAGTGAACAATACCCACTCCAAAACCTACATTTCCAATGTTGGTCTCAAAATCGTAGCGCTGTCCATAATCCGAATAGAATGCAACTGGACCGGTAATAATACCGATCTCATGCGAGAAGCCTAGTTGTGCGAAAACCTCCTGTTTTACAGCAGCTAGGGAAAGAAATACCATTAGCAAAATTCTGGCATTCATTATATATGTGGTTTAGATTGAGACGTAACAAATATATAAAAACATATCTAACACGAAAATATATTGCACGTAATTAGGTTATTTCGTGCAAATAGCGACTTTCTTTTTGGTAGATAACTTATATTTGCCAACAATAACGAAATCGTTTAAAAAATATTGAATTTTCGTTATAAAAATGTTATTTCTCAAAACGTTAAAGGATCATCGATTTGTGACCTTTTTTTATTAATTCAAAGATTTTTATTGTGAAACAAAGCATTAAAGATTTCATCTCCGAAGTGGAGAAATTAAATCCCAATGAACCCGAGTTTATTCAAGCGGTAACCGAAGTTGCCGAAACCGTGATCCCTTTTATAGAGGAGAACGAAAAGTATCAAGGAAAGATGCTTTTGGAGCGCATGGTAGAACCCGAAAGAACCATCCTATTCAGGGTGCCATGGACCGACGATAACGGGAACATTCAAGTAAACAAAGGATACCGTGTAGAGTTCAACTCTGCCATAGGGCCTTACAAAGGAGGACTTCGTTTCCACCCAAGTGTAAATTTGAGTATTCTAAAATTCTTGGGCTTTGAGCAGGTTTTCAAAAATAGCTTGACTACCCTACCTATGGGTGGAGGAAAAGGGGGATCCAACTTTAACCCTAAAGGAAAGAGCGATGCCGAGGTAATGCGTTTTTGCCAAAGCTTCATGACCGAGCTTTCCAAGCACATTGGCCCTAATACAGACGTACCCGCTGGGGACATCGGTGTAGGAGGACGTGAAATTGGTTATATGTTTGGTCAGTATAAGCGTTTACGTAACGAATTTACCGGAGTACTTACTGGAAAAGGAATGAGCTACGGCGGATCGTTAATCCGTCCAGAAGCAACAGGATACGGAAACGTATACTTTGCACAAAACATGCTCGAGACCAAAGGCGAAAGCTTTAAAGGGAAAACCGTTGTGGTTTCCGGATCGGGTAACGTAGCACAGTTCGCTGCCGAAAAAGTCATCCAATTAGGAGGGAAAGTAGTTACTTTCTCAGATTCTTCAGGATTTATCTACGATGCCGATGGTATCGATGAAGAAAAACTGGCTTTTGTGATGGAGCTTAAAAACGTAAAAAGAGGTCGTATCAAAGAATATGTAGACCAATACCCATCCGCTAGCTATACCGAAGGACAGCGTCCATGGAGCGTAGCTTGTGATATTGCCTTGCCTTGTGCAACGCAAAACGAATTGAACGAAGACGAGGCGAAAACTTTGGTGGCAAACGGATGTATCTGTGTAGGAGAAGGGGCCAACATGCCTACCACACCCGAAGCAATTGCTGTATTCCAAGATGCCAAGATTTTGTTCTCCCCAGGAAAAGCTTCCAATGCAGGTGGAGTGGCTACTTCCGGACTGGAAATGTCGCAAAACTCCTTGCGTCTTAACTGGACCCGCGAAGAAGTAGACCAGAGATTGCATGCTATTATGAACGATATTCACGCTGCCTGTGTAAAATATGGTAAAGATGGCGACGGATACGTAGATTATGTAAAAGGAGCCAACGTTGCCGGTTTTGTAAAAGTAGCCGATGCCATGTTGGATCAAGGAGTCGTATAAGCACACCTTATCAATTCTATAAAAAAGGTTGTCCTTTGGGCAACCTTTTTCTTTTAGCTACCGCAATAATTCCTATTTTAGCGTGTTTATGAGAGTAAAGAACCAAGGTACTTTGTTTATGAAGAAGATCATTATTATGGCACTGTGTTTTGTAAATGCCCTTGCTTCTGCACAAAACTTTGAAGATAGCTGGACAGGGTTTTTCTCCTATGTTTCCGTGAAGGGTATTTCCCAAGGGAACGGAAAGATTTATGTGGCAGCAGAGAATTCGGTGTTTACCTACGATCAAATATCGGGGGAAATCACAACCATTTCCACCATAAACGGTCTTTTTGGAGAAGAGATTTCCAGCATTTACTATAGCGAAAACTTCAATGTATTGCTCATAGGCTATGAAAATGGTCTTATGGATGTGGTTATAGATGGCGAAGAAGACATATTGAGTGTGGTGGATATATTCGATAAGCCTACCATTCCACCCGATAGAAAGCGCATCAACGATTTTTATGAATACGACGGAAAAGCCTATATCTCTGCCGAATTTGGTATTACGGTCTACGACCTATCCCGATTGGAGTTTGGGGACACCTATTTTATAGGCGATTTGGGAACCCAGATCAATATTACCCAAACTACGGTTTCCGGTGATTACATCTATGCTTCTTCTAGTGAAGGAGGTGTACGTCGTGGCCTGGTGGATGATGAGGATCTAATCGACTTTGATCGATGGACCACTGTTACTGCAGGAAATATCCGTGGGGTTCAAACCTTGGGCGAAGAGGTCTATTTGGCTCGAAACAACAACAATATAGAACGGTTCGATGAGGGAACCGATACCTTTAGTGTGGTTGAAAACATAGGGGCTCCCATCCTCGATTTTGAAACCGAAGGCGATATTTTGGCTATTACTACGGCCCAATCCATCCGTGCCTACGGCTTAAACTACAATTTAGAGGCTGTGGTGAACAACACCCTGCCCGATTTCGATTTTACACTGCAATCCGGAATGGGCTTTAACAATACTTTCTTTCTGGGAACCACCAACGACGGCTTGTTGATTGTCCCTTTTGGAAGCCAAGATGTAATACAGGCATTGCCCGATGGCCCGATTCTTAATCAGCCGTTTTCCATAGACGCCAGTCCGGGGCAGTTGTGGGTTAGTTTTGGGGATCTTACTGCAACCAATAACCCTTTCCCTATAAGCCGTTTTGGAATTAGCAACCTTAGGGACGATACTTGGACCAATATCCCTTACGAAGAACTTTTGGATGTTCTTAATATAACCCCAAATCCACCGCAGCAGCGCGGCCCCAGTGATTTGGTAAAAGTTACCATAAACCCAAATAACCCTAACGAAGTGTACATGAGTTCCTTTATAGGGGGGCTTATGCGAATTAATGACCAAACACCAGAGGTTTTTCTGGATCAGACCAATAGCAATATAGAACAAGCCATCATCGAGGGAGGAAGGTGTCCAGGGATTAATACTACCGAAAATGCAGGGATTAGGCTTTATGGATCTACCTATGACCGCCAAGGTAATTTTTGGTTGTTGCAATCTAAAGTGGACGAAGGTTTACTGAAGCTTAATGGGGGGACTGGTTCCAATTTCGAAAAAACAGATATTTCCAGCATTATAGATAATGTGTGCGAACAGGCCTTAATAGATATAGCGATAAGCCGGGAAGGTTACATCTTTATGGGAACCGCAGAAAATGGTTTGGTGGGTTACAATCCTACCAGTGGAGCCCTTAATAGCATTGCCGATGGTCCTGGAAATGGAAACCTGCCCTTACCCAATGCCAAAGCCCTTGCTTTCGATAGGCAAAACCGTCTTTGGATAGGAACCACCCGTGGTCTCCGTGTCCTCTTTAATGTAGGGGGCTTTTTCGATGAGGAGGGCAATACCGATGCCCAGGAGATCATTATTCTGGAAGATGGTGTGCCACAGGAACTGCTTTTTCAACAGACCATTACCGACATAGAAGTAGATGGTTCCAACAACAAATGGATTTCCACCTCTACCTCTGGGGTGTTTTATGTCTCTTCCAACGGACAGGAGACCTTGTTGCGCTTTACGAGGGAAAATTCCCCACTACCTTCCAATAACGTACAGGACATTGCTATAGACGGATCTACGGGGCGTGTTTATTTTGCTACGGTAAACGGTTTGGTGGCTTTCGAAGGCACTTCGACCGCACCTAGGGATAACCTGGATAATGTTTACGCATTCCCCAATCCCGTTCGGCCAGGCTTTACAGGTAATGTAACCATAGATGGGCTTACCGCCCAAGCCAACGTAAAGATTACCGATATAGAAGGGAATCTGGTGTTCGAAACCACCAGCGAAGGAGGAAGTGTACTTTGGGATACCCGCGCCTTTGGGCAGTACAAAGTAGCTTCGGGTGTATATTTGGTCATGATTACCACAGACGATGCCTTAGAAACCAAGGTGTCCAAGATAATGATTGTTAGGTAGCCATGCAGGTCTCTACCCAGGCATTGGTGTTTTCTTCCGTTAAATATGCCGAGGCAGACCTTATCGTTTCCTGTTTTACCAAAGATTACGGTTTAAAATCTTACCTATTGCGGGGTGTACTGAAGTCCAAAAAGGGGAAATTGCGTGCTTCCCTCTTTCAGCCCCTTACCCAGTTGCATATAGAAGCCATACACAGGGATAAAGGGACTTTGGAACGCATAAAGGAAGCCAAAGTGGTGGCCCCCTACCAAACCCTGCACACTCAGGTGGTAAAGTCTTCTTTGGTGCTTTTTTTGGCTGAAATGTTGAAAAACTGCATTCAGGAAGAAGAAGCCAACCCCGAATTATTCGACTATATTTCCCATTCGCTTCAATGGTTGGACGTACACGACACCATTGCCAATTTTCATATACTATTCTTACTGAAACTCACTGCCTATTTGGGTTTTTATCCCGATACTTCCAACGGTAATGCGCCTTATTTCAATTTGTTGGAAGGAATGTTCGAAAACGAACCCCAGGGGGACTATTCACAATCGGGCGAAGCAGTAACGGTTTTAAAGCGGTTTTTCGGCATAAATTTTGATGCCTTAGCGGGTACAAAAACAACCAAAAAACAACGTTTTGAAACCCTTAATTTGCTATTGTTATATTATCAATTACATTTGCAGGGCTATAAAAAACCGAAGTCACTTTTGGTATTGAACCAACTATTTAATTGATGATGCGTGTTGTACTGTTCATCCTATGTTTCGTAGGATTTTCCATAACTATTTGTGCCCAAAATATCCTAGTGGTCGATGCACAAAACGGCGATCCCATCTCCGGGGTTGCGGTATACAATGTGGATAAATCCAAGTCTGGGATTACCGATCTGGATGGTCAAGTGGATATTTCGGGATTTTCGAGGAACGAACAGCTCTATTTTCAGCATATTTCCTACCATATTTTCAGTAACTACAAATTCAATATCCTGAACAGTGGGAATAAGGTGGAATTAACCCCTTCTTCCAGCACCTTGGACGAAATCGTGCTTTCCATTTCCAAGTTTGGGCAGAACAAGCGTGATATTCCGCAGCAGATCGCTGCAATTACCTCCGAGGATGTTTTGTTTAAAAACCCACAGACCGCAGCCGATCTATTGGAAAGCAGCGGACAGGTCTATGTTCAGAAAAGTCAGTTAGGAGGTGGTAGCCCGTTGATACGTGGATTTTCTACCAATCGGTTATTGATAACGGTAGATGGCGTACGCTTTAATACGGCTATTTTCCGTGGCGGGAATGTACAGAACGTCATTTCTATCGATCCCTTTTCAGTAGAACGTACCGAGGTGATCCTAGGCCCCGGTTCGGTAGTCTACGGAAGTGATGCTGTTGGGGGTGTGATGAACTTCTACACCCAAAAGCCGAGCTTCTCTTTTCAGGAAGGCTTCGATTTTTCAGGAAATGTGTCGGCGCGTTATTCTACCGCCAATGAAGAAAAAACAGGACATTTCGACCTCAATATAGGCGGAAAACAATGGGCCTTTTTAACCAGTGTTTCCTATAGCGATTTCGACGATTTAAAGATGGGAAGCCATGGCCCCGACGATTATTTGCGTACGGAGTATGTAGAAACTATCGATGGAGTGGATACCGTAGTGCAGAACGACGATCCCGAAGTACAGCGTTTTACGGGTTATGATCAGGTCAATTTTATGCAGAAGGTGCGTTATATCCCTTCGGAGCAATGGGATATTAACTTGGGCTTGTTCTATACCACCACCAGCGATTATCCGCGCTACGATCGTCTAATACGGCGACGCGATGGGCAATTGCGTTCGGCCGAATGGTACTACGGGCCTCAAGAATGGGCGAGTGGGAACCTTCAGATTTCACATCAGCAGGATGGAGTGGCCCTTTTCGATGACAGCAAACTAACGTTGAGTTACCAACGATCCAAGGAAAGCCGAAACGATCGCGATTTTGGGGATACTGTTTTGTTCGAAACGGATGAAATCGTACATGCCTACACAGGGGGTCTCGATTTTACTAAGAAATTGGCACCCAAAAGCACCATTTTCTATGGCGTGGAATATGTATATAACCGAGTAAACAGCGATGGTACACAAACCGATATTTCTACGGGTGTGAGTAGTCCCGATGCATCGCGTTATCCCGACGGTTCTACGTGGCAATCCCTAGCGGCCTATGCCAGTCTACAGTCTAAGTTGTCCTCCACGGTTTCTTTCCAGGGAGGATTGCGATACAACCATATCTTAATCGATGCGGATTTTACGGAAAACAACCAGTTTTTCAATTTTCCGTTTAACGATGCGGAAGTAAGCACGGGAGCGCTTACAGGAAGTGCTGGTATTACCTGGCAAGCAAGTGATATCCTGGGATGGCGTTTCAATTTTGGAACGGCCTTTAGGGCTCCCAACATAGATGATATTGGAAAGATTTTTGACAGTGAACCTGGAAGTGTAGTGGTACCCAATCCCGATGTGGAAGCGGAATACTCCTATAATTTTGAAGTAGGCGCCAACTTTAACTTCGATGAGGTGGTAAAGCTCGATCTGGCTACCTACTATACCAGCCTTAAAGATGCCTTGGTGCGACGCGATTTTAGCCTTAACGGACAAACCCAGATCGAATACCAAGGGGAACTGAGCAACGTACAGGCCATACAAAACGCAGGACGCTCTCGGGTGTATGGGTTCGAAGTGGGTATGGAGGTGAACTTCTGTGAGTCGGTACAATTAACCTCCCAGGTAAATGTTACCGATGGCTTTACGGAAGAGGAGGATGGTAGCCGTGTAGCGGTTCGCCATGTTGCGCCGTTTTTTGGGAACAGTCACCTACTCTTCAAGAAAAAGAAATGGAAGCTGGACGGCTTTGTGGAGTACAATGGCCAGTTCGATTTCGAAGACCTAGCGCCCAGCCAGCAGAACATTCCGTTTATTTATGCCTTGGATAGCAATGGAAATCCGTTTTCGCCTTCTTGGTACACGCTTAACTTTGCGGGACAGTACCAGATTACAGATGCCCTACAATTTACCACTACACTGGAAAACATCACCGATCAGCGTTATCGTCCGTATTCTTCGGGGATCTCGGCCCCAGGGCGTAATTTAATTGTAGCGGCTTCGTATAGTTTCTAAGATTCTTTCCTCTTTCTAAAAAGTAATAGTAAAATTTTTGTCGAGGATAACGATGAGTTTGTCATGGAGTAAGTACAGGCTTACTTTTTTATGATTTTCAGCTCTTTTAAGATATCGCTCTTAAACTTACTGAGGGGGCGTTTGTGAAAGTCGTCCACCTCCAGTTCGGTTCCAAAAAGGAATCGGTAAATTTCATTTTCACTCAAGGTTTGGGATGCTGGGAACAGGGATTTTATTTTTTCGATGTAAGCAGAAGAATATGCTTTTTTAATCTTTATAAGATCTTCCAATTCCGAAATATGGGCATTGTACATTTGGTCTACTTTAAGCTCCTTTAAGGTATTGTATGCCTTATCGTCCCCCGAATTGCTCTTTACATAAATGCTGTAGCTGTTTAATTTTTGGTCAAATTCGTAGCCAAAAGTGAACTCGTTCGATTGTGAACTATCTATGTAAGGGTGTATATGGTATTTCAATTTAAGGATGGTATCCCCTTTTACCGAGCTGTTGCAGGTATAACAGCTTGGGATTAGGTTAAAAAAGGACAAGGCCAACAAAGGGAAATACGATTTTGGATACCAATGGTCCAATTGTGGCCTCATAAGTTTCCCATTCTGTGTGGATCGCGCCGTTGTGGTGTAGGTCCTGTTGCAATAGGTACAGGCCCGCATCCCCAGGTTTTCGGTCATATGGTAGGCACTATAGGGGCTTTTAAGGGATAGGCCAATAAACCAATTGTAGTTAAATAAGGCAGCTATGTCTTTAAATAGGGAATGCAGGGTATTGTAGTTCGGATCTTTTCCACGGGCTTTTTTGGTTTCTTTTAAATAGCTGTCTATTTTTTGGCGTTCCCGCTGGGGAAGGGTGTAATTAAAAAAATGCTTTACAGTACCAAGAAGGGTATTGGGCTCACCAATGATTATTTTCTCCAGGTTTCCTTGCGTTATTAAAAAATCTATGATTTTCTTTTCAATAGCTGGAGTAGAGTTATAGGTATGTTTTTTACCCCCTACACAAGTGCCATATTTCTTGCTTGCCTGTTTTTGTCCCACAATCTTCTTTGCAAGGCGACATTTCATGAATTGCCAATGTTCTTGCTTGGCAGCAAGGACAGAAGGGCGGTTTTTATCTATAAAGATCATGCAGTTAATTAAGGCTTTTAAGGTCTATACCTGCTTTTTTTGCAATTTCACGGATTTCACGTTCTGCGTGTTCTTTTTCGGGATTGTCTACAAATAGTTCGTTGTACATATCCTGAAGCTTGTATTGTATAATGGGTTCCCCAATAAGCTTTATGATTTCTTTGTAGTAGGGCAGTTCCTGTGTTTTTATTTTGGTTTTTAGGTGATTCAACTCTTCCTGTTTCTCCTTATGGGTTTGTTCGTCCATACCTTCTGGTGGGTTTTTTAGCTCCCGTTCTATTTTGGTATGGTTCAAAAACGCGATGGTTTCTTCTATTTTTTCCTTGGCCCATTGCCCCATGAACCCATACTCCATAAAAAACTCGTTGGCCAACAGATCATGGATATTGGCCCCAAAGGTTTTATAGGGTTCATCTATGCGGAGGCCATCGCGTAACCGTAGGGTAAATACGTTGGGAATGTCCGAAAGGATATAGGGCGAATGAGTCACTAAACAGATGTTGATGGACTGGATAAAACGAAAAGACATTTTCTCCAAGGTCTTCAATAAATAAGACAGGTACTGCCGCTGCATTTCGGGATGGTAGTACAGATCTATTTCGTCCAATAGCAAGTAGATGTTTTTGTAATTTATTAAGCGATTGCCAGTTATGGAATCCAGATTATTAAGGTGGTAAATAATGGAGGTGATGGCATAGATCTGTTGCTTTTCACCCGAACTTAGCCTGTTGAAATCGGAAATTTCTTGGGTGTCTTTATTAATAATTTTAATGGTGATGTCATAAAAGGGAGGAGGCAACAACTCTATAAGGGGGATGTCCTGCAGTTCTTTTTGGGAGATTTGATGGCTTTTCTTTTTATGGGATAGTTCGTCCAAACCAAACTGTAAATACTCTTCTTTGGGGATAAGATCATACTTAAGGTAATTAATGGTCTGCTTAAATTTGTAGACCACATGGCTACTATCCCGTTTAATAGCGCGGAGAAGCGTATAGAGACTGGCACTAGTTATTCCTTCATACCCTTCTTTTAAGTATTGAGTATACTGCGGATAGGTAGTTGCTATTTTTTCCAGCTTGTAGAATAAATACAGTTTAACTTCTTCAATAATCGTTCTGTCTTGCTCCGGTATATACGTACCGTAAAAGTCATCCCTTTCTATTTCGAAGATGAAGTAAATAGAATTCAATACATACTCTCCCAAATAATCTTTATTGTACAGTATTAAAGTATCTTCACTATAAGATCGCTCTTTAAATAAAAACACAACTTCATGGGCCAAGTGGGTTGGGGTCAATTGGCGGATGCCCAAATAATCGTCCTGCAGGGGTTCGAACAAGTTGGCAACCAAGCGTTGGGTAACCAGTTCGTTTTCCCTATTTATATCGATGTTGCCTTGGGTTCGCATGGGGTTAATTACCAAAGGGGTTTGGTAGGAATCATTTTTATGGAACAGTTCGTCGATCCAAGTACCAATATATCTGCTGTTTAAGGAGTAATGGGAATAGCTTACGGCAATGGTATAAAAAAAGTACCTTAGGTCTCCCATCTCAAATTTCTTGGGTTCTGGGTCTTGTATAAATTGACTGTCCTCGAACCTATATTGATACAGCCGTACATTGTTATAATTTACACGCAGGCAGTGGATGCTTCCGTTAGCTACATAATAGAGTTCTGCTGCCAGTTTATCGAGCTTCTTAAACTTCTGTTTGTTCAGGTCCTTTCGGAGCGAGTAGCAGAGATTGTTCACCATACGGAAGATGAGTTCTACCAAACTGCTTTTTCCTGAACCGTTCTTGCCCACAATGGTGGTTACATTCACGTTTAAATGTTCCTTCCCCTGGCGTAGGTCGTATAACGATACGTCTTTTTCTTTATGATAGGTAATACGTTTCCCTTCGATTGCAAAGCATTTTTCGAAATAGTAGGTCTGCCCAGGCTTAAGGATGTTGAGGTACTCTTTGGCACAGCGGGCTAAGGGTTTTACGGCAAAGATCCTAAGGCCGCTACCCAAAGAAGGGATGGGTTGTTTTTGCTTTTTGGGTTTGTCAGGAAAAGTTATGTCAGACTCAATCGTAGAGGTTGCAGGTATCTCAGGTTCAATGGATATATCTTCTATTTGTAAGGGAACGTCAAGGAGGTCTTCGTAATAATGGCTATCATAGGCATCTAGAAAACCCTTAAAGTTAGAGGATATAGAGGGGAAGGTGTTCGAGTTCCTTACAATGTAGGAAATAGCCACGATCTCACGAAATAACCCATTTTCTCCATAAATGGGATGAGGTTTTATATCGTGTTCTTTTATGGTTCTTACAATTTCGTCATATTCCCTGGGCGTAACTTTGGAGCTGTGTAGTATCCTGCGATCCACAAGAAAAGAAAGGGTGTTTTTGTCTAGGGAAAGAAATTCGAATGAATTGACCCAAAAAAGAAAAACAGTATATGCCGTAATGTCTATGCCGTACCATGACTTTACTTGGAACATATTTATATATTCTTCTGTTCTAAACTGAAAGCTTATGGAATGGAAATCTGACCAAATTTCTTGAACGGATTTTTTGTCCCTAGGGCTTAAAATGGCCATGGTCACCAAAGCGGGGCACCCTTCAAAATCGATATCTTCATACCTCAGTTTTGCTTCAAGGCTGTCCAGCAAAACATTGATCCTGTTGATACGTAGGGAATCGCTTGCCCTGCTTCCGTTTATGGAGGCAAAGAGGTGCATAGGGTCTAATCCCGTAGCAGTATCGTTGTCCAGGAAACTATGGGCCCATTTGTTGTATTCCAGGAATCGCTTGTTTGATAATAATTTGAATAATAGCTCAGTACCCGCTTTTTCTTTGTAGATATCGTAATGACTTACTAATGCAAGGGTAAGCTCGCCGTATACCAGCCACCAGGGTGCTCTTCCAGGACTTTTCATAGCTTATATGGAATTGTTTTTTAAATAGGTCATTTTTCAAAAAAACCGCTGTATGGGTATTTTGGTTGTGTGTACTGGAACCGTACTGGGGAGAACTATAAAGATACTGTTTTCTGCTTTAAGGGAAGCATGATAAAATTTTTGTCGAGGATGGCGATGGTTTTGTCATGGGGTGATGGAGTGATACGGTAGGGATCACTTTTGTGCTGTCATCTCGATATACTTTTTTCGTTTATTAGAAATACATAATAACACTATTTGTATAAATGTGGTTTTTCCGTAATGGATTTTGGAGAAAATAAAGTACATTTCTAGACTCCCTTTTATACTATTCTCTCTGGTTAGAGTACTGTAATTTGTTCAGTATTTAGATACTTTCTTATTAATTATGGCAAATCAAGTAAAAGAAATTCTCAAGGTATTACAAAAGATGCATGAGGATCAAGTTACATGTGATGTAATTATACCTCATTTTGAGGATATTGGGTTTAGTAAAGTAGATTTTAATGGAAGAAATCCGGAAGCTGGAAAAGATATCATTATTTGGAATGAAGATTTTTTTGGAGATATGGAATTATGGGTGGCTCAAGTTAAACACCATAAACCTAGTAGAACGGCATCAGATACTAAAAGTCTACAGACAATAGTCAATCAATTAACTATGTGTTTTAATAAAACGCACGTTTATACAGATCAAAACCCTTATCGCCCTTCTAAAGTAATATTGATTTCTACACACCCTATCGATTCTAAAACCATGGAGACCAGATTCGATACGTACCCTACTCTTGAAGGTAAAAAAATTAAGATTATAGATGGTCATGATTTAGCTAAAGCATTGATAGAAAGTTCTCCAAAAATCGTACGTAAGCTTATGGGAGTTAATTTTGAAATTAAATCCAAGCTAAAGCCTTCTTTTAGCAATAAGTTTTTGTTAGACGCACTTAAATCTAAAAAGATAAAAGACTTAGGGAATATTTATACCGATATTGATTTTTCTTTGGGTAAGAGGACCTCGCATTATTTTTTCCATGCAAAATTTCAACCTGAGGCATTGACGAAGACTATTTCGGTAAGTGAATGGGAAAGATTAGAACCTACTATAATTCAAATTGAAAAGGTGCTTTCTAAAAAAATAGTCTCTCATAAACTTAATAGTAATGATAAAAAGGCTGAATCTCAAGAACAGTATGTTTTTAATACAAAGAAAGCAATACAGTTAGAAAGCTCTGAACTTAAAAGGATCCAACAATATATAAGCAAACTAAATAAGAAAAGAAATGATGAACTTAAAAAGTTGGAAAGATTAAATGAGCAAGATAATCAGTTTGTATATAGTATAAACGAGGCCGTAAGAAAATATAGTTTGAAGTTGGACATAGAACTTTCGCAAGAAGCTAGAGAAGAGCTTATGGAGATAAAAAGAGGCGAATTAGTAAAAGAGCGAGAAAAAGAAAGAAAATATATTTTAAAACAACTAACACAAGTAAAGCATGATGTTAATGGTACGAGGGATTTATTGAATAAAGTCGGAAAGTTACAGCTGAAAACTTCAGGAAGGTTGGATTATTTGAATGATGAACTCTCTAGGATATCCTATAAACTAACTATTAATGCTAAGTTGTTAGCTGATGAAATCACCAAGAAAAGACATTGGATAGAGAGTCGAGTAGCAGAATTTAATGAGCTACCTCCTAATACAGAGGAGTTAAAGGTGTTTATTGAAAAATGCAGTACTATCTTACATACAGCTTCACTAATTTTTAAGGCAGAAAACAAAGCCTATTTTTCTTGTCTTGGACATGATATAGATTCAAATATTGAGGATGAGGATAGAAAAGAATCTAACCGATTCAGATTAGGAATAGAACAAGTATTTAATACAGGGCTAAATATTTCTGTTCTTGGGGATGCTGGCGCTGGAAAGTCTACTAGTTTAGAAATGTATGCTCAGAGTATGGTAGATTCTGAAAAACTTGTAATGCCAGTTCCATTGGGGTATGCAATTAAGTTGGGTATAGAGAACAGCAAAGAAAAAGAAATTCGAAAAGATATAGAAAACCTAGAGCCTTGGTTATGGTTTTACACAAAAAGTGTTGGAGTAGATCGTTCCTTGGAAGAATTCAAAAATTTACTAGAAAATGAAAATGTATTACTACTATTGGATGGATTGGATGAAGCCATAAAACTTGCGCCATGGTTGCCTAAGGCAGCAAGTAAATTAGAAAAAAAGTATCCCAATTTACAGATTATCCTGTCCTCCCGAATGTATGGTCCATATTTAGAAGAAATTCCATTTTTCCCTGTAACCTTACTGCCTTTTACTGATCCCCAAAGGAATTCGTTTATTAAAAGTTGGTTCAATGAAGAGCCTGAAGGAGACATTATAATCAAAAAAATACAAGATCATTTATTAAAAAATAAGGCTATTAGCGAGATTATTAGAAACCCTTTATTAACCACAACTCTTTGTGTCCTAGCTGGGCATAAACTTTCACTTCCAAAAACAGAAGTAAAACTATATGAACAACGATTGATGTTGCTCACAG
This sequence comes from Flavobacteriaceae bacterium, assembly GCA_028281065.1. Classification (GTDB taxonomy): domain Bacteria; phylum Bacteroidota; class Bacteroidia; order Flavobacteriales; family Flavobacteriaceae; genus Aureisphaera. The sequence continues at coordinate 15,032 of JANQKN010000079.1, read as the reverse complement.
GATATTATGATAATGTGAAACATATTGTAACCCGGATATCCACGTCACCTAATATCTTAAATAAATTAGCCCAAAAACTAGCATATTATTTGCATTCCAATGCAACTAGGTCAGAATATAAAGATACCTTGGAGTCTCATGCCATTAAGGTCTTGTCTAATCACTTAAGGAAAGAAGAAGCAATTGAAGCCCTTAACGAGTTAATAGACCCTTGTGAAATACTTATTCCTATGTCTCCTGATGGGAAATATGGATTTGGCCATTTAAGGTACCAAGAACATTTGGTAGCAAAAGAGTTTTCTAATCGAAGTATAGATATTAAGCCTTTATTATACCATGATTGGTGGCATGGTGCTATTATGATATATTCCAGGATGAGCGACGATATGGAATGGTTTGTTAGGTCTATAGGGGAAACAGCAATGGTAGGGTTACCTGTGATAGAAAAAATCATTGAATCTCGAAATATTGTTGAGCGTGAGAAGTTGTTTGCTTTATATCAGAAATATAGATTTCTTAAGTTTAATGATTTTTCTGAATTTGATAATGAACACTTAGATGAATTAGATGATGATGATTACTTAATTTCTGATTTATAATTCGACTACTATCTTTAAAGGGAAGGGAGACTATCTAAGATAATTAAATTACTAATATGAGTAACAACTTCCCCCTTCCTTCGTCTTCCCTATAGACAACTTTTTTAACCAGCCCAACGTCTATAGAATAAAACCATCGTATGAAAAAGTACCTTCCCCTTATTTTACTATGCTTACTAAGCACTTCGTTAGTTGCCCAATCCTTTTCTGCCAAGGTAGTCGATGCCAAAACCGGCAAACCCGTTTCCTTTGCTACCGTACAAACCGGTGAGCACCAAGGGCTCATTACCAATGAGGAAGGCGTGTTTACCGTGTTATTGAGCGATTTGGGACATCCGCAGGATTCTGTGTATGTATCCTCCATGGGATATGAAAAAATAGGATGGACGGTAACCCAACCTACCGATACCGTGATTAAGTTGGCACCCAAAGCTTTTGAGCTGAAGCAGGTGTTTTTAAGCAATACCCAACTGGATGTAGAGGAGATTATCGACAGTGTGAAATACTATATGACCCGTAACTACGCCATGGATCTGAGCAAGAAGAAGATCTTCTTCCGCCAGTCGGACAAAAACCACATGCAGAAGCTGGATTTCGGATTCAAAAAATCCACCATTGCGGAGCTTAATAAAGAACTCATGGACAGCATTGCCCGTATCGTTCCCAAACGATCTGCCTACTACAAAGAAGTAGCCGGGGAGTTTTATGGCAACTACCAAAACCACAAACTGCACATAGACAAGGCTGCCGAACTGTATGACAAATCCAAGGACATTTCCTTCGATGGCCTTTCCGAAAAACTGGAACGCATTTTTAAGGAAAACGTAAAGCCCGATTCCTACCTCAAAATAAAATCCGGGATCTTTGGTACCAAGGTACAGTTGGATTCCCTGGCCGATGCCGAAGAAGATGCCCAAGCCATGAAGGTGGAAGTAGAGAAGCAACAAGAAGAAAGCCGTTCCTACTTTCAGGAAAACATAAAAGCCCGTATTTCTGAACTGTACCAAGAGCTCTTTTTTCACGAAGGCTCCAAGCTGGACATCCTAGAGAAATCGAACCGATACCGCTTTACCCGACGCGATTACACCTTTATCGACAACGAGCCCGTGTACATCATCGATTTTGAGCCCAAAGGCAAGAAGGACTTTGCGGGAACTATGTACGTAAACACCAGTGACTATGCCATTGTTCGGTTGGAGTTCGATAACGTACGCCCCCTGAAACGTTTCGGCCTGTTGGGGATTAAGTTCCGGCAAAACGTATTCCGTGGTAAAATGCTATTTGCCAAAGAGCTGAATGGCACCTACGGTCCCCGCTATATAGAACTTGAGGACGGAAGCTTCTTTGGATTGGACCGTCCCCTAAAAGTCATAGAAAAGAACAAACACGTAAAAGGACGCAGAAAGCAGAACGAGCTTTCGTTGCAGTTGGATGTGGAAACCACCAATGTGGTGAAGTACGAACTCGTTGTGTTCGATTCCGAATACATTTCCCAAGAACGTTACGAGGCTGCCCCTGAAAACAAGAATGTTAAGGCCACTTATCTTTCCAAATACGATCCCGGGTTCTGGCAAGGTCATACCATTATAGAGCCCAATGCTGCCATACAGGCGTTTGAGGTTGTGGAATAGCTTTTTGTTTTTTTGATGTTCTTTTTTCATTGATAAAAAAGAACCAAAAAATCTAGCCAGACGATTCTTATTCACCCGTGACGCCCTTACTGCTAAACAAAATGAACTCGTCCAACGAACTCAAACAGCATTTTGTTATCAACGCATTTTCGGGCTACGGGTCCCGAAGTCGAATCGTAAGGCAATGTTCTCAATGGAGCCTTGGAGCTTGACAGCGTACTATGCTGCATAAAAGGTCTGTTTCGCAACTCATTCTACTTATAGATCAAAATCTCATCCATTTCGTAAGAATACATCGATAAAAGCTTTGAGATTCAGGTCGAAGACCGCAAAGTTTTAGCGATGGTTTGCGAAGCAAAATTCCTTCGAAATGGGCTCCTTTTTTTCATTCTTTTTTTGGAGAAGCAAAAAAAGGATAGAAGAACATAAAGAAGAAGGTTTTTTTACAAAGTCGAATCGTAAGGCAGTCTTCTCAATGAAATCCCAGAGTTTGACGGTGTACTATTCTGCATAAAAGGGAAGCATGACAAAATTTTCATCATTTTTTAACCATTGTCAATTTTTTTATCATTCTGTGTTGTCATCTCGATACACCTTTGATTTCAGTAAAACCACTCGATGACCTCTGCAGGATTTTACGGGAAAACCGTAGAAATAGCCATTTTCAGGAAAAATCCCCTGTAGTGGGTAGTCAGTTTACAAATAGGATTTTATAAATTAGCTGTAAACCAGTTGATTATGAATCTAGTTACTTGCTACAAAGAAGACTGCCCCAATCCCCATTTTTATGTAGACCCCAAAGGCGGGAAGATCTCTATTTCCGATGGCGTAGACGGATCGGGCATTCAATTCGCCATGCAAAAAGCCCAAGGCGTTAATGTGATTTTAAAAGAAGCCGACGGCGAAGCAGAATCCCTTACCCCCGATGGCATTTCACTGCTCAAGCAATTTACCCAGGCCCTAGATGAAGAAACAGAAGCTACTCCCAACAAAACCAAAAAACCCCTGGTTGAAAAAGTAAAGAAAACAAAGGATGGTAAAGTAGTAAACGATTATATGGTTGCCTATTGCGATGAGAACCACAAGAATTACATTCCTTACCATAATCCAAAAAAGTATAAAAGGGAACAAGAAGAACAACAAAACAACTAATCAACACACAACACCATGAGTGACGAAGTAGAAACCCAAGAAACCCCTGCTGCAGCCGAAACTTCCTTTGTACGCTATGACGAGTATTGGTTACAAAAGGCAAGAACCCTTATCGATGGGAGCGTTACCCTGTTTACCAACCGAATTAAAACCTTGAATAATTTCCTTACTTATTTGGCCGGAGGAACTTTTCTGGGGAGTATCAGCTTTGCTACCTATGTGAAGTCTACCAACGGATGGGTCTATTTTTTTGCCATCCTCCCTTTGGTAGCCATCGCTATCGCCAAATATTATGTAGGGGTACGTGGATCGGAACCCGCCCTAAGCAAAACCAATATGCGGAGTCCGGGGGAGATCAATCATGCCTATGGGGAGATTCTTACTACACTTTCCAAACAAGTAAAAAATGCTGCCACTGCAGTTGCCATTGCTACAGGGATTACCATGGTATGTTTACCCATTGCTGTGTATAACCATAATGTGATTTCAGAAATAAAGGCTCCAGGAACCTTTGTTAGCATTCAAAATGTGAGCAATGTGGTAGAAGTAAGAGGGTTATTGCCCAAGTCGGAGAATGTAAGCGTTATCCTCTTCGGGAAAAGTGCCAAAAAGAAGGACAGTACGGTTCCCCCGTATATGACCACAGTAATGCCTACTGAAGAAGGACACCTAACAGCAGATTATAAGCTGAAGGAACTGGGAATGATCCTGGACAGTGTACAATTGGAATATAAAATCTCCAATAAACCACACCGCTATACCTATAAAGGAAGTACAGTAACGGCCAGCAAAGCCAAAGTACAGGAGGAGAAACCTAAAAAAGACCCTAAAAAGGATCCCAAAAAAGATCCCAAGAAAAAAGAAGAAAAAAAGGACTCTACCGAAACTAAGAAGACAGAAGTATCCTAGGCAATAACAGAATATCACGCCTTAAAATAGGTATCTATTTTAGCCACATTCAATAATAAGGCTCCCCACAGTTTATCGTAGATTGTACGACCAACCCAATGTTGTTCGGGTACTAAGTGTAAAACCAAAAAAGAAAAACCAACTACCGATAAAAAGTAAAATCATGAAATACATTTCCAAACCCGTTAATACCGTTGGCTTTTGGCTGCTCGATGTCCTTAAGGAAATCCAAAGACATTTTATGTCCCTCGTTTTTGTGCTCATTATTTACCTCATGCTTTGGTTTGTTCCACAGGTTAACGACTTGATTATTGTAGTGAACCAAACCAGCAAACACTGGATTGCCGTTCCTGTGTTCTTTATGGCGCTATCCGTATTTGCTTTCTTTATTAGTGTGGTAGGCGATTATTTCGATCCGCCCAAACCTTCAGTCTGGAATTCGTCCGTAAATACGGAGTCGGAAAAGCCAAAACTTTTTAGTGTTCCAAAAGATGCCAAAGAAATGTATTTGGAAGAAAAGGCCAAAGGGGGAATAAGCATTGCGACCACTTTTGTCGAAACGCAGCAACAGTACATAAAGCGGGTGTTCCCAAAATTCTTAGGAGCGGCCCTTATCCTTACGGCGGCTTTTGCAGTGAACAATACCTTCCAAACTGTATACGGCAACGATATTATCTTTACGGGCAACTGGGGCTTTTTAATTGCTATTGGATTAATGCTTTTAGCCCTTAACCAAAGGTTTGCACAAGTTGTATCGGATTTTATCCTGAAATGGACGTGGCTTAAGAAATACGGGCCCATTATCTTGATGACCCTTTGCTTTTTGGCTATTATCATTTTAGGGTTTTTTAACCGCGGAGGAACCGAAGGGGACTCAATCCGATTGTTCTACGCCCTGGTACTGTTAGCGGTCTTGTTCCTTTTACTCACCCTTTCATATAACAGAAAGGTTTTGTGGTTTAAAAAACATATTGGAGGGAGGCTTACCTTATTGTTTATAGTTATTATTTTGGTTTCCTACCTCATTTTGTTCTTTTACCCTACCAGCTTGGAAATATACACCCCGCTTTCCATTATTATGATTTGTATTATAGGGATCTATACCCTGTTCAACCTCATTCGGGTATTCGGTAAGCGCCTGGATGTGCCTTTGTTGGGCATTGTGTTTATTTTATGCGCCGTATTGGGTATTTATCAGGCCAATAGGAACAATTTTAACCATTATGACGCCAGCTACACAACCCAAATAGAGCATACCCCCCAAGACCGGATGAATGTAAATGCTTATATCGATGCCTGGATTGCCGATCGCCGTGGTCTTATCCAAAGTCAGCCAGAAGGCGAAAAATTCCCTATTATTCTGGTTTCGGCAGAAGGTGGGGGTTCCCGTGCAGGTCTATGGTCCTTTTTGGTACAAAGCTCCTTATTCGATAAAAACCCGGACTATTTCCGAAAACACTTGTTTTCCATGACGGGGGCCTCTGGTGGTGGAGGCGGTAATAATATGTTTTATGCCCAAGCATATGAACTGTTGGAAAATGAGAATGCCCTTCCTTTAAAATACCAAAGCGACGATGCCCCGTTCCAATACCGAGCAAGTAGTATATACAACAAGGATTATTTGTCGGCTTCGGTAGCCAGTTTGTTGGGAAGGGATCTGTTTAAGAGCATTACCAATATTGGAACATTTCGGGATCGTGGTGCCTTGCTGGAAATACAGTGGGAAAACCAATTCGATACCATATTTAAAAGAAAGGACAATCCGTTGGGGCAGGCGTATCTCAATCTTTTGCCTCAAAGCGGAGAACATGAGTATATCCGCCCCATTATAATTACCAATGCGACTGAGCTGCAATCGGGGGAACGTGCTATTATATCACCGGTAAGTACCGAAGGCGATCCCCATGGATTAGGGGTCTTTTCGGACCTTCTGGCAGAATACCCCAGTAAGAACAAGATGATTAAACGATCTACGGCAATGTCCATGAATGCCCGTTTTCCTTACCTAAGTCCCGTAGCACGGATAGATAGTGTGGGGCAGTTTGGAGATGCAGGGTATTACAACAATATTGGGGGTAATGTTACGGTTACTTTAGCACAAAGATTAGGAGAGGCATTGGCCAGGGATACCACCTTAACGGGGAAATATGAAATACGGCATTTGTTGATCACCAATTACAGTAAGCCTTCGGATAAGATTACATATAGCAGTCAGATGCTGGCACCTCTGTCCATGATTGCCAGTGCTACATTTGCCCATCCCAAGCAGACCGAAAGAACCTTACAGAATGTAAACAACGTACAGTCCAAACGTACACCTATCCCGCAACAGCAAAGTACCATGATGTCTTTTATGGAAGATCTGGTAGACGATGGTGGCGAGGATATAGAACCGATCATTCCTTTAGGGCGTTTCCTTTCGGAACCCGCTGTAAGGTCCATGGAAGCTAGATTGGCGGAGCCCGAAATACAAGCACAATTGGCTCGATTACTTTCTACCAAAGAAGAATGATGAAGTTGTTGTTTTTAAAGGGCATCCTCCATAATTGCCTCTACCACTTCGGGATTGAGTAATGTAGACGTATCCCCAAGATTGGAAGTGTCCTTATGGGCAATCTTCCTTAGAATCCTTCGCATGATCTTTCCGCTGCGTGTTTTGGGCAGTCCCGGGGTAAACTGAATCTTGTCCAATTTGGCAATGGGACCAATACGTTCGGTAATCAACTGATTGATTTCCTTACGGAGATTGTCATTGTCACGGCCTTCACCCACTTCTTTCAAAATTACATAGCCATACAGCGCATTCCCTTTAATATCATGCGGAAAACCAACAATGGCGCTTTCCGCCACAGCAGGATGCTCGTTAATGGCATCCTCTATGGGTGCCGTTCCTAAATTGTGCCCCGAGACAATAATAACATCGTCCACACGGCCTGTAATGCGGTAGTAACCCGTTTGGTCGCGCAAAGAACCATCGCCCGTAAAATACTTGTTTTCGAAAGCCGAAAAATAAGTGTCTTTATACCGTTTATGGTCACCCCAAATGGTTCGTGCCATACTGGGCCAAGGAAATTTAATACATAGTCGTCCACTGGCAGGATTGTTCGCAATTTCTTCCCCGTTCTCATCCATGAGGCAAGGTTGTATACCCGGCATAGGTAGTGTCGCAAAGGTTGGGATGGTTGGTGTGGCGTAGGGGATGGGGGAAATCAAGATACCCCCCGTTTCGGTTTGCCACCAAGTATCTACAATGGGGCTGTTCTTTTTCCCGATATTATCATTGTACCAGTGCCAGGCCTCTTCATTAATGGGTTCACCTACCGTTCCCAATACCTTTAAGGAAGAAAGATCATACTTCTCTACGTAGCTCAAGTTCTCTTTGGCTAAAGCCCTGATCGCCGTAGGAGCTGTATAAAATTGAGTGATTTTGTGCTTTTGAACAATCTCCCAAAAACGTCCCCAATCGGGATAAGTAGGAACTCCTTCGAACATGACAGTGGTAGCTCCGTTGGCTAGCGGACCGTACACAATGTAACTATGCCCTGTAATCCAACCGATATCGGCCGTGCACCAATACACATCGTCTTCCTGATACTGAAACACATTTTTGAAGGTATAGGCCGTATAGACCATATAACCCGCTGTGGTATGGACCATTCCCTTGGGTCTTCCTGTAGAACCCGAAGTATAGAGTATAAAGAGTGGGTCTTCGGCATCCATGGCTTCAGGTACACAGTCTTTGTAGGCATTGTCCAATAAAGGTTGCAACCAATGATCGCGCCCTTCTTTCATGGGCGGGTTGGATTGAATCCGTTCGGCCACCAAGACACTTTCCACACAATCACAGGAGGTAAGCGCATCGTCTACAATTCCCTTTAAGTCGATGGTTTTTGGCCCTCGATAGGAACCATCTGAAGTAATGACCATCTTGCATTCACTGTCGTTAATTCGGGTAGCCAAAGCTGTAGCCGAAAACCCTGCAAACACCACAGAATGTACCGCACCAATACGGGCACAGGCCAAGACCGAAATAGCCAATTCGGGAATCATGGGCAAATAAATGCACACCCGATCCCCCTTTTCTATGCCCATATCCTTCAGTACATTGGCAAACTGACACACCCTTTTGTGCAATTGCCGATAGGTAATATGTTCGGCAGGGGCATTGGGATCGTTCGGTTCAAAAAGGATAGCGGTTTTATCCCCACGGTGCGTTAAATGCCGATCGATACAGTTTTCGGTAATATTGAGTTGCGCCCCTTTAAACCAAGAAACTTCTGGCTTGGTGAAATCCCAGAAAAGGACCTGGTCCCATTTGCGTTTCCACTGAAAGTGCTCTTCGGCAATCTCTTCCCAAAACGTTTCGGGATCGCGGACGCTCTTTCGGTATATCTGAAAATATTCTTCTAGATTTTTAATGTGATATTGACTCATAATGGGACAAAACTTATTTTTTGAAAAGTACGAATTTTAAGAGTTTCTATAAATGACAATTGTCAGCTAAAAGGGAAGGCTACAAGTCTAATTTCATTAAATAATCCCTTTGGGGTTCATTGCCCAGGACAAAAGGATGTATGCCGTCTTTGTAGAAGCCCATCCTTTCGTAGAAAGCAATGGCTTTGGTATTCTGGTCCCAAACACCCAACCAAATTTGGGGAAGGTTTTTATCACGGGCTACCTCGATGGATTTGGACAGTAGGGTCGCCCCATATCCTTTACCGTGCTCTGTCGGGATTACATAGATGCGTTCTATTTCCAAGGTATTGGGAAATTTGGATTCGGTTTGGGCATTACCTTCATTCAGTTTAATGTATCCCACGATTTCATCACCACGAAGGGCAAAAAAGTAATGCATTTCTGGGTGGGACAGTTCCTCTTTTATTCTTTCTGAACTAAAGTGGGTTTCTATATAATCCCGCATGTTTTCGGGGGTGTTGTATTCGGCATAGGTGTCTTTGAAGGTTTCGGTGGCTATCTTGCAAAGGGTTTCTGTTTCCGAAAGGGATACAGGACTTATGTGTATTTTTGAAGGATTCATAAAATAAATCTAGTTAAGAGGCAAGGATCAATTTTTCCAGAAGATCCCCTACAAAATAGGACACCAGTGCAGCAATGGCCCCTAAGGTGAGGGTTTCCAGAACCCCTTTCCATATTTTGGTTTCGGTTACGTAGGTTTTCAGAAAACCGATAAACATAAATCCTAGGCCGGTAAAGATGGAAGTGAGTAGGAACCTGTTGGCTTCTATAGGGTTAAAATAGTCCCATACATATACAGTTAGTGGAATTAAGCCAATTAGTATAAAAGCTATGTAGGTGACCAGTCCCATTTTAAACGGGGATTTGGTTTCTTCTATCATATTAAGTTCTTCCTTCATCATGACATCTACCCAGCGGTCCCGATCCGAAGTGATTACTTCTACAACTTGCTCTAACAATTCACCTTCGAACCCTTTGGCGGCATAGATTTCACGAATTTCTTCAGTTTCCACTTCAGGTAGGTTGTCCACTTCCCAGTATTCCACCTGTTTGTGTTTGTTGTAGTTGTCCTTTTCCGATTTTGCCGAAAGGTATGCCCCCACACTCATGGCAAAGCCATCGGCCAACAAGTTGGCAAAACCCAGGATGATAATGATGGAACTATTAAGTCCAGCCCCTACGGCTCCCGCTACCACAGCAAAGGTGGTAACGCAACCATCAATGCCTCCATAGACGAATTCGCCGAGATAGGCTTCGTATTTTTTTAGGAACCCCTTTTGGGAGTGAAGGGCATCTTCGTTGTGGGTAGTGTGCATTGTTATTTATTGTTTTGTTTTGTTCATTTTGTCTTGATACAAAACGAACCAAAAAATCAAGAAGTTTTCAAGGGAATTTTTGTGATGAAATCACAAAACCATTGTCAAATCTTACCGTTCCATGCTCTTTTTTTGCTTCGCAAAACGCAATTCCACTCGATTTGCAATTATTCCTGTGAAAACTTCGCATTCATGTGAATGATAAAGGTATGAAAACTAAATAGGTTTTTGAAAGCAGACACTGGTTTCTACCCCTATATATTGACCGTAATTGGGGATTCTTTGGAACCCGTATTTTTGGTACAGGGCAATGGCGGCATCGAAGCTTGCCCCAGTTTCCAATACCAAGGTGGTATAACCCAGTTCCTCTGCCCATTTTTCCAATTCCTGAAGCACTTTGCGACCCAATCCTCTTCCTCGCTCATTGGGGAGCGTATACATCCGTTTTATTTCAACGGAATCTTTGTCGAAAGGTTTCATAGCACCGCAGGCGATGGGTTGATCGTTTTCATGGATCAATATCACATAGGGAATGTTGTCGATACTGTTGTACTGATCGTAGTAATCGTGCATATCGCCATCCTTTACGGTAAGGAAGGCATCCAACTCGGCTACAAGTTGAACAAAATGCGGGTGGCTGGACTGGGTTCGTTCTGTTTTCATGCTGGTTTTTGGGTTCCGATGAGGTATAATACAACGGTTGGTCCTGATTTAATTCTCCCGATGTTCCAATTGAAGGTTTCGTGCCGCTTTACTTGGGTTACCAAACCGTTCATTTCCTTTACCGAATAGGTACGCAAGGCGGAAACCATCCCATCCCACCAGACGAACAAGGGCGTAATAGGAATTAAATAGGTAAAGAGGATTCTTCCCCATTTAAAAGGACGGATGAAGGGCGTAGTGAGCCATAGGGTGATGGGTGAAATGAACATCCCAAAAAAACTGGGTAGACTGCGTTCTTGGGCTTCGAATAACGCAATGGCATTTTTGGAATCCACTGCGTTTTGAAGGATCTGTACCGCATCTTCCGACTTAAAATGATGCAAGGAAAGGAATTGCGTGCGCAATCCTTCTAAATGTTCGGGGACATCCCTGGCATCAATAGATTCGGATGCATAACCTATGTTGGGTGCCTGCTTTTGGGTATACTGAAAAGCAGGAATATTGGGATAGTAATCGGTTAGGGTAATGCTAAGGTCGGGAAACTGTTTTTGCAGTTCGGCATTTAACCACAACAATCCACCACCGCCTCCCGAAGCTAGGTCGACTATTTTTTGATTGCCTGTTTTACGAAGGGTTTCTTCCAATAGCGGAAGTGCGGGTTTAAAAAGCTTGGTTTTATTGGCAAGAAACTGTAGAAAGTCGGTGCCGTAATTTCGTAGGAAACTGGGGAACCACTTTTGATCTTCGAACTCAAAAAGATGGATCCGCGCCATGGTTATTTCTTTTTTCGGGGGTTGGGTTTTAACGAATTCACATACCCCAAACCTTTTCTAAGATAACTTCCCACGAGTTCATGGTCGGTGAGCAATTCATCCGGGATGAGTACATAGTCTTTCATCACCGCGCCATAGGATTTGTACACTTCGGTTCCAGGGTAGTTAGAGGAAAATTCGGCTTGATCTTCTTTGCTCATCCTAATGCCCATTTGCCCGTCCTTGTTTACCAACGAATACATATAGGTGTTGGAAGCGGTATAGGGCATGGTTTTCCCCAACCGATCTATTTCGGGAAGGGTATCGATAATGGCATCGTAAAGTGCCAAGCATTCGTCGAAGGTCATACGCTTTGATTTATGTAAAGATAATGAAAAGGATCACACCCTTTTTTACTTTTCCAAAGCCTTTCCAGCGCCACTCGGGATACGGATATCTTCTACGATTTCCTGAACTTCTTGGGGAGGGGATTGGGTAAAGGCATTTACAGTAAGCGAAACAACAAAGTTGACGATCATGGCGATGGTTCCAAATCCTTCAGGCGAAATGCCAAACCACCATTGATCTTTGAGTCCTTCAACAGCTTCTTTTCCGCCGTCGAAGATTCCGAACTTAAACTTCAGCATGTAGAACAGCATCAAGGAAATCCCTACAATCATTCCCGTAATGGCTCCTTCCTTGTTCATCTTTTTGTAGAAAATACCCAACACAATGGCGGGAAAGAAAGAAGCGGCTGCCAAACCGAAAGCCAAAGCCACGACCGCGGCTACAAATCCCGGGGGATTGATGCCGAAATACCCTGCAATAACCACAGCTACTGCGGCTGAAATTCGAGCGGCAGTAAGCTCCCCTTTTTCAGAAATCTTGGGGTTGAATACTTTTTTGATGAGGTCATGAGAAATCGAGGAGGAAATTACCAATAGCAACCCCGCAGCAGTGGAAAGGGCAGCTGCTAGTCCTCCAGCGGCTACCAAAGCAATGACCCATGCGGGTAGGTTGGCAATTTCGGGATTGGCAAGCACCATGATGTCGCGGTCTACGGTAAGCTCATTGAGTTCGGGATTGGCAACATACTGAATGGTTCCGTTTTGGTTTTTGTCTTCAAAAGTGAGGAGTCCTGTGTCTTCCCAGTTCTTGAACCACTCAGGCATTTCAGCATAGGGTTGATCGCTTACGGTATTCAACAAATTGGTTTTGGCAAAAACAGCTACGGCAGGTGCCGTTGTATATAGAATGGCAATAAGCAATAAGGCAATTCCAGCCGATTTTCGGGCATCCCTTACCCGTTTTACGGTAAAAAACCGAATGATAACATGGGGCAATCCTGCCGTCCCCACCATTAAAGCAAAGGTAATGGCAAAGACGTCCATCTTGCTTTTGGTGCCATTGGTATATTCAGAAAAACCCAACTCGGTGGAAAGACCATTCAGTTTTTCCAAAAGGTAGGTGCCCGACCCATCGGCTAAGGTGCTTCCCATACCTACTTGTGGAACGGGATTCCCCGTCATTTGTATGGAAATAAAGATGGCGGGAACCATAAAGGCAAAGATGAGCACGCAGTATTGAGCTACTTGGGTATAGGTAATACCTTTCATGCCTCCCAAAACTGCATAAAACAATACAATGATCATCCCGATAACCACCCCCAAATTAATATCTACTTCCAGAAAGCGGGAAAAAACAACACCCACACCACGCATCTGTCCCGCCACATAGGTAAAGGACACGATAATGGCGCACACCACGGCAACGATTCTCGCTGTTTTGGAATAGTAACGATCCCCAATAAAATCGGGAACGGTGAACTTGCCAAATTTCCGAAGATAGGGAGCCAACAAAAGGGCTAACAATACGTAGCCTCCTGTCCAACCCATAAGATAAACCGATCCATCGTAGCCGGCAAAGGCAATGATCCCAGCCATGGAAATAAAGGAAGCGGCCGACATCCAATCGGCAGCGGTAGCCATCCCGTTGGCCCAAGGGGAAACCCCTCCTCCAGCTACGTAAAAGTCTTTGGTAGAACTGGCTTTGGACCAAATGGCGATACCAATGTACAGGGCAAAAGTGAGTCCAACGATAATAAAAGTCCAGGTCTGTACACTCATGGGGTTTCGCTTTTATTGGTATCGTTAAAACCATACTTGGCATCCAGTCGGTTCATGAGGTATACATACACAAAAATGAGAATGACAAACACATAAATGGAACCTTGTTGGGCAAACCAAAAACCGAGTTTAAACCCGCCGATCTGAAACTGATCCAATTCTTCTTTAAAAAGGATTCCTGCCCCGTAGGAAACAGCAAACCAGATAAACAGTAAAACAAAAAGATAAATGAGATTTTGTCGCCAATAGGCCTTGGCTTTGGTTTTTTGGGATTTCATAGGTTGGTTATTGCATCTACGAGTCCTAAGATACAAAAACAGGGCAATTGCCCTGTCTTTGTTTTGGTTATCTATGTTGAGGTCTACTGTTTTAGAATCTTTCCATTGTACAATTGCTTTCCATTGCGGGTAATGGTGTAGAGGTATGGACCGCTTTGCAGGTTGGAGAGGTTCAACGACCATTCTAGCGTTCCTTGTTCGAAAGATTTGTCTTTTACTTCCCTTACTTTTCTACCCAGCATATCATACAGCTGAAGATTTACTTTTTCCAAAGACGATTCGGTATGAACCGCTATGGTAATATCCCCGTCCGTGGGATTCGGGTAGACAGTTACTTGCACCTCTGGAGGAAGCACGTCGTCTACCGAGAGTACCGAATTGATCCCCTTAATAAGTCGTATCACCTGAGGGTTTAAAGGTCCATTGGGAACATTGGTCAATGGAATGGCACTGTTTACATAAATAGAATCCCCCGTTTGGGTAATGGCTACGCCATTGGGGCGTGAAAAGCTTGCATCGGAAGCATCCCCATCGTCATTGCCCCGAGCTCCACTTCCTGCCAACCAATTGAGTTGCGAAGGGTTGTCCAAACGCAAGTAATAAATGGTGTTGGAGCCATGACTGGCTATAAATAAGGTGCGGGTGGGTTGGTGGTATTCCAAATGTCCATTGCTGGGTCCTCCAGTACTTCCGCCTGGGGTTACATTCAGTAAAGTGGTTTGGCCCGATGGGGTAATCTTTATGATGTTTCCGTTTGAAAAATTGGATACATACAGGTTGTCATCCTCGTCGGAGGTAATTCCATTGGGGCACTGAAAAATAGCCCCTGAAGCAAAAAGGGTAGAAACTCCTTCAGGAGTTACTTTACGAATGGTGTTGTTTCCACAGTTGCAGACAAAGAAGTTGTCATTACTGTCGAAGGCAATGCCTACAGGATTTACAATTCCCGTACTGGTTACAAAAGTACGTACCCCACCTACAATTTTATAAATAGCACTGGCCCCAATATCGGATTGAAATAAAACACCATTGCTATCGAAATCATTCCCCGATGCGCCTACAAAGCCTGTAGAATACAGGGTAAGGTTAAAATCAGGGTCCATGCTCCAAATATCGTCGTCTTGCCGGCA
>JANQKN010000035.1 GCA_028281065.1 Flavobacteriaceae bacterium | reverse complement strand
CAACGAGATGGTACAGCTTATTTCCGATAACACCTACGATGCCCTCGGCCAACTGGTGCAGAAGGGCGTGGGCGGTAATTCCCTCCTGGATGGCTATACCGACCTTACCCATGTAGATATAAATGCCGATGCCACCATAAGCAATGCCTACCCGGGTGGGCCCGACCTATGGAACTGGCCCTCGCTGGCCAAGACCCAGGGGGCCATCCCCAGCGGTTTCGACGGGGGGATGGAGGTAATCGTGGGCCAGGACGACCGCTACGTACGCTTTGGGCTCATAGAGACCGCCAACGGAGCGCAGGGTAACAACTATATGGACTACGGTTTTGAGGTGGACAACAACGCCTTTTCCCCAAAGGTACGGATCATGACCCACGGTAGCTTCGAGCCCGGGAACTGGGCCTATGCCGCAGGGGACCTCTTCCGTGTGCAGCGGGTGGGCAGCAACATGAGGTTCTACAGGGGGAACACCCTCCTGCATACCGAACCCCTTACACAGGCGGAGGAAGATGCCGCCCTGGTGGGCAAGGTATCCTTTAACGGCAATACGGGCGGGAGTGTCTCCAACCTGCGCCTTTTTGGGCCGCTGTTGGACAAGAAACTGCAACGGGTGGACCTTGCCTACAACATCCGTGGGTGGCTTACGGATATCAACGACATTGCTGCCGCCAGTGCGGGCAGCAAGGGCTTTAGCCAGTACAGCGACCTGTTCAATTTCCATATAGACTACAACACCGTGAGTGGGGGTACGGGAGCTACACCTCTGTACAACGGGAACATTGCCCAGACCCTCTGGAAGACAGAGAACGATGACAAGGATGTACGCGGGTATTCGTACCTTTACGATGATTTGAACCGTATCCTCGGGGCCACTGGGCATAAGGGGAGCAGCCTTAGCAATATGAGTGCCTACAACCACCACAATGTGGACCACATAGCCTACGACCGCAACGGGAACCTTAGTTCCTTACAGCGGCGTGGGGCCAACGGTACCGATACCGCCTCGGGCGTATGGGACGACCTTTCCTACGCTTACCGTACGGTAAACGGGGTGGTGGGCAACCAGCTGCTCAATGTACTGGACAGTGCCATTGACCCTGCCTATAAAGATGAAGGTTTTAAGGACGGCAACACCCCGGGGGTGGGCCAGGACAACGACTACGGTTACGATGCCAACGGCAATATGGTGGTGGACCGCAACAAGGGTATCACGGCGATTGTCTACAACCACATGAACTTGCCCAAAATGGTGACCATAGACAATGGCACGGAGTCTGGGACAATAACCTATACCTACGATGCGGCGGGTGCCAAATTGAAAAAGACGGTAAGCATTACGGGGCAGGCCACCAAGGAGATTCTCTACGCTGGGAGCTATGTGTACGAGGATAATGACTTGCAGTTCTTCCCACAGCCTGAAGGCTATGTGGAACCTGTGGCGGGCACCAGCAAGAGCATAGGCTTCTCCACGGGAGGTGCTACCAGCTATACCGCCTACAACTATGTGTTCCAGTACAAAGACCATTTGGGTAATGTAAGATTATCATATGCCGATAGCGATGGGAACAATGCCATAGATGCCGCTACGGAAATCGTGGAGGAAAGTAACTACTATCCCTATGGCCTCAAGCAGAAAGGTTATAATGACCAGATTTCCCCCAATGGAAATAGCCTTGCACAGAAGTGGAATTTCCTTGGGCAAGAAAAACAGGATGAACTTGGCTTAAATTGGCTTACCTTTAGGTACCGAAACTATATGCCAGAGATTGGCAGGTTTTTTGGTAGTGATCCCATAGCGGAGGAGTTCTTTACCATATCCAATTATCAGGTTGCCCATAATAACCCGATATGGAAAATCGAGATTGAAGGACTGGAAGGAATGCATTCAAACTTAGGTGTTTTTGATCCACAAAGTGATGAGTGGGTTGGTCCACCACCATTGGTTGATGACAGTTATGATGTAGAACCAAGTGGCGGCTCTAGTACGAATAGTAGTTCTGATATTAATTCGCCAGTTACGGCTGAGATGAAGACGCTTACTCTTAAAACCGGACCAACAACAGAAATCAGGTCTGGAATGTTTGATGATTCGGATTTTTATGGTGTAATTACCCCAGCCTCAGACATGGATTATGCTACTGATCCATCTGGTGCAATTCTACGTGACGTATCGTATTTAGGGTTGGAAGTTATGGGTGGAAATACTGTGGATGATCTTACGCAAAGCTGGGCTGACCCTGACTTGACGACAACGCAAAAGGTTGCGGGAACTGTAGGATCGGTAGTTACCTTAGGTAGAAGAGGAGGTGGTCCTAAGCCAAGTGTAAAACCAAAAACAACAGGAAGATCTGGAAAACAGGCAAGATTAAAAGAGATAGCGAACGATCCTAAAGCCAGTTCAGCTGACAGGGGTTGGATAAAGCAAGAAATTAATTCTGTTAAAAGAGGTTCAAAACGAATGGGTAGAGATGGTAAACTAAGACCCCAAAAGAATTTAAGGAACCCTCCTGGTAAAGATTTAGCTCATCCCTATAAACAAAGAGCTAAAGATGGATATAGCTATAAAAATGCTAGACTAAAATATAAAGACGATCATAAAAGAGAACATAAAATACATGGTTATAAATAAAGAAACTTATGTTTAAAAATTTAAAAGACACGTTAGCTAATATTGAGGAAGAACATGGAGGGGATATTGTCTTTATTCCTTCTGTTTCTGAAAAATTATTAGAACAAGTAGAAAAAGAGTTAAGCTTTAAGTTACCTGAAATACTACGTTATCTTTACACAAAGGAAACAAATGGTGTTCAAATAGACAATAAGGTTATTTATAGTGTTTTTGACAAAAATCAAAAGAAAACACTTTTAGATAATCTCCAAAGAGCTAATAATCCAAAAACAAGTTATTGGTTTAAGTATAAGCCAGAAGTATTTAATGATTACATAGTAATCGGGGCGGATGGTGAAATATGCTTTACTATCTATAAACATCACCATCTGGATAACCCTTCTATTTACATCTGTGAAAACTCAAATTCAAAAGATGAAGTTATACTTGAAAAATTAGAGATGGGATTGGAAGGCTTAATACATATAATGGTTAAAAATGCATTTTAAGCTTTGTATCTAGATCAAAGAGAAATAAGCAACGTTTCTAATTTAGAACCTTTCAAAAGGTATCAATACTTTATAAAGAAAATAGCCGATTTTGAAGAATTGTGGACCATTGTAGACTCTAATGGAGATATTGCCTTAGCAGAAATAAAAGATAATGTTTTAATTTCTTTCTGGACTGCAGAGGAGTTTATTTACTCAAATCTCGAAGGATCTTGGGAAGATTGTAACCCATTCAAGATTACCCTCAATGATTTGAAAGAAAAAATAGTTGATGAAATCTCTAAGGGAAACTATTTATTGAACATTTTTCCAGTTAATGGAAAGTCGGGTTTCATTGTCAATTTAGAAGAATTCATAAGAGATCTGAATGAGGAACTTGAAAACTATGAATGATAGTAATGTTCTATAATAGAGTTAGCATTTAAATTATTGAAAGGCAGCAATCAAAACCTTATCGGGTTGCTGTCTTTTTCGTTCTTTACAAGGAGATTCGGATGTATTTGTTACAGTAGCCGATGGTATTAGTGGAAAGGTTAGCAATTCCTGAAAATAATAGCGGTTTTCAAGTG
>JANQKN010000034.1 GCA_028281065.1 Flavobacteriaceae bacterium | reverse complement strand
CTTAGCACCTATACAATCGGAATCCACCCTGTTTACTTTTATGATAGAGTCGATGAGTTGTTGCTTGGTTTGCGATATTCCGTTTGTTGAAAGAAGTAGTAGGGCAATCAAAAATCTCCACATAGCATAAATTATATCCTATTATAACTTCGATTTCCTGAAAATATTGATGTTAAAATAGTAAACTATAAAAATGAAGATGACTAATAATGAATTAAGATTAGGAAAAACCTCTCTGTTATTTTTCGAATAGTTGAATCCGGTTGCCATCGGGATCCTTGACAATGACCATCCGTTTTTCGGAGACTGGGTCTGTAACCACATCTCCATGAAAGTTAGCCTCCTTGCTTTGTAAATGGGACATCCAAGCATCGAAACCACTTACCTTCATCCCAAATTTAAAGAAACCAGCCAATCGACTTCCTTTGGGTTGATCTTCTAATAAAGCACTAGGACTTATAGTTCCGCGTATCTCTATAAGTTCCAAATGTACCTCCCCATGTTTTAGGTTTTTTATTGAAAAACCGCGCTCGGCATTTTCGGTTTCGTTTAGGATATGAAATCCTAAAACTTCTTGATACCATTGGGCCGAAGTTTTCATATCGGTAACAATAAGGGCCGAAAAGGAAGCTTCGGGCGGGGAGAGCTTGATTTCTTGTGAGTATCCTACAAGGGAAATACAGAAGAAAAGGAAGAATACTTGTTTTTTCATAATAACGACTTACAGTAGTGTCGATGATCGTGTTGCAATTAAAAATACGAATTACATCGGTATAGCTTTATAATTTTGTGTTAATGAAATTTAGGGTTGGGGAGTGGCCAACCATCAAGTTTTTTTTAGCTGGTAGGCCGCGAAGATAAATGTAGGAACCAATAAGACCCCCATTATAAAGACCGTGATCCCTGCGCGAACATCTTGTGCTGGAGCTAGTTCTACGATACGCAATAACGCATAGATGCTAAAGGGAATGAAAAGAAACAATCCTGTGAAGGCCCCTGGGTTGTACATTCTTAAGTAAGCCCATAGAATGGAATGCAGTAGCCCATTGAGAAGCGAAACACCCAATAAACCAATAGCAAGCGCCAGTTGTGCTTCGTGGGTTAGGGCAGAATAGAGGTACACCGTCCATGCCAAACCTATATTAACAAGGATGATTCCGGCATTGCTTAATGGATGTCGGGTGAGGAAGCTTTTATTCCAAATGTTTTCGTTGTAAAACCTTTTGAAGCCTCCGGGATAGGCATACTCTTCAAATTGATGCAATAACAGTACGGCTAAATGCAACCATAACAACAGTTGAATTTCCGTGAAATCTAAAAATAGACAGGCAATTCCTATGGCAATGGCCCCAAGCCCAGCGATTTTTGCCCAATATTGAATGACCCATTTCATAGTTGCCATATAGAAGATAGACTATTCTAAGATACCGAATTTAGGCCAGAAATAAGGGTTTGGTATGTTGAGGTTTACATTAATCGTCTTCCACACGATTGTCATGAAAGGCCGAAGGCAACAGTTTTGGAATCAACTTTACAAATAACGGCAATAAAATGGCGCCTCCTGGAAGCATGAAAATAGCCAGGGATGGGATGCTTTTAAAGATATCGAGCAGCTGTTCCTTCATTTTCGATTTCTCTTCCTTTGTCAAATCCCGTTGGGTAGATTGGGTAAGCAGGACCAGGAGTTCCCCGCTTTCGTTAAGTTCTTTTAGGAGTCGGTTTTTATTGCGGAGTATCAGCCGTTTTACCGTTTCCGTAGATTGTTTGTAAAGCTGTTTTACAGGATGGGTGTATTCGAAAAGGATAATTTTTTCTGCATTTTGTTCCGAAAAGCTTTTTAAGGAAGAAAGGCAATCATCCAGTAATGCTTCGGGATGCCCCAGTTCCTGATTCAATTTTTTAAGGAAAGCCAATTCGCTTGCATCTATTTCGCGATCATCCCAAACCGCCAAACAGCAAATATCCAATATAAAACGTTTTTCCAAAGCTGTAAGTTCTTTAGAGCTAGCGGGGAAGCTTTCAGGCGGACCTTCCAAAAACTGGGAAGACGTGGCCACCATATCTATCACCAACAAATCGTATTTGTTCTTTTGCTCTTTAGATTGCAACGCATTTAGGCTGTACTCCAGGATGCTATGTTCCAAGGCTTCCAAATAGGCTTTTAACCCTTCGGGTTGTTCCAGGTAACACATATACCCCAAAACATCTACATACAAAAGGGCATAGGTGAGTACCGATGCGGCATCGGTTTTCAATAAAATATTGCTCTCCTGCAATCGTGCAGAAAGGATACTTTCCAGATTTTCCGATTCACTTTTCGAAAAAGTAAGCCGTTGCATCCATTTTTGTTTTCCTCGATCTATATCTTTATAGAAAGAAGTAATAGAAGCAATGGCCGTATCGTAATCGGCATCAGGATGCTTAGAGAAATAGACAAAAAGCAGGGCGTGAAACAGGTTTATTTTGGAGTATTCTTCCTTGGTAAGTTTAAGGTGGCTTACAGGTTCCTCCAATAGGGTTGTGATGGAAACCCCGTAAATAAAACCTGCTTTTTTAAGGGCTTCGTAAAATAGAGTAGACGAAGACAAGTTATCTAATAAACGGTTTTTGGGAAACTCGTTAATAAATTTATGGATCCAGCCGGTAGATGAGGGGTTCATTTTTTACTTTTGTTGAATAAGAAAAGAAAAATTTCATTAACAAAACATTAACATAATTCCCAAAACCATAGCCATACTTTCGTACGTACATAGTGGAAAGTAAAATTAACCATTATAACATTCTAATGATGAAAAAAACAAAAATTTTTGCAGCCCTTGGTGGATTGGCCCTTGCGGGGTTTTCTGTCTTCCTTATTGCTGCAGATCACATCGATTCACCCTCGGTGGCCAACACTACGGTAGACATAGCCGATCTTTATGCATTTCAGGGTGACAACCCAGACAACACCGTATTTGTAGCTACCCTACAAGGTCCCCTTAATCCGGGAGGGGTGACCGAAAACGCTTCTTTTGACGAGGACGTGTTGGTCGAGTTTAACATAGACAATACGGGCGATTTTGTGGAGGACTTGGTTATACAGGCTATTAAAAGGGCAGACACTATGTACTTCTTTGGCCCTGCTCCCGTAGCTGCCTCAGAAGCAGGTTTAACCAGTACGGTCTATACCGACCAAATAGCTGGACAAGTACAGATTTCGGGTGTAGATGAAACCATTACCGCTTCCAACAACGGAATGAGTTTCTTTGCAGGCCCAAGACGGGACTATTTCTTTTTCGACTTTAATAGGTTTAACGATGTCGCTTCTGGGAGTGTGGCTCCAGAAGGCTTTTTGCCCCCAGGACAGGCAGTCGATTTTTTTGAAGCACTGAACGTACTTTCCATTGTAGTGGAAGTTCCTAACAGCATGTTGGGAGCTGCCCCTGCCCACGTAGGAGGTTCAGTAGGTATTAACGGATTACCCAATGCATACAATGTTTGGGTGTCGGCAAAAAGAAAACAATAACCTAAAAGATGAAGACGATGAAAACATTCAATATAAAATATATAGCAATGGCGCTCTGCATTTCTTTCCTTTTTGTACAGTGTGCCGACGACGATGATAACGGAAATGTTATAGAACAGATCACCTGTGATGACAACATCCAAAACGGAGATGAAGAAGGAGTAGACTGTGGAGGAACCGCTTGTGCTCCTTGTTTAGGGAATTTGGATTTTAGCGGAACCTTTGCCCAGGCGGATATCATGGGAAGACCAGGGGTAAATACCGTGTTTAGTGGCAGTGATGATGTAAAGAACAATTTTAATACTACTATAGTAACCGATAGGGCAAGTTTTCAACCCACTTTCGAAGCTACTTTGGAGCTATACCACGATGTGTATGCCACAGCTTTGGGAATCCCGACAGAGGATTTGGACTATGAAACCAATATCCTAGGATTGGATGCGCCTACCTTTACTACTGTATTGACCCAGTTCGATGCCCTTCAGGTAGCACCCAATGCGCCTACCACCTATTTTGATGGAACCAACATACTTACAGGAAGAAACCTAGGGGACGATGTCATCGATATTTCCTTAACCCTTATGTTTGGAGGAACGTCGGGAACCCGTTTCGATGGAAACAATGGGACTCCACAATTAACCAGCGATGGGGTTGGGATTGGAGATAGGGATCTAACCTTGCCTTTCCCTTACATGGAACCTGCACTTTCTAATTAATAAATATAAAAAAGGGCGACATTGGTTGCCCTTTTCTATTCAACATAAGAAAGAATATCAAGTTCTTTCCAACAATAAAACCACCATAGATGAAAAAAATCACAATCCTATGTCTGGGGCTTATGGCTTTGTTTTCATGCGAAAGCGGGAAAAAAGATACAGTGGTCACAAACCCAGAGGACTACAATGCATATTTAGATACCTCACATAATAAAACCTACCAAGAAGCAATGGCACAAAAAGAGTTTTGGTCCAAACGGCTTCGACCAGATAGCAGTGGAGTAGGTGATTTGGCTCCTTTGGCGGGAGCTTACGAGCAATTGTTTGAAACCACAGGGGATGTAACCCATCTTTATTCGGCCGAAAAACTGTACCGTAAAGGAATAGAGGTTTCAGCCAATGACAAGGATGCTTTTGCGCGTGGATTATCTCACAATCTTATATCACAACACCGTTTTAAAGAGGCCTACCAACTTTTAAATGAGACTATGGAAGGCCCGTCCAACAAACACCAAACCCGCCTCATGTTGTTCGATGCGGCTATGGAAATGGGCGATTACGATAAAGCGTATGCCTATCTCACTTCCGTGAAGGACATGAGCGATTATAATTACCTTATCCGCATGTCCAAGTGGAGTGATTATAGAGGCGATTTGGACAATGCCATTGTTTATATGGAAGATGCCAGGGATATTGCAGAATCCCGGGATAGTAAACCCTTACGGATATGGACCTACAGCAATTTGGGGGATTATTACGGGCATGCAGGTAGAATTAAGGAAGCGTATGGGCAATACCTTAAGACCTTGGCCCTACAACCCGATAATGCGTATGCTAAGAAAGGATTGGCTTGGATCGCTTATTCTAACGATGGGGACACAAAAGAGGCCCATAGGATACTCGATTCCATTGGGGTTGGACATTCCATTCCGGATTACGATTTGTTTAGGGCAGAATTGTATACCCAAGAAAATGACAACATCAAATCGGAACTTTATGAAAAGAAATTTCTGAATAGTCTCGCAAAGAAAGATTATGGATCGATGTATAATTCGTATATTATAGAAATTTTAGCAGATAAAGAGCCAAAAGAAGCTTTAAGCCTAGCCACAGAAGAAGTGGCTAATAGACCTACCCCAGAAACCTACCATCTATTGGCATTGGCCCAATTGAAGAATGGAGACCCAAAAACAGCCCTCGAAACCATAGAAACCTACGTAATTGGCAAGACTCACGAACCTATGGCTGCTTATCATGCTGCATTGGTATACAAAGAGAACGGGAATACCGAAAAAGTGGAAAAGTTAAAAGAAGAATTATTGGAAGCCCAATTCGAATTGGGACCACTATTGACAAGCAAGATCAACGATTTGTAGTCTTCATGAAACCTCCTAATAGTTCATGAAATTTTCCTTTGATTTATGAAGTAAGATATTCACTAATGGATTCCTTGATGTATATAGGATATATTTATTGGAAAACCATTAAATGCATAAATCAAAAAAACTATTGCTATTTGCTTTTTTACTTGGTGTCTTGGTTTGTCCTGTACAGGCTCAAGATGCCAAGAACCTTATATCCCAACATTTAAACAATTCAAATTTTGAAAAAGGTGTTGGAGAGTTTGTAGTGCTTCGGGATGTGGTAAGTCCAACCAGTAATGTTAGGCATATATACTTTCAGCAAACTTTAGGAGGGATAC
Organism: Flavobacteriaceae bacterium; assembly: GCA_028281065.1. Taxonomy (GTDB): domain Bacteria; phylum Bacteroidota; class Bacteroidia; order Flavobacteriales; family Flavobacteriaceae; genus Aureisphaera. Next base: position 1,759 of record JANQKN010000034.1, on the reverse strand, counting down.
CCGTTATGGGAACAGAGTCCAGCCTTCATTTTTCGAAAGATGGAAAGTTGTTGAAAAGCAACAATAGTTTCCTAAAGGAAGGACTAGAACAGTCACCCCGTTCTTTAAAAAGTATGGTAGCCCCAGAAGATGCATTAAAGGGTATTATGAAAGAAATGGGTTATGTATCCATGGCTCCATTTTCGGAAATAGAATGGCAGACCGCTTCAAAGAACGATTACGAAGTTTATTACAAACATCCATCCCTCTTCGAGAGGGAAATAAGTCTATCCCTAAATTATGTAGTATGGGAAGGCAAAACAGTACCCATATGGCGGGCCAATTTTTTTGAAAAAAACTACGAATATTATTGGGATGCATGGTTTCATGCTACAGAAGGCCGTTTGCTTAAAACCGAAGATCTTATTACCTACTGTAGTTTTGGAAATGAAGAAGAAGACCTTAATTACCATAATAATCTCTACGATATTCCTGATTACTCAACCTCGGAGCGCAATAGCGAGGCTATTTGTGAAAACTGTTACGAAGTGTTCACATTACCTACCGAAAGTCCCCTTCATGGAAACAGGGCGGTTGCAGAATACCCGCATAACCCTTTGGCTTCCCCTTTTGGATGGCATGATACGGATGGAGTTGCAGGGCACGATTTGGAAACTACAAGCGGGAACAATGTAATTGCTATAGAAGCGGGCGATCGCTACGGCTATCAAGCGTATGGTGGAAGTTCGCTGGATTTTAGTGGTTTTCCTTTTAGCATAGAATATTCCCAAAGCAATCAGTCCGAGGATGCATCCATAACCAACGCGTTCTATACCGCTAACATAGCCCATGATGTGTTTTATACCTTCGGTTTTGATGAAAGTGCTACCAACTTTCAAAATTACAACTATACCGATCAAGGATTGGGAAAAGACCCCGTCGAGATACAGGTACAGAGCATGATAAGGCCCTGTAATGCATTTATGGTGACCCCAAGGGACGGAAGGAGTCCTACATTGGTTCTAAATACTTGCAATGATAGGGATGGTAGTTTCGACAATTTGGTAGTAATACACGAATATGGCCACGGTGTTTCTTCCCGAATGACTATTGGTGATGGAAACCTGTTATACAAAGAAAGCCCTACCGAAGGATGGAGCGATTGGTTTGGTTTAATGTTAACCATGCAGGAAGAGGATACAGCATTTACCAATAGGACCATTGCCACTTATTTGCGTGGACAAAGCGCCAACGGATCGGGTATAAGGGAATATCCTTATACTGTGGATACCGAACTGAACCCATTGGTGTTCGAATCGTTGGAAGAAGGCATGGGCATACATGAAGTGGGAACGGTTTGGGCTACTATTTTGTGGGATATGACCTGGAGATTGATCGATGTGTACGGGTATGACTCAGATCTATACAGTTTTACTGGTGATGTAAATGAAGATGCAGGGAATACTATGGCAATGGCCATTGTTGTGGAAGGATTACGGTATACGACTTCACTTTCCGGACTTGTCGGGGCGCGTGATGGCATTGTGATAGCTGCCCAAAGCATTTATGGTCCCGAGGTACAATGCTTGGTTTGGGAAGCCTTTACCTCAAGGGGATTGGGGGTTTTGGCAGATTCTGGAAGCACTATAGTTTTGGGCGATGAAGCTCCCTCATATGATTTTTCTGAACTGGAGCCCCGTTTCGATTTATCGTTGGTAGGGCTTTGCAGCTCGTCCGCTGAATTAAACTTTATTAGTGGCGGATTTCCAGCGGGGGGTGT
>JANQKN010000168.1 GCA_028281065.1 Flavobacteriaceae bacterium | reverse complement strand
TGTAGATAAGGGATTGTTCCCCAAAGCCTTCTGTAAAATTGTTCCCGATCACCTTACGGGAAGCGAAGACCACTGCCTTATCATGCATGCAGACGGAGCTGGGACCAAATCTTCCTTAGCCTATATGTATTGGAAGGAAACGGGCGATTTGTCCGTTTGGAAGGGTATTGCCCAAGATGCCCTTATCATGAACATAGATGATCTACTTTGTGTGGGTGCTGTAGATGACATCCTGTTGTCTTCCACCATAGGGAGAAATAAAAACTTGGTTCCTGGCGAAGTAATTTCTGCGATTATCAACGGAACAGAAGAACTTATCGCCGATTTGGCAAAATTTGGGGTCACTATCCACTCTACAGGAGGTGAAACTGCAGATGTTGGGGATTTAGTACGAACCATTATTGTAGATTCTACCGTTACGGCCCGTATGAAAAGGGAAGACGTTATAGACAATGCCAATATTCGCCCTGGCGATGTAATTGTTGGTTTGGCTTCCTTTGGGCAAGCTACCTATGAAACCGAATACAATGGGGGAATGGGAAGTAACGGCCTTACTTCTGCACGGCACGACGTATTCCATAAACTATTGGCCGAAAAGTTTCCTGAAAGTTACGACGCGGGCGTTCCTGAAGAATTGGTCTACTCAGGCTCCAAAAAGCTTCAAGATGCTGTAAACAATAGTCCTTTAGATGCTGGTAAATTGGTGCTTTCCCCTACGCGGACATATGCTCCCATTATTAAGAGCATCCTTTCCGAAGTAGAAAAAGAACAAATACATGGAATGGTACATTGTAGTGGGGGTGCCCAGACCAAAGTGCTCCATTTTGTGGATAACGTACATGTGGTAAAAGACAACCTTTTCGATGTGCCTCCGTTATTTCAGCTTATTCAGGAAGAAAGCGGAACCGACTGGAAGGAGATGTATCAGGTTTTCAATATGGGACACCGTATGGAACTGTATGTGAATGAAAACGTTGCTTCCCAAATTATTGAAATTTCAAAATCCTTTGGCGTAGATGCCCAAATTATTGGGCGTGTTGAGGCTTCAGAAGAGAAGAAGTTGACAATTTCTTCAAAAATGGGTGTCTACACGTACCATTAATTGTAAGAAAATTCCTATTTTGCCCAAAATTACGGTTTAACCGTAGTTTAGTAACAGATCAACACGCATTTAGAGGAGATATGGGCGAGGGAATCTTACATAAGAACTATAAGGCTATAGTTACCTTTTTTGGGCTTGCTTTCTTGGTGGGGAGTATTTATATCCACACTACTGGCGATTTTTTTTGGTACCGAACAAGCCGAGGAATCATTATTTTCTTTTTTCTGGGCCTGTTGGTATACTACCAATCCAAGAAAATAAACCGAGCATTGGTTTATTTCTTGTTGTTGTATGGATTGTCCAGTGTTCTAACCATTTGGTATGAAAATGTAATTAGTGCCACATGGGCTATGGCCTTAAGTTTTCTATCCTATATTGTATTGCTTGCCTGTTTGATACCCAAAGTGAGCTTTAAAAAAATGACTCCGCTTTTCTTGGCGATATTCTTGGTTACGGTTGTAATTAACGGATATCTTCTGTACAGACTTATTTTGATGATAAAGAACGTAGCCTTGAGTGAAATACATTACCTTTTCATTCTTCTGGGAGCTATGGCTTTAGCGGTATTGGGCTTTATATCTCTATTGTACAACCATAAATACAGTAGCAGGGCTACGTTGATATTTACCTTTTTTGTGTTTTCCTTGATATTTTCTGAAGTCTTCCGTTCCATAGGGTATTACGACTTTATTGTCTATGCGAACATTTCTGTTTACATAGCCCGGGGCTTGCTTATTGTTGCACTTTCCATGCTTTTAAACTATACTATAGCCCGTAAAAAATCTTCCGAACAGTTGGGGCTTACTACTATAAAGTCCCACTCATAATTCAAACGTATTCTTATCGATTTTTACCCGTAAAGGCCATCTTATGTGTGCTATTCATTAGCCGAAATTGTTGTAAATTTGACCGATTATTACGGATCTATGTTAGAAAAACTTGAAATCATAAAACAACGCTTCGACGAAGTAAGCGATTTAATCATTCAGCCCGACATCATAAGCGATCAGAAGCGCTATATCCAGTTGAACAAGGAATACAAAGACCTTAGGCTTCTTATGGACAAGCGTAATGAATATGTTACCCTTACCGAAAATCAAGAAGAAGCAGAAGAGATCATTAGCGATGGAAGCGATGCCGAAATGGTAGAAATGGCCAAAATGCAGTTGGATGAGGCCAAAACCCGTTTGCCGCAGTTGGAAGAAGAGATCAAGTTTTTGCTCATTCCTAAAGATCCCGAGGATTCCAAAAATGCCGTAATGGAAATTCGTGCCGGAACAGGAGGGGGCGAAGCCAGTATTTTTGCGGGCGACCTACACAGAATGTACACCAAGTACTGCGAAGGCAAAGGTTGGAAGGTAAGTGTAGTGGATTTTAACGAAGGAACCAGTGGTGGTTTTAAGGAAATCCAGTTCGAAGTATCTGGCGAAGATGTATACGGAACCCTAAAGTTTGAAGCGGGCGTACACCGTGTACAACGTGTACCACAAACCGAAACCCAAGGAAGGGTTCATACCAGTGCTGCTACCGTAATGGTCTTCCCAGAAGCCGAAGAGTTCGACGTAGAAATCGATCCAAAAGATGTTCGTATCGATTACTTCTGTTCTTCAGGTCCTGGAGGGCAATCTGTAAACACTACCTATTCTGCGGTACGTCTTACCCACGAACCCACAGGATTGGTTGCCCAGTGTCAGGATCAGAAATCACAGCATAAAAACAAGGAGAAGGCCTTTAAGGTGTTGCGTTCCCGCTTGTACGACCTGGAACTGGCCAAAAAACAAGCTGAAGATGCTGCCAAAAGGGGATCCATGGTTACCAGTGGCGACCGTAGTGCCAAGATTAGGACCTATAATTATCCACAAGGAAGGGTGACCGATCACCGAATTAACCTAACCCTGTACGATTTGGGGAATATTATAGATGGAGATATACAAAAGATTATCGATGAACTTCAGTTGGTTAGCAATACCGAGAAACTGAAAGAAGCCGGGGAGACCTTCTAGTATATCAACCTACAAAGTATTAATACATGACCACCCAACAGCTCGTTTCCGAAATCAAAAGAAAAAAATCCTTCCTTTGTGTGGGATTGGATGTGGACCTTACCAAGATCCCAGCCCATCTGCTGGATGAAGAAGATCCCATATTTGCTTTCAATAAGGCCATTATCGATGCCACCCACGATCTAGCTGTTGCCTATAAGCCCAACACTGCCTTTTACGAGGCTTATGGGCTAAAAGGATGGAAATCGTTGGAAAAAACCATTGCTTATATAAACTCCAACCATCCTGAAATTTTCACCATTGCCGATGCCAAACGCGGGGATATAGGAAATACCTCAAAAATGTATGCCAAAGCATTTCTGGAAGATTTAGCCTTCGATTCCATTACCGTAGCACCCTACATGGGTAAGGATAGTGTAGAGCCCTTTTTGAGCTTTACCGACAAGCACACCATATTATTGGCACTTACCTCCAATGCGGGTGCTTTCGATTTTCAAACCCAAAACGTAGAAGGAGCCGAATTATACAAAACCGTTTTGGAGACTTCAAAATCTTGGGAAAACTCCGAAAACCTAATGTATGTAGTAGGAGCCACCAAGGCTGAATTTTTGGCTGAAATTCGAAATATAATACCCAACAGTTTTTTGTTGGTGCCTGGAGTCGGCGCACAGGGAGGTAGTCTTACCGAAGTATGCAAATACGGCATGAACGAAGACATAGGGTTACTCATTAATTCCTCACGCGGGATCATCTATAAATCCAACGGAGCGGATTTTGCTGAAGCAGCACGGAACAGTGCCAAAACGCTTCAATCGCAAATGGAAGATCTTCTCGATGCACGTTAAGGATCAATTAAATAGAACACTTCATTTTTCTGAAACACCCCAGCGAATCGTTTCCTTGGTTCCTTCCCAAACCGAATTATTGGTAGACCTGGGATTGAAGGACCAGTTGGTAGGGGTGACCAAATTCTGTGTACATCCCCAAAAACTTAGAAAGGAAGTGGCTGTTGTTGGGGGAACCAAGAATGTGCACTTCGATAAAATTGAAGCCCTTCGTCCAGATATCATTATCTGCAACAAGGAGGAAAATACCCAGGAGATTGTAGAACAATGCGGGGCCATAGCTCCTGTCTGGGTGAGCGATATGGTTACTTTTGAAGATAGCTTGGACATGATGATGCGTTTGGGAGCTCTTTTGGGTGTTACCAAAGCAGCCGAAGAACTATCGGGCAAGATTGTCGCTGCCAAGAAAGATTTTGAAGTATTTATGGAGGGAAGACCATATAAAAAGGTAGTCTATCTCATTTGGAAACGACCCTATATGGCAGCAGGAAAAGGGACTTTTATAGATACGCTCTTGGCATTGAACCATTTTACAAACCATATAGAGATTCAGCGGTATCCCGAGCTTTCCATTGATGACATGAGTGGAGCTGACCTTATTCTCCTTTCTTCAGAACCGTATCCTTTTAAGGAAAAAGACGCACAGGAACTTCAGGAAAAAACAAACGCCACCGTACACTTGGTCGATGGCGAATATTTTAGTTGGTATGGCTCACGGCTAAAGGATGCCTTTGCCTATTTTAAATCCCTGCATTAATCCTGAAGCGCAAATACCTTGCGCAAAAGATCTGTGGTACGGGAAGAAAACTTGGTCCGTATTTGTTTCTCTTCCACAGAAATCATGGTATACACCCCTTTTAATGCTTCGTTGGTCACATAATCGGTAAGGTCTGGATTTACCTTATTTACGAAAGGAATGGAGTTGTATTTGTTGATGATGTTGGTCCAGATTTGGTCAGCACCCACTTTTGCAAACGAATTTTGGATCACGGGACTAAAGCTGTTGTAAAGGGGCGTATTGGTTTTCCCTTTCAAATAATTGGTAGCAGCATTGTCTGGTCCTAGAAGAATATTCTTCGCATCGTTAAAGGTGATATCCTTTACGGCACCCACAAAGATGGGCGTAGCTTCTTTTACAGCATCTTCGGCAGCTCGGTTCAGCATTTTAATACCTTCGTCCGCCAAATTGCTCAGT
>JANQKN010000126.1 GCA_028281065.1 Flavobacteriaceae bacterium | reverse complement strand
ACTAATGATCAACAAAAGAGGGGGGATTGTTGCTTTGGAACCTTCATCGGGGGAGATATTGGCCTTGGTAGCCGCTCCTAATTTCGATCCTGCCCTATTGGTAGGAAGGGAGCGATCCAAAAACTTTACCGAACTGTATTACGACACCATTGCGAAACCTTTATTCGATCGTGTTTTGCAAGGCGAATACCCTCCGGGATCTCCTTTTAAAGCACTTACCTCCCTAATTGGTTTGCAAGAAGGGGTTATCGATACTAAAGAAACGATTTCCTGTCGTGGCGGGTATAATTACGGTGGAAAAAAACCTTTGGGTTGCCACCATCATAAAAGCCCTTTAGCCATGATCGGGGGAATTGCCAATTCCTGCAATAGTTATTTTGCTACGGTGTATAGAAGAACCATAGACAAATATCCTACCCCTCAAGAGGGAATTGATAGCTGGAGAAAACACCTTACGAGTTTTGGGCTGGGTAATTATTTAGGCTATGATCTTCCCGTAGGGAAAAAAGGGCTTATCCCAAATTCCGACTACTACAACAGATACTACCAATACCCCAAATACAAATGGTATACCCCAGCTACAATTTCCAATGCCATTGGGCAAGGGGAGGTCTTGATGACACCCATGCAAATGGTGAACTTTACAGCTGCCATTGCCAATAGGGGGTATTATTACAAACCCCACATCATTAAAAAAGTATCCGATTCGGATACCATCCCTAGTGACTATACCCAACGTTTCGAAACCACCATAGACCCTATATATTTTGAGCCCGTGATCGAAGGCCTATTCGATGTATATAATTACGGAACAGCAGCTCACTTAAAAATCCCCGGGATAGAGATTTGTGGAAAAACAGGAACGGCAGAAAACTACACCAAGATAGATGGGGAACGTGTACAGCTTACCGACCATTCTGTTTTTGTGGCTTTTGCCCCCAAAGACGATCCCAAAATTGCCATTGCGGTTTTTGTTGAAAACGGATACTGGGGTGGGCGTTGGGCTGGACGCATTGCCAGTCTTATGATCGAAAAATACTTGAAAGGCGAAATTACCCGTACCGATCTGGAAAAATTTGTGTTGGAAGGAAGCCTTATGGAAGAATATGCCAAACCCTATAGTGGGGAACCCTTTACCATCAACCAATAAATGAACACAACTACCCGATATGTAAAATTCGATTGGTTAACCATCTTGCTGTATGCATTGTTGGTAGGTTTTGGGTGGATCAATATTTATTCGGCTTCGTTGGATGATAGTGCTACGCACTTTTTCGATTTTAGCCAAGTATATGCTAAGCAGCTCTTGTGGATTGCGCTTAGTATAGCAATCATCATCTTTGTTCTGGCTATAGATTCCAAATTTTACGAACGCTTTTCCAGTATCATCTACTTGGTGTCCTTGCTTTCGCTCATAGGGTTATTTTTATTTGGAAAGAACATTAACGGAGCTACCTCTTGGTATGCCTTTGGCAGTATGAGCCTACAACCCAGCGAGTTTGCCAAAGCGGCTACTGCTTTGGCTCTGGGTAAATATATTAGCGACATCCAGACAAACATGAAGCAGTTTGGGCATCAGGTGCGTGCGTTTTTAATTATTGCCATCCCTGCCCTTATTATCATCCCGCAACCCGATCCTGGAAGTGCTTTGGTCTACGCTGCCTTTATATTTCCCATGTACCGTGAAGGGCTACATTTCATCTTTTTATTGTTTGGTTTTTTTGCCGCAGCTCTTTTTGTTGGAACCTTGTTGTTAGGGGTACCAGGCATGGCTCTGGCTATTGTCTTAACAGGGCTTTTAATGTATCTCTACAAACGGAGGAAAAAGAAGACCCGCTGGCTTCCCTATGTAATCGTTATTGCTACCTGTATTGGTTTTACCCTATCTGTAAATTATGTCTTCAACAATGTATTTGAGCAGCGTCACCGTGACCGTTTCAACATTGTTTTGGGGAAAGAAGCCGACACCCAAGGGATCGGTTACAACACCAACCAAAGTGAAATTGCCATAGGTAGTGGCGGATGGACAGGAAAAGGCTGGACCCAAGGAACCCAAACCAAAGGAAACTTTGTACCCGAACAGCAAACCGACTACATTTTTACCACTGTGGGCGAAGAATGGGGCTTCGTGGGCTCCATGTTAGTAGTGGTGCTTTTTGTATTCCTTATTATTAGGCTCATCATTCTTGCCGAACGGCAAAAAACGCAATTCAGCAGGGTGTATGGCTACAGCGTAGCTTCTATTCTTTTCATTCATTTTGCAGTAAACGTTGGTATGGTAACCGGATTACTACCCACCGTGGGGATTCCGCTTCCCTTCTTCAGCTATGGGGGATCTGGGCTTTGGGGCTTTACCATTTTGCTCTTTATTTTTGTTCGGTTGGATGGCTCCAATTACTATTATACCTAGTGGTACTATAAAATAAATCGTAACGGTAACGAGTTATTATCTGAAAACCTACTTAACTATGCTTACTGGTTTCAGGCCCCTCCTTCCCTATTCGTTCCTATTGTTTTTTATTCAAACCCATGCACAAACCGACACTTCGGAGCAGGCTTTTAGTGTGTTTAGAAGCTATCTACAGGTTGCTGAAGATTATGCGGCATGCCGTAATCTAAACAGTATCGATTTTGAAGAATTTCAAGAAAGAATTATTGCCCTTGAAGAATTAACCGGAATTATATCCCACGATGATGGATCCTGTTGGTCTGGTAATATAAGGGAACCCGTCTCTTACAATATAAACGATTGGAACCTTTGGTTTCAATTAAACAAAACACAACTTGTATTTGATGAAGAAAAAGGGGTTTTGAAAACTGTTGGAAACTCGATACCCATTGAAAGAAATCCTACGGAATACTTCCTAACATTAGTAACGGACATGGAACAAATGCTAATTAACCACATGGTCTTTTGGGATCGATTGAAATATATAAGTTACAAGTTGGACGTTCTTACCGATTATAGAAAGAACCATTTTTTCATGGAATGTACTTGCGATGAAAATGATGAACTATATCCCATAGGCACATTGCACGGCGTAGAAATTTTGAAAGAATGGTACGCCGAAAACCACCATAGGCTCTATTGGGATATGGAAACTCAACAATTGGCCGTAAGAAATTAGCCTCTTTATTTCTTACCCCAGTAAGAAGCTTGGACAGTACTTTCCATCGATTGCTCTACCTCATCGGGCAAGCCTTGTAAAAAATCGATGCCTGTCTTGGCTTCAATGGCATCTATAGTGGTGACAAAATCGAAATAGGACTGGCTGGTATCTCGATTGGGGATTAAAAAGGCGATGGCTTTGGGTTCTTTTCCAGATGCATCGATCACAATTTTGTAGAACTCATTGGGCACGGAAACCCGTTCCTTCCCAATGGTTTTAAGGCCGTCTTTTAACACGCCACCCGTAATTACAAAAACCCCATCGTGTTGTTGTGCCCATCGGCGGACTTTCTGTTCCAAGCGGTTCCAAATCCCCGAATTGAACCCATGGTCCTGTGGACTAATATTACTGGTTAGAAAGGTTTCGTTGTAGGCATCCAGGGAAAACCGCCTTGCACCAGCAGGGCATAGATGCCCACGATCGTACCCAGAATTTTTGTAGTTGCGCCAATCGGCCGATTCGCTACGTACTTTATTATCCTGAATAAAATAGGGTCGTTTGAACTCGTTTTGGGACAAGTGGTCTTTTTGAATTTCGTAAGCGACCCATTCGGCCTGTTCATGATCTTCGGAATAGGAAAGTGAGTAATTGGTATGATCTATCACCACTCCTGTGGTAGAACTGGGGAAAAAGGATGCGTCGAATTCTGATGATTCGGACTGGGATGTTTCTGAAACAGTTGGAGTTGGGGTTTGGGTGCTATCTACGTATTTTTCTAGATAAAAAAGACCTGTAGTAACCAAGAGCACCAAAAGGATGTAGGTATATTTTCGGTTCATGCGAGCAAGATACTATTATAACACGATTTTTATAAATCGTACGTACTAATACGGTGTAAAAACATAGGGCATATAATGCTTTTTGTTACATTTGGGCAATGCGAAGTTTTGTTCTCCCCCTTTTATGTGCTGCCCTATTTCTTTTGGGGTGTCAGCAAGAAAACAAACAATGGACCAAAGACAGGGTTATTTCCCTTCATGAAAGGATCGATTCCTTACGTCCCGACTCTTCGTATTATTACCTAAAGCAAATAGAACGGGAAATTGCCAGAAACCCGTTATTGGATTCCCTAACCTTAAAGAACCATTACCTATTAGGAAATTATTTTATCACCCAAGGTATTTTAGACAGTTCGGCTTACCACTATCACGAAGCCGTAAATAGGGTGCAACCCCCACTGGATTATAACAAAGGAGCTAATTATTTTTTTAAAGCCCATGAAGCCTACCGCGATTTAGGAAAATTTGGAGATTGCATCGCCATAGCTAATCAATACTTGAATGGAGTTGATGAAAACGACTATAAAGCCTTAGCATTGGGCTACCAAATGCTTAGTGATGCTAATTTGTGGATTGGTAATATAGATAAGGCCATTTCCCAAAATGAAGCACAGATAAGAGCCCTTAAGAACACCGAAGATAGTGTTTATATGTATACCTCTTTTCTGGACAAGGCAAATCTTATTTATTACTATAAAAAAGATCCTAGAGCAACATTTCATATCATGGATAGCCTTTTGGGTATCAAGGATTATTTAACCAACGACCAGCTTAGGGTATTGTATGGTAATTATGGGGTATATCAATTCTTTGAATCAGATTTTCAAAAATCTAAAGATTACTATGAAAAATCCCTTGCACATATCAAGCTTTTGAAAAACATGCCGGATTTAAACTCATTCCTGGCCGTTTCTTATGCCAATCTAGCCGAGGTTTGTATAGAGTTAAGAGAATTTAGCCAAGCCAAGAAGTATCTAGACACGATAAAAACCATTGGGCTTCACAATATCCCCAGACGTATACGGAAAAGTGTATTGCGTTACGAATTAAAATTAGCCAATGCAACGGATTCCAACCTTACCAATTTATACGATCATTTGGACACCATTGCCAAGTACCAGGAACTGTCTTACAACGAAAAAATACAGAACGAACTGGTAGAGTTAACCAAGGCCAATGAAAAGGAAAAACAAATTCTGCAGGAAAAATTGGAAACCGAAATCGCCAACGCCAATCTAAAAACCTCCCTGCTTTGGGGTGGCGTAGGGGTTAGTTTGCTGTTCAGTTTTGGATTGCTCTTTTATTTTAGGCGAAAGTTAAAGTTTGAACGAAATAGCCTTCAGTTACAACAACGCTTACTGCGTTCGCAAATGAACCCCCACTTTACTTTCAACACCCTCTACGCCATACAAAGCCAAATAAAAAAAGAACCTGAAGCCGCTACTAATTACCTACTGAAGTTTTCAAGGCTCTTGCGACTTTTCTTGGAAAATTCCATGGGCGATTATATCCCTTTGGAGAAGGAAATCGAATCCCTTAAAAAATACATGGACTTGCAAAAGCTGCGTTCCATTCAAAAATTCGAGTATCATTTCCATTACGAAAACATGGAAGAAGATGAACTTCTGTTTATCCCTCCCATGTTGCTTCAACCTTTTATAGAGAATAGTATAGAACATGGGTTTGCGGGCATTGACTATCCTGGAAAGGTAGATATTTACCTAAGTTTGGAAGATAAATTTATCCACTGTACCATAGAAGACAATGGAAATGGGTTGACCGCGAAACAAAAATCTGCTAAGCAATCGGCTTCGACCCGATTAATCTCCGATTTTCTGAAAAAATTGACAGGGAAAGAACTTGAAGTCATAGATAAAAAAGACAAGAACCCAGAAGACAGTGGAACCCTTGTACAATTTTCAATCCCCTATACCTTAACTGAAAACGGCTAGCAATAAATTCTATTTACAAAATGAAGATCCATAAAAAAACGAATTTGAAAAAAACAGATACGAATATGAAACCCAGTACTCCATATGTATAAATACTGTTTAAATTTTCAAGAATCTAGACTACCATTGTACCCTATTAACGTTTAAAATTTAATAAATCATGAAAAAGACATTCTTTACCATTGCAACTTTTCTCCTCCTCGCAGTATTTTTTGTATCCTGCGAATCCGAAGAAATTCAAAATGATTCCCCACAGAATCTAGACACTACTTCTTTAGAATTAGGTAACGAATCCCTAAGTCCTAACTCGTTTATGCCTAGTGACCCAGCTACGCTGGAAAACTATTCACAATGGGCATCCTTTGTAACTAGTTATTTATTACGCCATTCTGCGGATGCACAGAATTTATTTGTATCCAATATGAGTACAGGCAAGACAGTGGATTTTGATGTTGCCTTTGCTATTCCTGACAATCCATCGGATTACAATTTCCCTAATGATTTCAAGAAAACCTTGCTTCGTTATTTGGATGGAAGTTGGTCACCCGACACCCAAACTACCAAACCACCAACTCCTGGCACACCACCATTTGCTGGTGGCGGAGAAGTGGATCCTGAAGTTTTAACCCAACAAATTATGGATTACTTGTTACAGGATAACTGTATGGAGTTCTACTTCCCCAACAGCTTAAGTTTTGTTAGGGCTCCGTTTACCATCACCAGTACTGCGCACCCTTTGACCACGGCTGATTCTAATGATGGTATTATACGCCTTTATACACATATTCCAGATCCAAACAATGGCAATCTTCCATCGAGTACCTTCCCTCAATTAGTGAATGATGAATATGCCGCTCTAGGAAGAATGATTATTGTAACACGTCCTGTACGAGAGAGTACTCCAGGCAGTCCTTGTTTGTACGACGAATACCCAGGATTGGACTTCAGACTTTTCTTGGATTAAGGCGAACAACTAGTATTTTTATAGACCGCCCAATTGGGCGGTCTTTTTTTATCCCGCAGATATTACAGTGATATCGAAATTTATAAATTGTACGTACTAAAGCTTTCAAGTAGTAAGAGTATATTCTAGTTTTTGTTACATTTGAGCAATGCGAAGATTTATCCCCCTTTTTATTTGTATCGTTCTGATTTTTAGCGGGTGTACACAAAAAAAGAAAGTTAAACTCTCTACAGACGATATCTATGCTATCCATCAACAAATAGATTCCATTGCCAAGGATTCGGTGTATCCATTGCTTAAGGATTTGGAGAAGAATTACCTACATCTTCCTTCCTATCCGGATTCCATAAAATCTCACAACAATTATTTGATGGGGCTTCATTTCCAACGAAATCAACAGTTAGATAGTGCTGCTGTTTATTTTCAGAATGCTACCGATTTTGTAAACGATTCCATAACTCGGGAAATAGAGGGCTATTATTTTCAATCGGCATGGAGCGCTTATTATAATTTGGGGCTTACTGGAGATTGTTTCATCGTGAGTCAAAAGTTCAAATCATTACTAAACCCCGAAAAACAATTCAGGTCTTTATCGTGGGCCTCTTATTGGGATCAATACACGTATGAAGCTATGGGTGATCATGAAAAAGCCCAAGAGAGTATTGATGAACGGATTAAAATAGCCCGCGAAAAAGATTCTGCAAGTTTAGCTATGGCCCTAACATCGAAAGCGTGGTCCATCTATAACCATTCATCGGAAAAGGAAGAAGCATATAATATTTTCAATTCACTCCTCGAAAACCCCGATGGGTTACCCGACAGTGACAAATTTGCTGTATACGGCGATTACGGGGTTTTAATGTATTACGATGGGGATTTCGAAAAGTCGTTAGAATATTATCTCAAAGGACTTGAAGCTGCCAAGGCAGCCGAGATCGTAGACAAAACAAACAATATTGCAAATGCCTACAGCAATATTGCCGAAGTAAACATCGATTTAAAACGCTATGACGATGCACGGACCTATTTGGATTCTGTAAAACTATTAGGGATTCCAAACTTAGCAAGGGACAAACAAAAAGCATTGCTTAATTACGAACTTCGGTTGGCGATGGAAACTGGAAAGGGAAGCACCGAAATCACCAATTTATTGAATGAAATCAGCAATCATCAAGACGAAGTTTACCAACAAAAATCTAAAAACGAATTATTGGCGTTAACCAAAGCCAATGAAAAGGAAAAGGTGTTATTGCTTGAAAAACAAGCCACAGAGATCAAAAACCTGCAATTACAAAACCGATCCATCTTATTATTAATTTCCATCGGGTTGTTAAGTATTATAGGTTTCCTATTCTACCAAAGCCGTCGTTTAAAGTTTGAAAAACAAAGTTTGCAAAACCAACAACGTCTGTTGCGATCGCAAATGAATCCGCATTTTACGTTCAATACCTTGTATGCCATACAAAACCAGATAAAAAAGGCACCAGAAGAAGCTACCAACTATTTATTGAAGTTTTCCCGGCTCTTACGCCTCTACTTAGAAAATTCCATGGGAGATTATATTGCTTTGGAAAAAGAGGTGGACTCCCTTAAAAAATACATGGACTTGCAATTGTTGAGAAGCCCCAATACCTTTTCGTATGATTTTCACTTCGAAAACCTGGAAGAAGACGAGCTACTGTTTATCCCGCCCATGTTATTGCAGCCCTTTGTGGAAAATGCCATAGAGCATGGTTTTTCAGGTATCGATTATCCAGGTAAAATTGATATTCGTTTAGAACTGAAAAATAAGTATATTGCATGCACCATAGAAGACAATGGCATAGGATTTTCACAAAAGAACAGTGAACAAAAGCAATCGGCCTCCCTCCAATTAATTTCCGATTTCTTAAAAAAATCCACCAAAAAGGACATCGAAATCACAAATAAAAAGACAATAAACCCTGAGGAAAAAGGTTTAAGGGTCCAATTCCTAATTCCCTTTAAATTAACAGAGCATGATTAAAGCAATTCTTATAGACGACGAGGACTTTGTTCGGGAGGAGCTCCGTGAAAAGTTACAACGGTATTTTGCCGATGAAATCCTTATTGTTGAAGAAGCCAATGGCGTAGAAACGGGACTTGCCGCTATAAAAAACAACGATCCCGATCTTTTGTTCCTGGATATTAACATGGGAGATGGAACTGGATTTGATCTATTGAAAAAATGTGTAACAAAGGATTTCGACATCATCTTTGTTACGGGCTTCGATCAACATGCCATAAAAGCCATAAAAATAGGGGCTTTAGATTATATTCTAAAGCCTGTAGATGACGACGAGTTTAAATTAGCCGTACAAAAAGCCATCGATAACTACCAAAAAGACCCAAATCTGGAAAAATTGATCGAGATTTCCAGCGATTATTTTAAAGGGGTAAAGGATAAACGGGTGATCCTTAAAACGGCCGACACCGTATACGCCATCTATGAAGATGATATTATCTATTGTCGCTCCGACGGTAACTACACTACATTCTACACCCAACAAATGGAGAAGATAGTCGTCTCCAAAGCATTAAAGCAAATTGAAGAGATTCTTTCCGAGGAAGTTTTTATCCGTTGCCATCAATCCTATATCGTTAATAAAAAGCACGTATTGAAGTACAGCAAGCAAGGAGTATTGGTGGTTCACCTAGATTTTAAAGTTCCTGTATCCAGCAGGCGAAAGGATTATGCCCTAAAACGAATCTTCGATTAAAAACGAATTTGAAAAAAATAAATACGAATATGAAATGGGGTGTCCCATATATATAAGTACTATTTAAAATTTCAAGAATCTAGACTACTATTGTACCGTATTAATCATTAAAAATTTAAAAATCATGAAAAAGACATTCTTCCCCATTGCAACATTTCTCCTGCTGTCGATTGTTTTCTTCTCCTGTGAAAAGGAGCAGACCATCGAAAGCACTCCGGAAGCTAATTTAATCACCACAGTGGATCAAAACGAAACTGGAGGTGAAGACGACTGCTGTCATGAAGAAAACATGTTCGAAAGACAATTACATTGGTTTTCATTCCTTACAGCCGAAATTTTAGTGCACAACGCAGAAATACGATCTGCATTTGCTCTCGAATTTGGCACTATACGCAACTACACGATACCTGCAGAAGACTTAATTGGACCCAATGCACTAATCCCAAGTTTTGATCAAGAATTCTTCGATATTATGACAGCATATATCGAAGATGGAAATGGATGGCCGAATTCAAATCAGACCCCTCCACCTATACCTCCCGTAATTGGAGGACTCCCTGGCGGCAATGCTGAAGCACTTACCGCATTGTACTATACAATAATACTGGATGACAATTGTGTAGAACTCTATCTTCCAAATGGATTTAACTTGTCGGTTCCATCACCAGAGATTACAACTACTGCACATCCTTTAACCGACGCTACTTCTAATGAAGGTAAGCACTGGCACTTCAGCCCATTGGTACAAGGGTATATATGGCCCCCAGTAGTAGTAAATCCTGCTTACACAGCTACAAATGATAATATTTTTGTAGCAAGACCGGTAAGGAATGCTGTTGCACCACCATCAGATCCATGTAGCTACACATTGTATTCAGGAATCGACTTTACAGATTTCTTGGACTAAGAACTGGAAAATAAATTGTTATGAAGCAAAAACCGCCCATGATCTGGGCGGTTTTTTTATGATTTTACGTCCAACACATCCCTTAGGGCATTCCCCATTAACATAAAGGCCGTAACCAAACTCATAATAGCCAATCCCGGGATGATTGCTAAATAAGGTTTCCCTAAAATGATGTATGCGTAATGGTCTTTTATAATCCCTCCCCAACTAGGCATGGGAGGTTGAGCACCTATCCCCAAAAAGCTCAATCCGCTTTCTATAAGAATAGCACTGGCAAAATTAGCTGCCGAAATAATGATTACAGGCGCCAAACTATTGGGTAATATATGCTGTGTAATAATCCGCCAATGATTGTATCCCAAGGCCTTTGCAGCCGTTACATACTGTTTCTCCTTTACACTCAATACCTGTCCCCGTACTACCCGAGCCACTTCTACCCACATGGTTAATCCCACGGCAATAAACACCTGCCAGAATCCTTTGCCCAAAGCCAAGGTTATGGCAATGACCAAAAGCAATGTTGGGATGGACCAAGTAACATTAATCAACCACATGATGGCAGCATCTACTTTGCCTCCAAAGTACCCTGCCAAGGCTCCAAAAAAGATCCCAATAACCAATGATATAAAAACAGCAACAAATCCTATGGCCAAGGAAACCCGTATCCCAATAAGCATACGGCTCAACAAATCCCTTCCGTATTTATCGGTTCCCAATAGGAACTTCTTTTCAGAAATGTACAATCGCTCTATATCGTTAACTGTTTTTGCATCTGTAAAAACCGAAAGGGAATATATTTTAGAAAGACCTGCGGTTCCATCGGGGGTATACTCCACAATCTCAATACCATCTCCTACCTTTTTAAAACTGGAAATGGGGATTTCTGTTGCCGTACTTTTCTTACCAAAGAAAAAAACCGATAAGGCATTCTGTCCTGGATCTTCAGAAGGTATGGTTAGCATCTGTACAGTAAACCCCGGTGCTTTGGAGTGGATAGACAAATGCATTTGGTTTGCATTCTGCGAATTATCCGGAGCCAGAGCATATGCAAATATGGCTGTGAGCGTGCAAAGCACCAAAAAAACCAAACTTAAAACGCCCCAAAAGTTCCGTCTGAACTTTTGGAGCGCTAGTTTACTTAAAGAGGTTGATGCTTTCACATCGTAAATGTAGCTAAATTAGTTCTTAATCTCTGCTACTTTACCACTTCTAATATTGTTCAATTTTAAATCCTGCAATACGTTTACAGCTTCCTCTACATAGATGTCGCCAGCAAGGTTTTTGTGCCATCTTTTACGCTTTTCACGCAAAGTAGTGTCTTGTTTCATTAAAGCTACTTCACTAGGCAAGGAACGGTAACTCAACTTATTGTCGTAATCGCCAATCTCATCGAATTTTTTGGTCTCTTCTTTCCTTCTTTCAATATCTGCTAAATACTTATCGAAATTAAGATGTACTGTATTTTCGTCACGGCTCTTTTTAATCCATTGGGCATTCTCTTCTATAAGCTGTAACTGACGGCTCTTTGCCATGCGCTCCTTGCTTCGCTGAATGGTTCCTTCGTAATCGATATACCCATCCCAAAGCTCGTAATTGGCTGGTGAGATTTTATCATATGGTAGCGGATTGTCGTAATCGCGCTCCCCAATGTCTATATAACTGTAGCGGTCTGGCATTACTACATCGCTCTTTACACCTTCCAACTGGGTAGAACCTCCGTTAACACGGTAGAACTTTTGGGTGGTTAATTTTAGAGCACCCATATCGCCCATGTCGTTTTTACGCAACCACTGGTTTAGATCGATCATGTTCTGAACAGTTCCTTTTCCGTAGGATTGCTTGCTTCCAATAATGATTCCTCTTTTATAATCCTGCATTGCAGCAGCTAAAATTTCTGAGGCAGATGCCGAAAGTTCATTCACCAAGATTACCAATGGGCCATCCCAGGTAACATCATCATTCTTATCTTCCAGTACTTCTTTGCGTTTTCCTCCAGAAGCAACTTGTACCACTGGACCTTCCTTAATAAACAATCCTGCAATATCAACAGCGGTTTTTAAGGATCCCCCTCCATTGCCCCTAAGGTCAAGGACCAATCCTTCCATTCCTTCTTTTTTAAGGCTTTGGATCTCTTTTTTTACATCGCTGGCAGCATTACGCTCGCCATAATCTTTCATATCGAAATAAAACGCAGGGAGGTTAACCAATCCGTATTTTTTGTCGTCCTTCTCAATGAGGGTAGACTTGGCATAAGTTTCTTCCAACTCTACCACATCGCGGGTAATGGTTTCTTCTTCTATAGTTCCATCCACGCGTTTCACGGTAAGGGTCACTTTGGTTCCTTTAGGTCCTTTTATAAGCTTAACGGCATCGTCCACACGCATCCCTACAAGGCTTACAGCTTCGGCTTCATCTTCTTGCTTTACCTTCATTAAAAGATCACCTACTTCCAGATGCTCTCCCCTCCAAACGGGTCCACCGCTAATCACCTCAACCACTTTTATGTAATCGTTCTTTTTCTGAAGACGGGCACCAATCCCTTCCAATTTCCCGCTCATTCTAAGGTCGAAACGATCACGGTCTGGCGGGGCAAAGTAATTGGTATGTGGATCGAACTCCTCTACCACAACATTCAGGAATTGGGCAAAATAGTCTTTGCGTTCCAAATCTTCTACAAACTCATAGTAATCATCCAAGGAAGTCATAGCAGTTTTACGGGCTTTTTCTTCCATTTCGGTAGGAGTTAAATTGGCATTGTCGCTTTCAATAAAATCCTCTCCTTTTTCAGAGGCTTCTTTTTTATTTTTTTCGGAGTTCTTCTTTTCCTCTACCAAATCGTAGTAGTTGGAAATGGCCGAAAACTTAAGTTGCTTTCTCCATCGTTCTTTAAGTTCTTTTTTGGTTTTGGCATATTCCAAGGTTTCGTAATCTACATTTATGGACTCATCTTTATCATAATCGAACGAAGACCCAAGAATGTCTTTATAGTATTTTTGCGATTCTTCCAGACGCTTTATGTAACGGTCGTAAACCAAATTGAAAAAGGTAAGTTCCTTGTTTCGTATCTGGTCATCGATTTCGGTTTCATAGACACTAAAATCGTTTAGGTCCGAAGCCAGAAAATATCTTTTAAGTGGATCCATGGTATTGATAAAGTCTTTGTACACCCCAGCCGAAAAGACATTGTCCATTTCCTTGGCATCGTAGTGTCCCTTTTCCAATACATAGGTTATAAGGTCGATCAGTAATTTATCTTTATCTGGATCGTTAAATTCCTTGGTGGTAAAACTGCAAGAAGCTGCAGCTACAAAAACAGCGAGCAACAACACTCGAAGGTTCTTTTTCATTAATCGCATATCTTCACTTTTTATGAACTTCTAAAATATATAAAAAACCGTGCCAATTAAGCATAATGATACTAATTTTTTGTTAAACAGAATACGGACAAAATTGAATTTCCAAGATGGTAAAATTCCTAATTAATAACTGTATTTTTGTTAGGTACAAAAAGCACCTGCATGCCAAACGAAAAACCCTTAATACTTATTACCAACGACGATGGGATTACGGCACCCGGAATCCGCACTTTAATTGAAGTAATGAACGAATTGGGCGATGTTTGTGTCGTAGCCCCCAATTCCCCTCAGAGCGGAATGGGACATGCCATCACCGTAAACGACACCTTGTATTGCGATGAAGTGGTTATCGACAAAGAAGCTAAGCAAAAGGAATACAGTTGCAGTGGAACCCCTGCTGATTGTGTTAAACTAGCCGTAAATGAAATTCTGAAACGTAAGCCCGATCTATGTGTAAGTGGTATTAACCACGGAAGCAATTCTTCCATAAATGTTATTTACAGTGGCACTATGAGTGCCGCAGTGGAAGCAGGTACCCACGAGATCCCATCCATAGGGTTCTCGCTATTGGACTATTCCCTAAATGCCGACTTTGAGCCCGTAAAAGGCTATGTTAAAGCCATTGCGCAACAGGCACTGCAACATGGAATGCCCAAAGGTGTGGTTCTTAACGTAAACTTCCCTAAATTGAAAGAGGAAGAAATAAAGGGCATTAAGGTGTGTCGACAGGCAAACGCCCATTGGATCGAAAATTTTGACAAACGGACCAATCCATTGGGACGCGATTATTATTGGCTTTCGGGTGAGTTCGTAAACAAAGACAAAGGTGAAGATACTGACGAATGGGCCTTACACAACGGTTATGTTTCTGTTGTTCCTGTTCAATTCGACCTTACGGCGCACCACGCCATTAAAGACATAAACAACTGGGATTTGTAATGAAAAAAGAAATCGGAATCGGTTTTATAGTGGGTATTATTTCCAACTTATTGGGAATTGCTATTTGTACGTTTATTGTTGCCAAGATGAAAAATCTGGATTTCACGAGTACATTTAGGCTCTATAGCGGGTCTGGCAATCTATGGATGTTGGTAACCCTCGGGGCGTTGCCCAACTTGGCTGCCTTTTTTGGTTTTTTAAGAATAAACAGGGATTATCGTGCTAGAGGGGTCTTACTGGCCACTTTTTTGGCGGCAATTACCGCCTATATAATCCGTTTCGTGTAATATGAAATATTATATAATTGCAGGAGAAGCTTCAGGGGATTTGCACGGTGCAAACCTCATGGCTGCCCTTAAACTGAAAGATCCGGATGCCCGTTTTCGGTTTTGGGGAGGGGATCTTATGTCCGAAGAAGCAGGGGATCCTATAAAGCATTACAAAGAGCTTGCTTTTATGGGGTTTGTGGAGGTTGCCAAAAACCTTAACACTATCCTTAAAAACATTTCTTTCTGCAAAAAAGATATTGAAGAGTTTAACCCCGATATTATCATTTTTATAGACTATCCCGGGTTTAACCTTCGCATTGCCAAATGGGCCAAAAAGAAGGGATATAAAACACATTATTACATCTCTCCACAGATATGGGCCTGGAAAGAAGGCAGGATAAAAGCCATTAAAAGGGATGTGGATGAAATGTATGTGATCTTACCTTTTGAAAAAGATTTTTACGAAAAGAAACACAACTATCCGGTTCACTTCGTTGGCCATCCTTTAATCGACGCCATTTCCAAACGGGAGCAGGTAGACCCTGAAGCCTTCAGAAAAGAGCATAAATTGGACGAACGTCCCATAATAGCAGTTTTACCAGGGAGCAGAAAGCAGGAAATCTCCAAGATGCTTAAAGTAATGCTATCGGTTACTAACGATTTTCCCGATTATCAGTTTGTTATTGCAGGGGCTCCCAGCCAAGAAGCTGAGTTTTACCAACAGTTCATTAGCGATTCCAGTACTACCTTAATTCAAAATAAAACCTACGATCTACTAAGCTTATCCACAGCTGCTTTGGTTACTTCAGGGACGGCAACACTGGAAACAGGCCTATACAAGGTACCTCAAGTAGTCTGTTATAAAGGGAACAGGATATCGTACGAAATCGCCAAACGGATCATTAAACTGAAGTACATTTCTTTGGTGAACCTTATCCTGGACAAACCTGCTGTGAAGGAATTGATCCAAACCGAATTTAACACCAAGCAACTTAAAGAAGAACTCTCCAAGATATTGGAAGACTATCACAGGGCAGTGCTATTCTTGGATTACTACGACTTGGAAAATGTTCTGGGGGGTAAAGGGGCCAGTGAGAAAACAGCAGAATTAATAGTTAACACATAAGCATCCTGTACAACCTCCTTGATATATTTCAGGCGGCGGATAAACATCCCATAGCGGAATCAACAGGAATACCGCAATCATTACAAACACCAATATTCTAGCCCAGAGGGTTACTCTTTTTGAATAAACCCCTGATGTTCCTGCTTCACGTTCAGAGATCAAAAAAGGAGAAACAATGTGGTTTTCTTCTTTAAAGTTTAGTGGATCCCGATCGGTTAACCACTGAACAGATCTAAATGCTTTTACTAAGCCGACAACCAAGATAGCTGCAAAGACGAAAAGCAGAAAATACACCACTTCTACATTAGCAGGATCTTTGAGAAAAGGAAGGGGTTCATATGCTTTCTGATCGTACACTTTTTCTTATTTATTTCAAATCTATTAAATTTAACAAACCAAATCTATTTTTCATTAATGAAAAAACTACTTTTTCTCTGTTTAGTATCCTTATTTATAACTTCTTGTGGTTCTTCCCGAAAAACTACTGACACCACGGTTATTGGTAAAGGTACAACGACTACATCTACCAAGAGGGTTTCTAAGGTGATTAAAACCGCCCTTACGTATGAAGGCACCCGATATAAGTTTGGGGGCACAGACAAACGAGGCATGGATTGTTCGGGCTTGGTGTATACCTCCTATCGCAGTGAAAACATAGAACTACCTAGGGTATCGCGCGACATGGCAAAGAAAGGGGTTCGGGTAAAGCTTAAAGAAGTACAGAAAGGGGATTTGGTTTTCTTTAAAACCAACAAAAACCGCAATGTTATAAACCACGTGGGATTGGTCGTGGAAAGCAAAAAAGGCGGTGTACGTTTTATTCACTCTACTTCTTCCCGCGGGGTAATTATTTCTTCCCTGGACGAAAAATATTGGAAAAACGCCTTTGTAGAGGTACGAAGAATCATTTAGATTTTCTATTTTTAAATACTCCCCTCAAATTAAATAGCACATTGCAGTGCTTGCAATATGAGGTTTATCAATTTTCTGGTCCTAAAGTTAGCAGCTTGTCTTACTTTGGGAATTCTTTTGGGATATTATTTTCCAACCATCCCAACAATAGGGCTTACTTTAGGTGCTTTACTTTTCCTCTTTTTAGGGATATTTTGGTTTTTTGAACGAAGGAAGTTAAAACAAGGAGGTATTTTTGGCGGTATCACTTTCCTGGTTTTTATCTCCTTGGCTTATGTAAACCTTCAAAGGTCACAACCCCATTTTCTGCAAAACCATTATTCGCATAAAAAATCGCAAGGGAGTAAGCAGTTACTACAAGTAAAAATTACCGAAATACTAAAACCCAATCGGTATTACACCAATTACTTTGCAGAGGTGCTGCAATTAGATAACAATAAAGCTGAAGGAAAGCTTTTAGTAAGCCTTAAAACTCAAACAAACCCTCTTTCATTGCGTGTTGATGATATGCTATGGATAGCTGCAGAAATAAGGGATGTAAACCCTCCTTTGAACCCGTCGCAATTCAATTACAAAGAATACCTTGTGAGGCAAGGTGTATACCATCGGATCACGTTATCCGAAAATGAAATCTTAGAAAAACGGAAAGGAGCCACTTCACTCAAAGGGCTGTCGGAGGGGATTCGCCATACGGTTTCAAAAAAACTGACAGACGCTCACCTTAGTGAAGATGCACTTGCTATTACGCAAGCTCTTGTATTGGGGCAACGAAAGGAATTGCGAAAAGAGCTATACAGCAATTATGCAGCAGCGGGAGCTGTACATATCCTAGCCGTTTCTGGTTTGCATGTTGGCATCCTGTTCCTCTTCTTTTCATGGGTTTTAAAACCCTTGGAGTTCATTCGCTTTGGAAAGCTGATCAAAATCATCAGCATTGTTCTTTTGTTATGGACATTTGCCTTTATAGCGGGATGGTCTCCTTCCGTAGTAAGAGCAGTAACCATGTTCTCCTGCTTTGCATTGGCAGGACTCCTAAACCGTCCTACCAATGGATTTAACACCCTCTTTCTGTCCTATTTCATCCTTTTGCTTGTAAAACCGATATGGTTGTTCCATGTAGGGTTTCAATTAAGTTACTTGGCTGTGTTTTCTATCCTTTGGCTTCAACCCAAACTCTATGAACTATACCGCCCAAAAACACTTGCAGACAAATACCTTTGGGGAATCATTACCGTAACTTTATCTGCCCAAGTGGGGGTAGCTCCTTTAAGTATTTATTACTTTCATCAGTTCCCGGGGTTGTTTCTGCTTACTAATACAGTCGTGCTTCCCTTTTTGGGGGTGCTTCTGGCATTTGGTCTCTTCGTAGTTGTTTCAGCTTACTTCTACAGCATTCCCGATTTTGTTGCAAGAGTATACAACAAAAGTATTCGCTTATTGAATGGATTCATAGAATGGATCGCTTCCCAAGAATCCTTTTTGTTTAAGGACATCCCTTTTTCGTTTCCAAAAATGATTGCGGTTTACGGGATCATCTTTTCTTTGTCCGCCTTTTGGATCCGCCGAAAAAAATCAACCCTATTCACAGTATTGACTTCCGTTGTTGTCTTATTAGTCGTCATGCGATGGGAACAAGCAAAGTACTCCCATGAAGAATTGATTGTATTCCACGCTTCTTCAAAAAGCCTTTTGGGGTATAAAAATGGAAAGCATTTAACCCTCTTCAGCAACGATACTGTTGACTGGTTTAACAGGCATCCTATAAAGGGATACAAAACCGACCAGCACATTCTGGAATATGTGGCTAAGGCACTCCCAAACGTGTTCGAAATCGGAGGAAAAAAGATCCTACGCTTGGATAGCCTTGGATTGTACCCCAATGAAAAAATAGCTGTTCTTCTACTAACGGAAAACCCTAAAATTAACTTGGAACGACTTATTGACAGTATACAGCCTAAACTTATTATTGCAGACGGCAGTAATTATTGGAGCTACGTGAAACGTTGGGAAGAAACCTGCAGAAAAAGAAAACTCCCATTTCACAATACCCGCGAAATGGGAGCCTATATTTTTGAATAATTTTCCTTTATTCGAAAGTATGTTTAAAATTATCGCGGTAGGCTTCCCAAGCTTCCATAGTCGTTAGCTTTTTATAATCGCCATTAGCAATCATTTTAAGGTAAACCTCCAATTCCTTGGGTTCTTTATACCCAGGTACGGACTGAATAAGGGAACCGTCTTTTTCGAAAAATACGATACTTGGGTACGCAGTTAAGCGCAAAGCATCTGCAAAGAAATGCGTAGCATTACGCCCTTTTCGTTCGGGTTGGTAATTGGGATTGGTATAGGTAAAATCCTGATAGGTGATTTCTTCGGTCCCTTCGGCATTGAACTTTACGGGATAATAGTTTTCGTTAATGAAAGCAATCACCTTTTTATTGGAAAAAGTCTTTTTATCCATCAATTTGCAAGGGCCACACCATTTGGTATACACATCCATAAAGATATGCTTAGGATTCTCAGCCTGTGCAACCAAGGCTTCGTTCATGGTCATCCATTCGATTTTTTGAGCGGTAAGGGTACCTGTAATAAGTAGGGCAAGGGCAAGGGCAAATTTTTTCATAGCAAGGGGTTGTACTTAGGCTTTAAACTTGGGTTTAAAGTTTTTAAAATATTCGTCGAATTTTTCCTGCGTATTGATTTCTTTCCAGAGATCGGTGCCGAACAGCTTAAGGTAAAGCTCCAACTGATGGGGCGTTTTATATCCCTTCACTTTATTAATAAGCTTTCCGTTCTCGTCTATAAACAACACCGTGGGATACGCACGCACCCCCATATATCGGGCAAATTGGTGCTGACTATTCCTTCTTTTGGCTTTTGCAGGATCGTATTTCGGATTCGTAAATGTTTGGTTGTGGGTTTTGATAACATCATTCCCTTCGGCATTGAACTTAACCGCATAAAAATTTTCATTGATAAAGTTGGCCACATCTTTATTGCTGAAGGTATTTCTATCCAATAACTTACAGGGACCACACCAATTGGTGTACATATCCACAAATATCTTTTTAGGGTTCTTGGCTTGGGCAGCGATGGCTTCGTCCATAGTCATCCATTCTATTTTCTGTGCGGTGACTGAGGCTGTGGCCAATAATAACAATAGGAGTATTTTTCTTTTCATGGGACATTTATGCTAATAAGTTGTAAGATAACAAAAAACGTTCCACAATGGGAACGTTTTTTGGTCGTTTTTGTTGTTTCTATCTTACTCCATGCATGAGTCTTTTCAGCAAAGGATGTAAAGCGAATGAAATCAACCCTAATACAATAGGGACAATCGTGAATATTAAAAAGAAGTGTGACAATCCACTTTCTTCTGTGATTTTCTCAATATCACCTCCAACATAATGCGCCATTTTGTTTCCAATTGCTATCGCCAAATAATAGACCCCAAACATAAACCCTACCATCCTTGCAGGAACCAATTTACTTAAATACGACAATCCCATTGGGGACAAGCATAACTCTCCTAAGGTGTGGAATAGATAAGCAAGAACCAACCATATCATGCTTAGTTTTGCGGCTTCAGCTCCTAAAGGAACATTCCTTGTGGCAAATGCTAACAATCCAAACCCAATAGCCATGATAATAAGCCCTAAACCATATTTAACCGAGGCGGGTGGATTGTATTTGCTATCCCACCACTTAGTAAACAACGGAGCAAAAATTATAATAAATAGAGAGTTTAGAATAGCAAACCAAGTAACCTCCACTTCTTTTGCTTCAACACTAAAATTGATGTATAATTTATAAATAACCAAAATCCAAACGACTACAAAACTAATAGCCAGCACTATATTGGAAAAACTAATCCTGCTGAAAGTCTTTCCAAACAGCTTTATTAATACATAGGTAATAATCCCTATAGGTACAACCGTTACGATTAAGTCTATAACTTTAAAAATCAATGCTGCATTCCCTTCCAATACCCTATCGGTAAAAGCCCTTGTATACAATGGCAACGATCCAGCAGCTTGTTCAAAAGCAGCCCAAAAGAAAATGGTAAAAATGCAGAAAATGGTAAAAGCAATCATTCTATCCCTTACGATCTTCTCGTAACGTGGAATCCTAACAACCAGAATTAAAATAAAAACAATTGCTGCAAGTAATGCAAAAAACAGAGAATCTGTCATCCCAGCGATCGAGAAATTCAATGTATTAATATCCCCTATTTTACTTAAAGGATCATTAATGATAAAAATCAATGCAGAAATGATAAAGACTCCGATTAAAATATAATCAAGTGTAACGAATCGATTTAACTTACCGCTTATTTTTTCTTTGGTAGTTTCCACATTGTCGACCAAAGTATCTATCATGTCTTCTCTTTCGTTTGTTGGTTTAGCTCCTACATCTCCAAATAAAGGTTGGGCAAAGTAAAATTGAACCATTCCCAAAAACATAAAGATTCCAGCCAATCCAAAACCCCAACTCCATCCAACATTTTCACCTAACCAACCACACAACATAATTCCAAGAAATGCACCCGCATTTACACCCATATAGAAAATATTGTAAGCCCCATCTTTCTTATCATCATGCCCTTCATACATCTTAGAAATTATCGATGTCATATTAGGCTTAAAAAAGCCATTTCCTAAAATCAACAGAGTAATTCCAAATAAAGAAAAGTTGGTGTTTCTACAGCCATTGCAGCGTGCCCTAGAGTCATTAATAGTGCTCCTATAACTACGGCCATACGATACCCAATTTTATTATCGGCAAGCCAACCACCAACAATGGGCGTTAGGTAAACGAACATAGCATAAGTCCCCAAAAGAGATAAAGCTGCTTCACTTGTCCAACCCCAACCAGGATTGTCTCCAGTAATCACTCCAGTAAGGAATATTACTAATATGGCTCGCATCCCATAGTAGGAAAAGCGCTCCCACATTTCTGTAAAAAAGAGGACAAATAGTCCTGCAGGATGCCCTAATACTTTATCTTTAAAAAAGTTTTCTTTGGTAGTTGAATTCATAAAACAGGGTTTTAGAGGGTGAAGTATAAAAACGACAAAGCCCCAAACAATTTTGTTAAGGGCTTTGTTTCTATATTTTTTTAATTCTTATCTGCTAATTCAAAACCTTCGGCTTCTTCGTTACGTAGATCTCTTTCGTCATCTTCAGCTTTGTGTGTTAAACGCTTAAGTGGCTTTAGCAATAAAATAAATAGTGTTCCAATTATTACAGTGAAAATTAAAATCCCAGCAAAAACAGTATACTCTCCATAATCAGAGGCAGATTCACCTACAATACCAGCAACCTTATTTCCAAGCCCAGTGGCAGCAAAATAAACCCCCATCATCAATGAAGCATACTTTACTGGAGCTAATTTGGTAATAAAGGAAAGAGCAACAGGTGAAATGCACAGTTCCCCAATAGTATGGAATAAGTAGGCTAATACAAGCCATATCATACTAGATGTTCCAGATTTTTCAAATTCCATAGCTGCAAAAACCATAAAGAGGAAACCAAATCCCATAATTATAATTCCCAATGCCATTTTAAATAGCGAAGATGCTTCTCTTCCTTTTAGTTGACGTCTAGCCCATATATTGGCTACAAGAGTTGCAAAAAGAATTATAAATCCAGCATTTAAACTTTGAAACATTACTGTTGGAATTTCCCATCCGAACAAATTTCTATTTGTCTTAGCCTCTGTGTATAAATTCATCAACCCTCCAGCTTGTTCGAAAGCTCCCCAAAAAATTATCACCATAATAAATGATAATAAAAGCACCAAGAATCTATCTTTAAAAACTTTGGTGTTTAAATCTTTATATATCATCATCATTAATGCGGTAATCGCTGTCAGGAATAAAAACAATAATCCATATCCCCAACCTAAAAAGTACCATCCTATACCAGAGGCAACTACCAATAGTAATGTCACGATTAATTGAAGAGGAGATTTAAACAACTCAGAATATAACTGTCCATAAGAAACTTCTCCACCATCGGAGTCGTTTTTAACCAAATTACCAACGTGAGTTAGATACTTTTGCCCAATCAAATAGTTAACTAATCCAATTAACATTACAACACCCGCTAGACCAAAACCAGCATGCCATCCCCATTTTGCAACCACTAATCCAACGGTAAGAGTTGAAAGCAATGCTCCTAAATTTATTCCTATATAAAAAATACTAAATCCTTTATCTCTACGAATATCCCCTTCCTTATAGAGTCCTCCTACCATAGTAGAAATATTAGGTTTAAGTAAACCAACTCCTAATATCACAAGTCCTAACCCTGTATAAAAAGCCCAAGTATCGGTTAAAACCAGAACACCATGACCCATACAAAGTATAATCGCCCCCAAAAGAACTGATTTCTTTTGACCTATCAGTTTATCAGCTATCATACCTCCTGGTATTGACATTACATAAACCAACATTGTATACCATCCATACAAAGCCAAGGCCTCTTTACTTGTCCATCCAAGACCTGCACCCCTAGGATCATCCCCCATAGCTGATGTTGTCATATATAAAACCAAAAGTGCTCTCATTCCATAGTACGAGAAACGTTCCCACATTTCGGTTAAAAACAATATATATAACCCTATCGGTTGTCCAAATAATTCCCTTTGGTTAGGCTGTAATGTAGTTGACATAAAATTGAGTATTAGTTAATATTGATTGGTTAGTCTCTAATCTCTAAAAGGGTGTTCTCGGGTTTCCCCAAGGTTTCCCTAATAAACTGAGTCATTTTATTGTATAAGTGTAGCCGTGTATAGCCGCCATAAATACCGTGGTTCTTATCTGGATACATGAGCCAGTCGAAATCCTTGTTGGCCTGCACCAAAGCTTCTACCAAACGCATGGAATTCTGTACATGTACATTATCATCGGCAGTACCATGTACCAACAGGAAATCTCCTTTTAGCTTATCCACATGGGTAATAGGCGAATTGTTATCATACCCACTGGGGTTCTCCTGCGGAGTCTGCATATAACGTTCAGTATAAATGGTATCGTAAAAACGCCAGCTGCTCACAGGGGCCACAGCAATGGCCATAGCAAAGGTATCTGCTCCTTGGAACAAACAATTACTGGACATAAAGCCTCCATAACTCCACCCCCAAATACCAATCCTATCAGCATCTATATAAGGGAGTTTGCCCAATTCCTTGGCAGCTGCAATCTGATCTTCAACTTCGTATTTCCCCAATTCTTTTTGGGTCATTTTCTTGAAATCGCGTCCTTTTAATCCAGTTCCCCTTCCATCGATACAAGCAACTATAAAACCTTCCTGAGCCAACATCTGATGCCAATAATCGTTGGAACCTCCCCAACGGTTGGCCACACTTTGCGATCCAGGACCGGAATATTGATACATGAACAACGGATATTCCTTGTTAGGGTCGAAATCCTTGGGTTTTATCATGTACATATTAAGCTCTTCCCCATTAATGTTTATGGTAGAGAACTCCTTCTTGGAAGTCTTATACTCACCAACTTTTGCTTTAAGTGCCGAGTTGTTTTTTATTTCGCGCACCTCATCCCCTGTAAGGGCCTCTCGCAAGCTGAAAACATATGGGGTTTCTGCATCGGAGAAGGTATTGATGAAGTAGGTATAGTCTGCACTAAAAGCACCGCTGTTATTTCCTTCCTGATTGGTTAAACGCACCTTGTTCTTTCCGGTGCTTGCAATGGAATATACATCCCTATTAATGCTTCCGTTCTCGGTACTTTGGTAATACACCCGCCCTGTTTTAGGATCGAATCCGTAATAGCGGGTCACTTCCCAAGGCCCCTTGGTTACTTGGTTGATTAACTTTCCTTTTTTGCTGTAGTGGTAAATATGGTTCCAACCATCTTTTTCGCTGGTCCATATAAAGCTGTTATCGTTAAGGAAGGTTAAATTATCGGTTACATCTATATACGCATCATCCTTTTCCTGATAGATGAGTTCTGCCTCCCCACTTTTGGCATCCACAAATACCAAATCCAAGATGTTTTGGTGGCGGTTGGTTAATTGAACGCTCAACACTTCAGGATCGTTGGTCCATTTAATCCTCGGGATGTAATAACTGTGGAATTTGGAAACATCCACATTTGAGGACTTTCCAGAAGCAACTTCATACAAATGAAGGGAAACCTTAGCATTGACTTCACCCGCTTTGGGATACTTAAAAACCTGTTGGGTTTGGTAAAGGTCCTCGCCATATACATCCATAGAGAACTCGGGTACATCGGACTCATCGAAACGGATGTATGCAATATGTGCCCCGTCCTTACTCCAATCGAAAGCGCGCACAAACGCAAATTCTTCTTCGTATACCCAGTCGGTAATACCATTAATGATTTTGTTCTTTACACCGTCGGTAGTGACCTGGGTTACTTTTCCACTGGCCAGATCCTTGATATAAATATTGTTATTGAAACCGTAAGCTACTTTGGTGCCATCGTGGTTAAAGGTAGGTTCCTGCACCTTATTCTCGGATAACAGGGTAGCCGTTTTCGAGTTCACATCGTACACATAGAAGGTTCCTAAAGCCGATCTCCTAAATACCTGTTGTAACTGGGTAGCCAATAGTATTTTGGACTCATCGCTACTGAATTCGTAAGAAATGAAACGACTTATATCGTTTAAGTTCTCACTGTCCAATAAGGTCTTTACTTTTTTACCACTTTTGTAATCGTAAACATCTATGGCCGAAGTCCCTTTGGACCTATTGAAATTAAGTACCGAATATTCTTTTCCGTTCTTTAGGGATCTAAGCACATCCAGTCGCTCGGTGCGAAAAGCACCTCCCCAAATATCCTCAAGTGTAATGTTCTTTTCTTGTGCTGTAAGGGTAGAAGAAAACGTTATTAGAAACGCTAGTACAGCAAGTGAAAGTAATTTTTTCAAACTGTTAAAATTTAGTTACGCCAATTTTACTAAAATTTCCTGAAAATTCCCTTGTTTTTTCTGTTAAATACCGAAGGTTTTCCCATAAAAAACACATAAAACTGCTTACTATTCGAAGCTTTACGTCCTTGAGCCATAAATTCATGAATGAAGATTTTAACGCTATCTTTGCTTTCAAAATAAAATAACCATGCCCAACCCTGTTTCAGGATTTTCAAAAAAGACCAAAGCAGAAAAAATAGATTGGCTAGCTACCCACTATCTAGATGAGGATTCCGATGCCATTTCCATTCTTAAAAAGTACTGGAACCCCGATGGCAAGCTTCAGGATTTGCATGACGATTTTATAGAAAACACCCTCACCAACTACTACCTCCCTTTTGGGATAGCCCCAAATTTCCTCATTAATGGAAACCTCTATGCGCTACCTATGGTTATTGAAGAAAGTTCGGTAGTCGCCGCAGCGAGTAATGCAGCCAAGTTTTGGTTAAACAAGGGAGGCTTTCACACAAAGATCCTAGGGACGACTAAAAACGGGCAGGTCTATTTCAATTTCTTCGGAAAGAAAGAAACCCTGCAGTCCTTTTTCGAAAGTGTACTTCCCCGCTTGAAAGGAAGCATAGAGGACATCGAAAAAAACATGAAAAAACGTGGGGGTGGTTTGCTGGATATAGAACTGAAAGACAGCACGGAGAAGCTCAATGGTTTTTATCAGTTGCATTGTACTTTCGAAACCCTGGATGCCATGGGAGCCAACTTCATAAACAGTTGTTTGGAAACCATTGCCCGGACTTTTGAAACCGAAGCCCAAAAACAACCGATTTTTGAGAATGAAGGCGGTTGTCCAGAAGTGGTAATGAGCATTCTTTCCAATTATGTTCCCGAGTGTAGAGTACAGGCCGAAGTTAGCTGTCCCGTTTCTGACTTGGATCCCAACCCTGAAAATGCCCAGGAGTTTGCCGATCGGTTTGTAAGGGCGGTTAATATTGCCCAAACCGAGCCACGAAGAGCCGTTACCCACAACAAAGGGATCATGAATGGTATCGACGCCGTTATATTGGCAACAGGGAATGATTTTAGGGCCGTAGAAGCAGGTATTCATGCTTATGCGTCCAAAGACGGGCATTACAAAAGCTTAACGCACGCTTCTGTAGAAGATAACACCTTTCGTTTTGGTATCGATATTCCTTTGGCTTTGGGAACCGTGGGTGGGCTAACTTCATTACACCCTTTGGTGAAATTGGCTTTTAAAATACTTCAAAAACCCAATGCACAGGAATTGATGCAGATTGTGGCTGTAGCTGGTTTAGCGCAAAACTTTGCGGCCATTAAGTCTTTGGTAACGACCGGGATTCAGAAAGGTCATATGAAAATGCACCTTATGAATATCCTGAATCAGGTAAATGCCAATATGCAGGAGAAAGAAAAAGCGGTGGATCATTTTAAGGAACAGACTGTTTCCCATAGCGCCGTTGTTGAATTTATAGAAAACCTACGTTCATAGTTTTGACCAAAAACTTTCATAGTCCAGGTAAATTACTCCTAACAGGAGAATATGTGGTTTTGGACGGGGCAAAAGCCCTAGCCATCCCTACATCCTATGGACAAACTTTAAAAGTATCCCGCACGAATAAAAACATTATTGAATGGAAAAGCCTGGATGAAAACGGAACGGTATGGTATCAGGAAACATTCAGCACAAAGGACTTGGACTATAAAGGGAACAACCCGATTTCGGAAACCCTTCAGAACATTTTGAGGAAAGCAAAAGATCTTAACCCAGAATTTTTATCTACAAAGCATGGCTATAATGTGGAAACGGCTTTGGATTTCCCTAGGAGCTGGGGACTGGGTACTTCTTCTACCCTTATCCATTCTATTGCGCAGTGGGCAAAAATCGACTCATACACCTTGCTTAGTGAAAGCTTTGGAGGAAGTGGCTACGATGTAGCGGTAGCACAATACAAAACCCCACTTATTTATACCCTGGAGCAAGGGCAGCCCAAGGCAATGCCCATTGCACTTTCTTGGGATTTTACAGACAAAATTTTTTTTGTACACCTTAACCAAAAACAGGATAGCAAGGAAGGAATCGCCCGCTATCAAAATGCCAGCGCTAAAAAGAGCATCGACCTAACGCTATTTTCCAAAATGACCCTCGAGTTATCTGAATGCAAAACACTATCCAAATTTATCACCTTGATCGAACGGCACGAAACTGCTATTGCTTCAATTATAGATTTGCCCACCATTAAGGATTTTCTTTTTTCGGACTATCCCGGAGCCATTAAGAGCTTAGGAGCTTGGGGTGGTGACTTTATCATGGTAACAGGGGAAGCTGACGACTTGGATTACTTTAAGAAACGGGGCTACAAAACCATCATCCCATTTAATAACATGATTGCATAAAAAAGCCCTTAGCGCGGTGCGTAAGGGCTTTTTTATATTGTCTAGATTCTATTAATAGAACTTAGCTCTATTGTCTTCGATGTCTGCTGCATTTTTCAATGCTTCGAATACTCTATTGTTAATGGCTCCACTGGCCTTAGCGTTCAATTGGTTGGCATAAGAAGCATAGTTTTCCAAATCCGGAGCTTTATTCACTGCCAATACTTTTACCATATATACACCTGCTTCACCATCGATTAGCTCTGTAGTTTCACCAGCGTCCTTTCCAAAAGCAGCTCCAACTACAGCAGGTTCGTTTCCTGCTCCAGCAATGGTAGGTGCAAATCGTGTTAAAGCACTTGCCGTTTTTACGGTAACGTTCTGGCTGGAAGCTACCCCTTGTAGGTCGGTTCCTGTAATACCTTCACGTATTTTTTGTGCTTTCTTTTTGTTTCTCAAGATAGGAGTAACAACACTGGAAGCTTCTGCTACACTCTGTAATGCTTTTTTATCACTCTTACGGGTAAGTTGAGCTACAACATAAGCACCGTCTACTTCGAACCTACTCACATCCCCAACTTCGGTGTCTTTTTGAAATGCCCAGTTAACAATGCTTCGGTTATTTCCAATTCCAGGGATACTGGCATCTCTCTCACCAATCTTGTTTACAGGTCTTGTTTCCAATCCTTGCTCTTCGGACAATGTGTTGAAATCGCCATTACGGACTCCGTCTTCAAATTTAGCAGCTTCAGAGAACAGTGCACTTAAAGTGGCATCACTTGGCTCAATGTTTTGCTTGAGGGTAGCCACTTTTACAACGGGCTGCATATCTTTCTGTCCCAAAACCTCTATGATGTGGTACCCAAATTGGGTCTCTACCACTCCCATATCACCTGTTTTTTCTTCAAAAGTAAAATCACGGAATGCTGGAACCATTCTATTGTAAGGGAACCATTCGTATTTACCTCCTTTTTCCACACTTGCTATATCGGAAGAAAATTCGGATACCATATCCTCGAACTTGGATTTATTGGCTTTTACCACAGTTAGGATACTATCTGCCAATATCTTTGCTTGCTCTGGGGTACGGGTAATACTGTCTTTAATGCTTAATCCAATTGGAATCAGGATGTGTCTTGCTTCAACAGAATCAGGAAGTTGACGTCTTTCGATAACTTTAGATAGGTTATACGAATCGTCCACTTGGTACGGTCCATATACATCTCCTTCCGGTAATTTTAAAATCGTATCCTTAATCGACGCAGGTAAATTGCTTTCCTTCAACCATATTCCATTGTATGGGGTATCGGAATTACTGTTTACATAAGCTGCAATGTCTTCGGCAGCACCAAAAGGGGCTTTTAAAGCTTCCACTTCTGCCATTGCGTCTTCCATGTCGGTTTCTGAAGGTTTCTCTTCAAAAGTAACGTATTGAATATCCACCAAAGGATCTACTTCGAACTGTTTAGGATTGGCCTTGATGTACTGCGCTATCTCTGCTTCGGATACAACCGCATCTTCGTCAGCGATTTTGCTGTATGGCACATGTACGTATTGGATATTGATCTTGTCGTTTTCGAAACGATATTGCTGCTCCCCTTCAGAAAGGGTGGAAGCCAACCCTCCACGAACCATGTTCATATAATTGGCTTGAAGGATCCCTTCGCGGGTACTTTCTATAAAGTCATCCCAAGCTTGCTTTAATTGTCTTGAAGATGGATCGTCCCCTTGTATGCTGGCAACATACTCATGCATTTTAGCTTCACTGTAGATTCCATTTTCATCCAAGAAGGTTGGGTTGTTGGACAACACCAAGCTTAGTTGCTCATTAATTGCTTCCTGGCTCACGGTCATTCCCAATGCTTCGATCTGCTGCTGCATAAGAACATTGCGCAATTCACGATCCCACACCATATTTACCGCTTGTGCTGTTGTACCGTTGGGGCCCAAAGCTCTTTGTTGGTTTTCTACCTTCCCCATAAAATCTTCCCTGGAAAGTTCCCTTCCATTGATTACCGCCACAGTATTCTCTATATCACCACCGCCGCCACTGGTCTTGCTATTTATCACTCCATCCAAAACAAAAGCAAAAAGCGCCAATGCTATAATGATGATAAGGAATACTCCTCTTTTTCTAATGCTATTTAATATTGCCATTACTGTAGAAATTTAATAGTGGGCGAAAATACCATTTTCCCCTGATTTATAAAAAGGTTCGCACTAAAAAAACAAGTGTTTTTTGAAATTTATTCCTCGAAATTCTTTCGAACTTCCACCAATTCTATTTTGGTGTTGGAAACTTCGACGATTTGGATGATAAAGTTTTCGATCTCCAAAGTTTCGTCCTGTTGCGGAATTTCCTCTGTGTAGTTTACGATCATCCCCCCTAAAGTTTCATAGGCATCATCCTCGGGAAGGTCCAATTTATAGGTTTCGTTTAGGTAATCCACCTCGAGTCGTGCAGAGAATTGGTAGTGGTTTTCGTCCAACTCGGTTTCGGTAAGGGCAACAGAATCGTGTTCGTCTTCAATCTCCCCAAAAAGCTCTTCTATAATATCCTCTACGGTAATAATCCCCGAGGTTCCTCCGTACTCATCGATCACCACGGCAATGCTTTTACGCTTCTTGCTCAATATATTCAGTACGTCTTTTGCCAATATGGTTTCAGGAACAAACACTACAGGCATGAGTATTTTTTTGATGACAGAAGGTTTTTTGAAAAGCTCGAAAGAATGGATGTACCCCAAAATATCGTCTATGCTTTCATTGTAAACCAAAACTTTAGAAAACCCCGTATCCGAAAATAACTCCTGAAGTTCCTTGGGCATAGTATGGATGTCCACGGCCACCACTTCGGTTCTGGGTATCATGACTTCGCGGGCTTTCACTTCGGAAAACTCCAACGCGTTCTGAAAAATCTGAATCTCACTGTCGATTTCATCTTTTTGCTCCAAGGTCTCTATTTGTTCACTGATGTAATTTCCCAGTTCCACTTTACTGAAACTTAGCTGCACCGCATCCCCTTCGGTCTTAAAGAACACTTTTAGCACCAAATCGGAAATCCAGATGATGAACTCGGAAACTACAGAAAACAGTAAATAGAAAAGATACGCAGGAAAGGCAAAAACCTTTACCAACCTATTGGCATAAATCTGAAAAAACACCTTGGGAAGAAATTCGGCTGTAAGCAAAATAACCAGGGTAGAAATTATGGTTTTGGTAAGGAGGCTGAACTCTACCAGCCAAAAATTGACTATTGCATAATCTGAAGGAAGGAAGGTTTTAAACCATTCTACCAACAGATCGCCCATAAAAAACCCATACACCACCAAGGCAATATTATTGCCCACCAACATGGTTGCGATGAATTTTGAGGGACGTTTCGTGATTCGTTGAAGGATACGCGCCAAGAAATTGCTCTGCTTCTTTTCGATCTCTATGTGGATCTTATTAGCCGAAACATAGGCAATCTCCATGCCCGAAAAAAAAGCAGAAAGAATTAGGGAGAGTACAATGATCAGAATCTGAAACTCCATTTATTGGTCTTCGTTTCTACTCTCCAAGCGCTTGCGAAACCTTCTTTTGAAAATGAACATAAAAATAGCTACTACCCCAAAAAAGCCAAACAGATAGGCTCTTCCCCTATCAGATTCCCAATTGGTTATAACAATGTATACAGAAAGTGCTGCCATGACCAAATAGGCATACTCGAAGAGTTGATAGATTTTTTTACTCATTGAAATCTTGGTTTTGATCGATCATTTGGATACCGTCGTTTTTACGGGATAAAAATACGGTAAAATCTTCATTTGCATCGAAACGCGCCCCATCATTGTAGGAACCGTCCTTAAAAGTGATGCGATAGGGTTGGTCCGTAAACACCCATTTGTTGTTTTGATCCCAGTAAAGTTGTTCGGCATTTAAAACGTTGCCGTCTGAAGTTACCAACACCACATTCTTGCGAAGGTCTACGATTCCCGTTATGGGATATTGCACGGCAAAATCTGAAGTAACAATGCTCTTTTCCCCGTTCTCATAAAAATGAACTTCTACACCTTCGGGAAATTCCCGGTAGCCAAAATCCAGGTTTTCATAATCGAGCACCTTGGTGGTGTTAAGCGTGGCAACCACCCTTCCCGAGTCTGTATAGACCATTCGTATCCCTTCCCCTTCCCCTGCAGGAAGGTTATCCTGCTGGCTTAGTTTCTGGACATTTTTGTAGTTTCCTTCACAAGAAAAAAACGTGATTGTTGCCAAAACAACAATCACGTTTTTGATCATATATTTTAAAGATATCATCCTTATAGACTAGGAACCCTTACGCTTCCTCCTACCCAACAGCTAAAGCTTACGGTTTTACCCGCCATTCCTTCGCTAAAGATATCGCTCTTGCTAGGAGCACGCTGTCTGTAACTGCTTGCAGCACTTCTTGCCGTAGATGCAATAGAAGGATCTACGCGGGCAGCTTTATCGGCCATTTGAGCAGCCAACCAGTTAATAGCTCTCTTTTCGAATACGCTATTTCCACAGTTGTTGGCACTCTTAGCGTACATGCTAGCAATCTTTAAATAAGCAGAACCAGAGTTAGGCTTAATCTCCAACATATTTCTGTAGTACTTTCTAGCTTGCCCATAGCTTCCTTTCTTTCTGTAGTTCTCTGCCAAGCTGTAGTAGTACTTTACTCTTTGGTTAGGATCCGGCTCTAAATCGATCGCTTGGGTATAATAATCCTTGGCTTCACTAGCTTTTCCTTCTTTTTCGGCCAATCTACCCAAGTAGAAAGCAGAAGCTGCAGAAGGCTGAAGCGTGTGTAGTTGCTGTACCATCTGGAAGAACATAGGCGTATCACAGTCTCTGGAGTTCAACTTACCAGCAGCACTCTTCAACCAGCTTACATCGTTCTTCTTTTCTTCCCATTGTTTTTCATACAAAGGAACTAGATTAGTACAGTCTGCTATATCTCCTAATTTGGTATCTATACTTCCTTTGATTTTCCCATAGCTCTCCAAGTTCTTCTCATAACCTTTCATTCTCTTGGTTTCCTTAGCTGTTAAGGCAGTACCAGATTGCTCTTTCTCGATCAACTCAGACAACTTACCGGCATACTTCACTTCTTCCTTACTGATCTTTTCCTGAACAACATCGTAAAGGTCGAATACCTCCTGGATATCCTTACCATCTTCTACGAAAAGATCTTTTGCTAAAGAGAAATAGGTATATAAACTCTTAGGACTTGTAAAAGTTTTTTCGTCCGTTTTGTAAGCTTTATCGAAAGCATTGAACAACTCCATTTTGGTCCCTATGCCGTTATCGTACTTAATCTGCGCAATTTTGGCCAATTCCTTTCCTACTTTAGTCTTAGCAGGGTAATTGGTCTTCATAAGGTTGTAGTTACTCTCGTAGTCCCCAATTTTAGACTTATCACCATTTTTGATAAAATGCTCGAACATCTTAGCACCGTATTGGTAAGTGGCCAAGCTGTAGGTGGGACATTCTTTTACCACTTTACTGTAATGTGGTAAAGCGGCATCATAGTTTTTAGCCTTAGCAGGCTCTATGAACAAAGAAGCTGTTACCACACATTCGTCCATCTGCGCCAGCATGTTACTGCTAAAAGTAAGCGTTAGAGCTGTTACTAATAAAATAACTTTCGTTTTCATTGTGTTAGTATTTTTGTAATTAATCAAAATAT
Organism: Flavobacteriaceae bacterium; assembly: GCA_028281065.1. Taxonomy (GTDB): domain Bacteria; phylum Bacteroidota; class Bacteroidia; order Flavobacteriales; family Flavobacteriaceae; genus Aureisphaera. Next base: position 5,035 of record JANQKN010000126.1, on the reverse strand, counting down.
CTTTTTTCAAACCATTTGTCGTTTAGTGACAAACTTATGAATGTATTGAAGAAGGTCTCTTGTACCAAACCTGCGTTTTTTGTTCCTCGTCTTCCGAACTCAAAACCTAGGTTAAGATTGGAGAATCTCCCTCCTATAGGTAACCCCATACCAAAAGATATGCCAAATTCATTTATAGATTCATTATTAATGTTAATTCCTGTTTCTTCAAACCGAATCCCAGCCCTGTAAACCACTCGTTTAAAGTAATTTCCAAATGCATTATAGTTAGGGATATAAAACCCTCCTAAACTGAATTTAGAAGCATCTTCGAAGGTAACATTGGGGAGATCGAAAGACCGGTTGGTAAAGTTACTGGTTTTTTGCGAAGTATACTCCCCTCCTAAAAACCATTTTTTGGGCTTTCCTATACCCGTTCCCAATGTAAATTGTGAAGGGAATGTAAGATCGGTATCATCTACCGCAATTTCACGTATATCCAACGGGCGTATCGCCCCAGAAGGAAGCTGCTGAATACTGGCAACAACCCTTTCGTTTTCTGAAGTAAGATCGGTTTCCGGTGTATAGGTTACACTCGAAATCATCTCTAGGTTATCGGATACCATAGTCCTGTAGATAGCTCCAAAGTTAAAACTGAAACCCAACAGTGTCGACCTATTGATCTCCTGACTTCCCAACTCAACATCTTCCTGGGTATTGGTAGCTATGTTCTCTATGTTTCCAAAATTATAATTTGCATCTACCCCTATACTAAGTTTGGGTGTGATTTGATACCCTAAGGCAAAGAACGCCTTGTTAAGTCCCCCGCTTCCTTCAAACTGGGTAAGACTACCCCCCACTTCGTTCTGCAACTTATATCCTGTGGATGTTATGGGAACCAAACCAAAATTAGCCCCGAATTTACCCATCGGAATCCCAATGGCTATATAATCCAGGGTTGTTGTAGTAGCATTTTGGGAATCCTGTTCGGTAGCTAGTTTGTTGAATCTGTGACTTCCCGCTAACGAATAGTTTACCAATCGAAGTCCTGCAACACTCGCAGGGTTCTGTAAATTAAGGTGTATACTGTCTGCAAAAACGCCTAGACCTCCCATTGCCCTATTCTCTACAGTTCCCTTGAACTTTAGTGAACCCACACCAAAAAATGAGTATGGAGAAGTAGTTCCTTCTTGGGCAACTACCAAGCTACTGAACAACAGTAGTGTAATGATAAAAAAACGTTTCAGCATGAATCCTTGTTATATTCCAAAATATGGTTTAAACCTTCCAACAAAAAATTTGAGTTGGCAAAGATGTCATTTTTTATGCGATCTCGCAAAAATTGAGTGTCTCCGCCTGTTAAAATAACCGTTAAATCGTAAAAATCTTCCTTATACTGTGCTATAAACCCATCTATTTCATGGGCAACAGCCTGCACAACACCTATGTGCATGGAGTCTTGGGTAGAGCTTCCTATCCAATTTTTTGGTGCCTCTGCATCCAATAACGGAAGGTTCGCGGTAAAAGTGTTCAAAGATTTATACCGCATCTGTATCCCTGGGGAAATAGCCCCTCCCAAATACACATTCTCGTGTGTTAAAAAATCGTAGGTAATACAACTTCCCGCATCGATTACCAATACATTTTTATCAGGAAACTGGCTAGCGGCTGCACTTACCAAAGCAATACGATCCACCCCAAGTGTTTTGGGTGTTCCATAATCGTTTTGAAAAGGGACCGGCGTTGTATGATCCAACCGCAATACTTTATAGGTGTTCTCCAATTGTGTATAGGCCTTAAAGTCCCCTACCGAAGAAACGATGCAACGTTTCAACTTTGGAAAATCACTTTCCAGTTGTTGAAGATCCTCTGAAAAGGAATCGGGGGTGGAAACAATTTTTTCAGCAAACCGATCTTCGGCAAAGACAGCCAGTTTGATCGAAGTGTTTCCTACATCTACAATTAGGTTCATATAACACAATGAGGCGCTAAAAATACAATATCGACTGCTTCGAGTTTGTTAATACACTATTAAAGTAAGAAAAAGACAAAATGTTTTTTTTCTAATTTATGTTTTGCAAAAGACAAAATAGGATTATATTTGCAGCCGCATTAGCGAGGTGCCTTAGCTCAGTTGGTAGAGCAACGGACTGAAAATCCGTGTGTCCCTGGTTCGATTCCTGGAGGCACCACCTTAGAACCCACTCCTAGGAGTGGGTTTTGTTTTTTTTACCACTTCCTTATTTTGTTGTGGTTTGTCAATTTTTCCTGCGTTTTGTCGAAAAAAACAATCTGTTTTTCGGTATTATTGGAAATCTTTAGCATTATTTTCCTACTTTAGTAATATAAAATATGGATCTCCCAATCTTTCCTCCGCTAAAGAGATCACGTGAATCTTCGATTCATTATCCCCACGCAAATACAACCTGACTTGGTAAACTCTGTATGTATTCTTAATTGAGAATGCTATAGACATTATTGTTTTTTGTAATTATTTAAAAGGCTGAACCCCCATGAGCACTGACATCACAGCAATAATTGTAGACGACGAATTGTACAACCTAGAACTTCTAGAGCACTTTGTAACCAAATACTGTCCGCAAATAAAGATTTTGGATAGGGTAAGTACAAAAGAAAAGGGCGTCCAACTAATTAATGAACTGCAACCCCAGTTGGTTTTTCTGGACATTGTTTTGGACACAGGTACAGGTTTCGACTTATTAGAAGAAATTTCCTTTAGGAAGACCCATGTCATCTTTGTTACATCATACGAAGAATTTGCCCTAAAAGCACTTAAATTTAATGCAGTAGACTATATTCTAAAACCTGTTGATATAGAGGAGTTGATAGTTGCTGTAAATAAAGCGCACAAAAGCATCCTAAACGAAAGATACTTAGACGAAAGGCAAATCCATATGCTTTCCAAGTCCATTTGTGAGAACAGGTTACCTAATGAATTTTTAACGGTTTCTTCCCTTAAAAAAATCGATTTCATTAGGTCAGAAGATGTAATGTATCTAGAATCCGAAGGCAAGTATACCGTATTGTATTTAAATAACGGCGAACAAATGGTTTCAACAAAAAGCTTGGGCTATTACGAAGAGGTCGTAGACCCTTCCCTCTTTTTTAGGATACACAAAAGCTACTTGGTTAACCTAAAATATGTTACAAGTATAAACAAGGAAGCCGGGTTTTATTGTGAGATAGCCAATCACAAACCCTTACCCATTGCCAAAAGACGCTTGCAAAAGCTGCAAGAGTTTCTGTTCATAAAATAACCCTCTAATTTCTCTTCAAGGGTTTGGTGAGCCAATTAACAACTTGGATACATTTCGAGTTTCTTTGCAAACCAAAACACCAAACAAGGATTATAAGAACAGTACAATTTCCCGTTTGTTCCTTAAAAATACCGTACGTTCCCCAAAACAGCCCGATCGTTGGTTTGGGCATGGATATTTAAACAGGTATTTATAGTTTCGAAGCGATTAGATTAGCTAGTATGGCCTCAGTAAGGAATGGCAGTATTTCATTGCTTTTGAAGTAATGTTTGCTGTCATTTCTGTTGGCCTAGGTTTTTCACATTAAACCACTAGCTGCAGCTTTACAAATAAAAGCTACGAGTCTTCCTATACATTTCATCTTTAAAAAAAGAAGAATCGTTTCAACAAATAGCACCACCTGCGGGCTCCCTAGCTTTCCCCATCAACACATTTTTTTTTGATATATTCGGACAACCAATTTTTAACCAACCCATTCCATGGAAAAGATCCGTCCCAATTACAGAAAGGCATTTATCATCCTAACCTCCCTTTTCTTTACCTGGGGACTCATAACGGTGTTGGTGGATTCGTTGGTTCCTCGATTGCGCGAGATTTTTTCCATTGGGAATTTTGAGGCCAGCCTGGTACAATTTGCATTTTTTATCGCCTATGGGGTTTTCTCGATTCCTGCAGGAAACCTACTGCGAAAAATTGGATATAAGAAAGGGATTATAGCAGGATTGGTTACGATGGGTACTGGCTGCCTACTCTTTTATCCTGCAGCTTCTTTACGGTTATTCCCTTTGTTTTTGATTGGTTATTTCACCCTAGCTGGAGGGATGACTTTACTACAGGTAGCAGCCAATCCTTATGTTGCGGTATTGGGTGATCCAAAAGGGGCTTCCAGCCGACTAAATCTTTCCCAAGCCTTCAATTCGTTAGGAACCGCAATTGCCCCCATATTAGGGGCTATTTTTATTTTGAGCGATAAAATCTTGACCAAAGAGGAAATAAACAACTTAAGTGAAAGCGATAGACTTGCATATTATGCTGCCGAGGCGTCTGCCGTACAAAACCCCTTTCTCATTTTGGCGATCTTACTTATTATACTCGGTCTTTTTGTTGCCTTCATGAAGCTTCCTAAAATATTGGACACCACTTCCAAAGGCTCCTATTCCAGTGTACTAAAAAGCAAAACCCTTTTATTGGGAGCCATAGGAATCTTCATCTATGTAGGAACCGAAGTAGCTATTGGGACTTTCCTCACCAATTACTTTTTGGACATGAAACTAGCCGCAAAAATAAAAACAAGCGACTTTATGTCCAGTATTTTCGACTTGGTGCATTCTTCGAACATCGAAGAAGTGGACCCCAAAGGAATTGTAGGTGCTTTCGTTTTCTTCTATTGGACCGGAGCCATGATAGGAAGGTTTGTGGGCGCTTACCTTACCACCATCTTTAAACCCTCCAGAATATTATCCCTTTTCGGGTTCAGCGCCATCGCACTTGTCTTAATCTCCATGTTTACCACTGGATTCGTTTCCATGTGGTCCATTATTGCTGTTGGACTGTTCAATTCGGTGATGTTCCCCACTATTTTTACCATAGCCATCGCTAAATTAGGGAACCTTAAACCCCAAGGTTCCGGAATTCTATGTACTGCCATAGCGGGAGGTGCTTTTATTCCTCCCCTATATGGATACCTAGCAGATTCCATAGGCTTTAAAATGGCATTTATCCTCATTATAGCCTGCTATGGTTATATCGTGTTCTACGGAATACGAAGTTCTAAACTG